>DAIDLF010000022.1 GCA_027449645.1 Candidatus Parcubacteria bacterium | reverse complement strand
TTCCCATGCCTTTCTTGGTGGTCTTTTTCATAGTTGATGCGGTTTTACGATAAATTAATCTTTGGATGCGTTTTTGCTTTTCGACCTTGACGCCGGCGCCGATGCGCGTTTGAAGAATGTCTGGAAAAAGGTCCACATGCGGGCCGCGCGCAATCCCTTGTTCCGCACGTCGCTGCGGAGGGTCTCGATATCTTCGCGGATCAGCGCCGCCTCTTCCTTGATGTGCCGCGTCACCTCCCTTACGTCATTGAGGATGATCGCGAGATAGACGAGCGCCACCGTGCATGCCAAGGATACGATGATCACCGCAATCGTGGTGATGAAAAAAAAGATGTCGGCGTGGATAAATGATGGGTCCATGGCTTCAGTATACCATATCAGCGCGTTGCGCTCTCGAGGATGCGCACCAGAAGCCTCACCGGCGCGCCCGCGGCGCCCTTGGCGAGGTACTCGCGGTCCGTTGCGGTCATGCGCGGGGCGATATCAAGGTGCACCCAGGGATATCCCTTGATGAACTGCCACAGGAATGCGGCGCCGGTCGAAGCGCCTCCTCCTGCACCGGGCTTGCCGGTGTTTGCCCAATCTCCGAAGGTGCCTTTGACGTCCTCCTCGTATGCTTCGTTGAGCGGCAGGGGCCATACCGGATCGTTCACTGCCTCGCCCGCGGCGCGGAAACGCTCCTCAAGGGAGGCGTCGGTGGCAAAAAGGCCGGTATAATGCAGTCCGAGCGCCGCAATGGCCGCGCCGGTGAGGGTTGCGACGTCCACTACGAGCGAGGGGTTGAACTTCTTTGCGTATTCCAGTGCATCGGCGAGGATCACGCGCCCTTCGGCGTCGGTGTTCAACACTTCGATCGTTTTGCCGTTCATGGTTTTCAGGAGATCGCCGGGACGATAACTTGATCCGGAAGGCATGTTTTCCGCGGCGGGTACGATGGCCACGATATTTGCCTTGAGCTTCAGGCGCGCGGCGGCGATCAGGGTGTGGATGACTGCCGCGCCGCCCGACATGTCCATATGCATCTCGTAAATGTGCTCGCCTGGCTTGAGGTTCAAACCGCCGGTATCAAAGGTGACGCCTTTGCCGACCAAGACCACGGGTTTCTCGCCTTTGGCCCCTTTGAGATATTCAAGGATGATGAATCGCGGCGCCGAATCCGATCCTTTTCCGACGCCAAGCACTCCGCCCATGCCGAGCGCCTTCATCTTCTTTTCGTCGAATACGGTCACCTTGATGCCGCCGGCGCGTTTCGCGGCGTTCGCGGCGTGGTCGGCGAGAAGCTCGGGCGTCATGTCGCCGCCCGGAGTGTTGGCGATGATCCGGCAGGCGTTCGTCTCCTCGCCTACGATCGTCCCGCGCCGGATGCCTTCCGCGATGTCACGCCCGGCAGGTCCCTTGGCGGCCGCCATCTCCACCTCTTTGACGAAGGAAAATCCTTCGGGCGGAGGGGTTTTATATTTCACGAATTCAAAATTCGCCATAAGCAGGTTCGCCGCCACCGTTTCGTAGGCGTCCCGCGTGGCCTCGGGGTCGGTTCCGGGGTCGGCATAACAGGCAAAGCGTTCGATTTTTTCCTTCCGTGCGGCCTGCACCGCGATGCGCGCCAGAAGGCCTGCTTTGCGGTGCAAGACGCCCGACGGCGCTCCTGCGCCGATGAGGATCGCCTTGCGCCCGGTTCCGGGCATGATAAGCGTGCGCGTTTCCCCTTCCCCCAGGCGAAGGCTTCCTTCCGCGGCGCGGAGGTATGTCCGTTCAGCCTTTCCGAGAAATGCGGCCAGAGGCTGGTCGCATGCCGCGCTTTTTTCAGGAACGAAAAATACGAAGGCGATATTCTTTTTGGGACGGGCAACGAGGGAGATTTTCATCAGAAGAATCCATGGATATCCCTTACGGTGAGCACGATCATGAGGAGCAGAAGCAGGCTGAACCCTATCCCGTTCACCCATGCCTCCAGGGTATAGGACAACGGCGAACCTTTGATCTTTTCAATGAGCACCATAAGGAAGCGGCCGCCGTCGAGCGCCGGGAACGGGATGCAATTCACCACCATGAGGTTGATGGAGATGATGCCGATGAACTGCAGGAGGTATGCGAGGCCGATATGGCCGGTCTCTTCGGCGATGCCGAAGATGCCTACCGGACCCACGACGTCGGCAGGGATGGAGGCGTGGACAAATATCTGGCGAACGAGGTCGCCGAAGGCCTTCAGGGTAAGCCATGAGAGGATGCCGGCATCCTCGGCGCCGTCGCGTGCGGCAAGGAAAACATTCTCCCCTTTTGCGCCGCCCTGGTCGAGCGCTACGCCGATGGCGCCCTCGTTGGGCGCCGTTACCGTGCGCGGGGTGACCGTGAAGTTGACCTCCTTGTTGGCGCGGAGCACCGAGACGCTGATCGGTTCCCCTTTGTGCGCATTCACAAAATCAATGAAGCTCTGCGTATCGGTATAGCCTTTCAGGACGTCGCCCGACTGGATCCCGACCGCCGCCGCCGGGGATCCCGGCTGGACGCCGGCGATCACGACGGTCTGCGGCACGCCCACGATGAGGACGATGGTGATGAAGAGCCAGCCGAGGATGAAGTTGGTGAATACGCCGGCAAGGACGATGACCGCCTTTTTCCATGCGGGCTGGGAATAAAAGAGGCGCTTGGGATCTATCCCGGCATCGGGATCTCCCGGGGCGGGAACCAGATCCAGGCTTCCGGCGGGCGAATCGCTCTCGCCGTCGATGAGCGAGAGCTCGCCGCGCTCGCCGCCGATCTTCACAAATCCGCCGAAGGGCAGCCAATTGATGCTGTATTCCGTCTCGCCGAATTTTTTTGCGGCAAGGCGCGGAGGGAATCCGAAGCCGAACTCGTCCACTTTGAGCCCGAACATCTTTGCCGCAAAGAAGTGTCCCGCCTCATGGCCGAGGATGAGGAGCGAAAGTCCGGCGATGACGATGATGGCAATGAGCATGATATCGTGTTATTCCCCGAGTTCCTCGGTTTTGTTTTTGGCGAGGGATTCCACTTCCCCGTTCGCCTTGTCGGTGGCCTTCTGGATCCCCTCTTTTCCCTTATAGAGATCGTCCTCCGTGGCCTCCTTCCGCTTCTCCGCATCTTTGAGGCGGGTCATCGCATCGTCGCGCCGCGCGCGGATCTGGATGCGGGCGGTTTCGGAGATCTTTTTTACGAGCTTCATCATCTCCTCGCGGCGCTCGTTGCCGAGCGGAGAAAGCGTCGCCCGGATGTTCATGCCATCGTTCGTGGTGGAAAGGCCGAGATGGGCGCCGTCGATCGCCTTTACGATCGCCGGAACCGCATCCGGATCCCATACGGTGATCTGGATGGTGCGCGGCGGGAGTACCGAGAGCGATCCGAGTTCCCGGATGGTGAGCGTCTGGTCGTAGAGATTGAGACGGATATCCTGGACCATTTCCGGCGAGGGGCGATTGCCTCGGATCTGGCCAAGGTCCTGCTTGAGTTTCGCGGTGACGCCGGAGAGCGCCGCTTCGAGGTCTTTGATGATCTGTTCTTTGATGGTCATGGAAATTATTGCAGCAATGCTTCGAGTTGGAGCCTGGGGTTGAGTCCGAAATTCGCGCTTTGTTCGGAGAGGCGCAGGGCCTTATGCCAGAACGCGGCTTTTGCTTTGGACGGCTTTTCCCACGCAAGAGTCATTATAACAGCATCCAGGAAGTTGTGCAGGCTGAAGGTCTCGGGCTCTATCAGCTTCTTGATGAAGTCGCGGCGCGCCGAGGGAGGGGTTCTCAGGAACGCCTGCGCGGCGGCAAGTTCCTCCTGGAATGCCTCGTCGTGCGCGATCCGCCATGCGAGCCCCGGTTTCCCGCGCGCCGCCGCGGCGGATTTTGCATCGGTCCATGCCGCAATGTCGCGTTCCGGCACGGTGCCAAAATAGACCTTTGGCAGGCGGGAGACGATGGTGGGCAGGATGCGCTCCGCGTCCGAGGTCACGAGGATGAGGAGCGATGAGGCTGGCGGCTCTTCGGTAACCTTCAGGAGGGCATTCTGGGCCTCGCTGGTGAGAAGCTCTGCGGTATCGATGATGAGCGTGCGCCGGGGGCTTGCATTAGGCTTCTGCCACAGGAAATGTTTTACTTCGCGTACGGCATCGATGCCGATGGACCCTCCTTTCACCTCGGGGTCGAGGGTCCGCATGAATGCCAGGTCGATGACCTTGGTATCCTGCAGGACGCTGCCTTCCTTCGGCGCATCGAATGTCCCATATTCAAGAAAATTGGCGAGGCCGAGCGCGATGGTGCGCTTCCCGGTCATGGACGGGCCGAAGAAAAGATAGCCATGGCCGAGCGCGCCATTACGCGTCATCTCTTTGAAGTCGGCAATGGTTTTGGCGTGCCCGATGATCATGCGCGGCGGCTTATCGCTTGTTGAGCAAGGTCCTCTTGTAGGTGTCCAGATGGTTGAGGATGAGGCCGGTGCCTTTGGCCACGCAGAACAGCGGGTCCTCCGCCACGTAGGCCTGTACGCCGAGGAAACGCTCGAAGAATTCCGGAAGGTGGTGCAGTTGGACGGAGCCTCCGGAGAGGATGATCCCCTTCTCCATGATGTCGGCGACGAGCTCCGGCGGCGTCACATTGAAGACGTTCTGCACGGAGGATGCGATCTCGATGAGGAGCGGGTTCAGGGCTTCGGCGATCTCATTGGAGTTCACCACGATATCCTTCGGCAGGCCGGTCACGAGGTCCCTTCCGCGGACCTGGTATTCCATTTTTTCCTTGCTCGGCATCGCGGACCCGATCTCGATCTTCACCTGTTCCGCGGTCTGTTCGCCGATCGCGAGCGCATATTTTTTCTTGACGTAATCCATGATAGCCTGATCGAACTTGTTGCCGGCGATGCGGAGCGAGTTCCAGGAGACGATGTTCCCGAGGGCGATCACCGCCTGTTCGCTCGTGCCGCCGCCGATGTTGATGATCATGTTGCCGGAGCGCGCATTGATGGGAATGCCTGCGCCCAGGGCGGCGAGGATCGGTTCGCGCACAATGAAGGCGTTGCCGGCGCCCGCTTCGCGGGCGGCGTTCATCACGGCGCGGCGTTCGGTCTGGGTGATGCCCGCAGGCACCGAGATGACGACGTCCGGTTTCATCACATTGAACCAGCCCGACGCCTTCGAGATGAAGTACGTGAGCATGGCCTTTGTGATGTAGTAGTCCGCGATCACGCCGTCCTTCAGCGGACGGTAGGCCACGATCTCGTCCGGCGTGCGGCCGATCATCTCCTTGGCTTCCGAACCTACGGCAAGCACGGTATTGTCCGGCCTCGTGAGCGCCACGATGGTCGGTTCATTGATAATAAAACCGCGTCCGGGGACGAAGACCACCGTGTTCGCGGTACCCAAATCTATGCCTATTTTCTTGCCAAACATATGGTGTATTGTATGCGAAAATCCCGGAATATGCAACGCGCGATCAGGCCCTCGTGATGTCCGCGCCAAGCTGGCGCAGGCGCGCATCGATGAGCTCGTATCCGCGGTCTATCTCTTCCACGCCTTCGATCTCGGAAACCCCGTCGGCGACGAGCGCGGCAAGGATGTCCACCATGCCGGAGCGGAGGTCGCGCACGGTGAGGTTTGCGCTGTGGAGCGGCGTGGGGCCTTCGATGGAGGCTACGTGCGCCGGCGCCTTCTCGGCGAACCGGCACGGGTCGCTTTCCGGGCAGGCGTTTGCCACCGTGATATGTGCGCCCATCTGGTTCAGGTCGTTCGCATAGGCGAACCGGTCCTCGTAGATCGTCTCATGGATCAGCGAGGTGCCATTTGCCTGGGTAAGGACGACCGCGAGCGGCTGTTGCCAGTCGGTCATGAAACCGGGATGGACGTCGGTGCGGATGCTGAGCGGTGCAAGGGCGCCGTCGCCATTGCGGCCCGCGCGCCAGAATGCGATGCCGTCCTCGAAGACCTCGTATTCCCCGCCGACCCGGCGCACGGCATTCAGGAAGGTGATGAGGTGTTCCTGGATGGCGCCGCGCAGGCGGATGCGCCCGTTCGTGGCGATCGCAAGGCATGCGAAGGATACTGCCTCGTTGCGGTCCGGCATCACGCGGTGCACGGTGCCGTGGAGGCGCTCCACGCCCTCGATCATGATGGTGCGCGGCGGATGCAGCTCGATAATGGCCCCCATTTTCTGGAGGAGCTTGATGAGGTCGATGATCTCCGGTTCGAGTGCGGCGTTCCGGATGACCGTCCTCCCTTTGGCGAGGACGGCGGCAAGCAGGACGTTCTCCGTGGCGCCGACGCTCGGGAAGCGCAGTTCCACTTCCGCGCCGTGCAGGCCCCCTTCCGGCGCCCATGCCCGGAAGCTGCGGTCGGTCGTCTCGATGCGTGCGCCAAGCTTCTCAAGCCCGGCAAGATGGATGTCTACCGGCCGCGGACCGATCTTGTCGCCGCCGAGGACCGGCACCTCTGCCTCGCCCGTGCGGGCAAGGAGCGGGCCGAGCGCGAGGATGGGAATGCGGTTGCGGCGCGAAAGCTCCGTCACTTTGTTGTTTCCGATGACCGGCGTCGCCACGCTTACGGTCGGCCCCGCCACGTCGATCTGGCTGCCGATGTTCCGCAAAAGCTCATAGACGATATCCAGTTCGCCGATGCCCGGCACGCTTTTGAAAATGCACTGCTCCTCCGTGAGGAGCGAGGCCACGAGCATCTTGGATGCCGCATTCTTTGCCCCGGCGATCGTCACCTCGCCGAAGAGCGGTTTGCCTCCTTTAACGATAAATTTTGCCATGAAGGAAAGATGCCAGGTTTTCTATCGCGATGCGTTCCTGTGTGCCGGTGTCGCGGTCCCGTACGGTGACCGTGCCCTTATGGTCGGGGTTGCTCTTGCCGTCTGTCTCGCCGAGGGTATCAAAATCCACCGTGATGCAGAACGGGGTGCCGATCTCATCTTGGGCATAATAGCGCTTGCCGATGTTGCCGCGGTCGTCCCAGGCCACCGGGAAATGCTTTTGGAGGTCGTCATGGACCTTGCGCGCGAGCTCCACGAGCTGCGGCTTGTTTGCAAGGAGCGGGAAGATCGCCGCTTTGTAAGGCGCGAGCCGGGGCGGGAGCTTGAGATAGGTGCGGTCCCCTTCCTCGCGATAGGCCTCGAGCATCACCATGGCCATGAGGCGGTTGATGCCCACGGCGGGCTCTATCACGTGCGGCATGAACTTCCTGCCGGTCGCCGGATCGGTGTAGGAAAGGTCTACCCCGGAGAATTTCGCGTGCTGGTTCAGATCGTAATCGGTGCGGTAGGCAAGACCCCAAAGCTCCTTGAATCCGAACGGAAAGAGGTATTCAAGGTCTTCGGTGCGCTTGCTATAGAAGCTGCGCTCCTCGTCGCCATGTTCCCGCCAACGCAGATGGCTTGCCTCAATACCGAGGTTTTTCGTGGCAAAGCCGTGCATCGCCGTCTTCCATCCCTCAAAGAGCTCCTTCCAATCGGTTGCTTCCGGATCGAAGAAATACTCTATCTCTGCCTGCTCGAATTCCAGCGTCCGGAAGATGAAGTTGCCCTTGGTGATCTCGTTGCGGAAGCTTTTGCCCATCTGGCCCACGCCGAATGGCAGGCGCACGCGCGTGGAGTCGATGATATTTTTAAAAGCCACAAATATGCCCTGCGCGGTTTCGCCGCGGAGATAGACCTTGGATTGCGCCTCCGGCACAATGCCGACGTGCGTCTCGAACAGCAGGTTGAACTTTCGCACCGGCGTCCAATTGAAGGCGCCGCAGACGGGGCATACGATCTTGTGCTCCGCAATAATGGCGTCCAGCTCAGCCTCCTTTTTCCCTTCCACGCTCATGCTCTCCCCTTTTGCCTCCATATCATTTTCGATGAGATGGTCGGCACGGGTGCGGGTGTGGCACTTTTTGCACTCCACCATCGCGTCGGAAAAACCCGAGACATGGCCGGAAGCCTCCCAGACCTTCGGATGGAGGATGATGGAGGAATCAAGGCCTACCATGTCGCTCCGTTCGCGGATGAACACGCGCCACCATTCTTCCTGGATGTTCCGCTTGAGCTCTGCGCCCGCAGGCCCGTACTCATAGGAATTGGCAAGGCCGCCGTAGATCTCGGAGCCCGGAAACACGAAGCCGCGCCGCTTGGAAAGCGCGACGATCTTTTCCATCACATTGTCCTGGTTGATGTCCATAAATGATTGATATTGAGATTATTGCGCTACGGTGCCGCCGCTTTGGTGGCTCACGCCTTTGTCGTTCGGCAGGGCCGTGGTGACTGCATCGGCGTTCGCGGAGAGGGCCTCACCGGTGAAGGAGTCCGTCGCCGAGAGCGAGCTCTTTCCGAGGATCGTCACGCTCTGTCCCACCTGGTTCACGGCAGGCACATTGCTGATGGGAATGATTGCCTGGATTGGCGGCGTGATCACGCCGGTGCCCGCGGCAATGCCGGGGATGGTCCAGCTGATGAGTCCGGTCCCCGGATCATACGTGGGCGTGGACGAGATGTTGCTCGTGATGGCGCCTGCAAGCGTGGTTCCCGACTGAAGGTACGCAGACACCGTAACATTTTTGGCATCGGTTGCATAGTTCACCACATTCCACGTGACGGCATATTGCGTCGCCTGGTTCACTCTCGGAGGATATGGCCCCGATTTCCAGGCGCCGTTGGCGGCGAGTGCGATGGCGCCGCCTATCTTGGTTTGAAGCTCGGTCACGGCGATCGTGCTGGATCCGGCGGTGTCCGGGGCGACGGTCGGCGATTGGATTGTGCCGGTCACCTGAAGCGTGTAATTCTTGTCGCTCGGCAATTTGATCGGGAAGGCGGATTTGGTCTTCACGGAGAATGTCACCGTGCCGCTCTGTCCGGGAGCGACCGAAGAGAGCGCGGGAGTGGTGGCTGCGGTCCAGGTGATCGCATCGGTTTTGGAACTGAAGGCGCCGGAGGTTTGCAGGGAGGCATAATCGAACATCTGTCCAAGGAGCGCGGCGGAGATTTTCACCCCGGTGAACGTCACATTGGAATTATTCGCATAGGCGAGGACATATTGGAGACTGTCCCCTGCCGACGAAATATATGTGGTTGAGTTGTTCGGCGTGATGGTGAGCGCGAGCGGCGGCTGGGATACCGCAAAGGAAAGCGTTTGGAGGTTTATGGGATAGCTTTGGCCCGAGATGGCCACGAGGACCGTGCCGCCCATCTGATATTGCGCCTGGGGCTGTCCGATGATCGTCCCGGTGACCGTGAAAGATCCGCTGGTCCCTGCCGGAATGGCGCCGATGTTCCAAGTGTCATTGGCGAGATCCGCCGTCGGCAGACTGCTGGTAGAAAAGGTGAACGCCGGAGGAAACGCCGCCTGGATGGACACGCCGCTCACATCCTGCGAGGTGCTGTTCCCATAATTCACCGTGAAGGTAAAGCTCTGTCCGCTCACAATGTTCTGCGGGGCGGTATAGCTGAGGCTGATCGCCGAATCCCCGATCAGGGCGTTCGCCGTGCCGCTCGCCACAAAGGTGGTCGATGCGGTCTCCGGCGTGTTGTAGGTCAGCTTGGCGCCGATGCGCTGGAGGCTTTCCGGGTTGCCGGTGACCACGATCGTGGACGTCTGCGCCGCCACGGCGCCAGGATTGATGGTCCCCAGGGGATATTCCTTCGCGCTTTCAGTCGGGTCGTCGCCCACAAAAGATATCCCGTTCGGCAGGGTGACCGTGAGCACGGCGCCGGTGAGCGAGGTATTGGAATCATTGGACGGCGAGATCGTGATGACGGTCGGTGCGCCGACCGTAAAGGATTTCGGCACGGTGAACCCGATGCTCACATTCGGCGCCGAGGGCGGGCGCAGGAAAAACACCAAGCCGCCGCCTGCGGCAAGCAGGACGACGAGCCCGAGGGAGAAAAGCATGAGCGCGTGGCGATGGAAGAACGAAGGCCCTTCCTCGGAGGGTTCCGGCGCCTTCGGATGTTTTGTCTCGGGCTGGATCTCTTTAGGCATTTCGCTCTGGGTCTTCGGTTCGGGTTCGGAACCGGGGCCAGTGCCGGATCCCGACGCGCCAGGCATCCGTTGCTTGCTGGTCCAGACTGCGTTCGGGTTATAGGCCATATATGGATAATACGGTATTTGCCTTCAATTTTGAAGGGAGCTTTCGCACGCACGCCGTGCAGAAAAATTCCTGGCGCGGAACATAAAAATAAGCGGGGCTTCCTGCGGCGCAGGAAGCGCACGCCGCTCCGTCAGGATCCCAACCAAGTACGCCAAGCGCGGAGCGCCATGAAAAGCCTTCCGTGCCCGGCACAAGCATCTCCCACAGCTCCGGCTCTGGCTGAAACTCATGCAGCAGTTGTCCCAGGAAATAGAGGTCCGCAAGGGACGCGGCGGTCGTGCCCTCTTTCAATGCGTCAATGACCTGGATCTGATGGTTCTCTATGAAGCGCACCTTGGCGATGGTCCCCGGTTCCAGGTGCGATGCGAGCTTTGAGGTGATCTTCCGGGAACTTTTTGCCTTGGCGGCGACTTTCCCGAAGCGCTCCGTAAGGAACACATAGCGGCCGTCGAGGTCGCCTTGCGGGTCTTTGCGCAATACTACGGCATCGCTCACATATTCCTGCATGGAGAGCATTGTACCTCATTGTGCGGGCGATTATCCACAGGTGGCGTGGCGCCGGCCCTTGCATTATGAAAAAAAACGGAGGTATGCTTAATGACAGAGCAGAAGGTTAGCTCATTTTAGAATTGCGAGGGTTGAAATGAGGAAATATAAGAAGGCAATCAACGTCCAGAGCGAAGTAAGGCCCGAAGTGAAACCCGGGGACGCCGTGGTGTATGTCACGGATACGGGCGAAACCAAGATTTCGGGAGTGCAGGAAGTCACCCGTCTTGGCGGCGTCCAGCTCTCTTCGAATTATGTTCGGGACAGCCGGTGGCTCTCTCCCGCCCAGATCAAGGAGCACATTCCGCGAATGGCATGGCGGGGAGGCGCCGTTACCGCATAGGGTGGCGCATTCCCCCAAACAGAGCATCACGGGACAGTCGCAGTATCATCGCGACTGTCCCGTTCCTTTGCCTGTCATTTTTATGGCGCCCGTGGGCGCCTTTTGCGTTTATTGCGATTCCGTTTCGAGCGGCCGCGCTCCCGGGCCTGCAGCGAATGCGGAAAGAGCCGCAAGTAAGGCCTTTGGGGTATCCACCATTTGCGCCGGGTTTCCCCTCTGCAGAGGTTCTTCCTTTTGGTATCCCCACGAGACCGCGATTGCGCTCACGCCCGCTTCGCGGGCCTCTTTGATGTCGCCCAGCGTGTCGGTGATAAAAATGCATTCGCCGGGCGTAACATGATAGTCCGCAAAAGCTTTTTGCAATTTCACCACCTTGCTTGCATGTGCGTCATTGCCAAGAACTTCCGTGAAATAGCTTTCGATTTTCTGCGTTTTCAGAAAATCCACAATAATATCCGTCCGTGAGGAAGAATTAATGACAAGCCGGTTGGCCCCGGCGGCCTTTCGAAGCACCTCCTCCATCCCAGGGAACAGCTTGCATCGGGAAAGCCTTGGGCCGTACTCTGCAAAAAAATCTATTTCCGGATGATATGCTTCGCCCGGCGCCTCCGTGCTGCTTTCGTTGATGTTGCCGTCGAAGCGCCTTCGGTAGGCTTCTTCGGTGATGGATGGACGGATGAGCCGGTTTACGGCGAATGCCGCCGCAAAGGAATCGGCAATGACGCCGTCGAAATCAAAAAAGATGATCCCGGCGTGCCGAGGGTTTTGGTTAATATGGTGATTTTTGGTCATAGTGAACACTGAGAAATTATTATTTTTATTATGCACCCACGCGATATTACATCCTCGGTCCCGAATGTATCGAGTGCCTGCCGATGATATGCCTCCAGTATGGGATTCGGACCTGCTTTGCAATAGAGTGCGCGGAAATAAACATCTTCCATGGAGAGCGGCCCTGGCGTAATTACGGCAGGAGCCAGGGCCTTCGCCAGTTCCTGAGGTCTTTTAGATCAAACATGGCGGGCATTTCATGCCATCTCCCTTTCTGTTGTGCGCCGGGTAGGATTCGAACCTACGTAGCCCATAGGGCGACAGATTTACAGTCTGTTGCGATTGACCACTCCGCCACCGACGCAATTATTTTTCCTGCACCGCCTTCTCCTCCTTTTTCCGCAAAGCTCCGCCTTCTCCATTTTGCCCTGCAATCTCCTTAAAATCAATATTGGTGTTTGTTCGGTCCTCCTGCGGGGCGATGGCGCGCAGCTGCCGTGAAAGCGCATTGTCCAGGCGGAGGACGGCGATCTTGACCTTGCGCAGGGATTTCAGCAGAAAGCTGTTGAAGGCCGCATCGATCTTTTCGGGCATCTCCGATTTTGCCCACCGTTCAAAGATACCCATTTCGTCGCCGGGCTCCTCTTTGATGCGCGGCAATGCCTGTACGGTGAGGTACAGCACTGCGCCCAGGCAGAGCATCAGGATCATGATGAAAGCGAATTCTACCATCGCTTCTCAATTATACCTCAATGCGGGAAAACTGCTTGATGGTCACGTTCTCGCCCACTTTGGCGATCACTTCGCTCAGTAAATCCTTTATGGTCTTGGATTCATCTTTGATGCAGGGCTGGGCGAGGAGCGCTTCCACGTTCTCCGGCGCCACGGCCGCAATCTGCATGGCGACATCCTTGGCAAGCGCGCGGAACGGCTCCGAGCGCACCACAAAATCGGTCTCGGCCCGGATCTCGAGCAATACGCCGATGCGTTCATTGTGCACATAGGACTGCACGAGGCCCGCTCCGGTCTCGCGATCGGCGCGTTTCTCCATCTTTGCCAATCCCTTCTCGTGGATGATCTTTACGGCAGCATCAAGGTCGCCGTTCGCCTCGATGAGCGCCTTGCGGCAATCCATCACGCCCGCGCTCGTCATGTCGCGAAGTTTCTGTACTGCTTCGAGAGATATGTCCTGTGAAGTTGCCATAGTGGTCTTATTTTAACTCCGTCTTTTCCTTCTCTTTCTCCTTCTCTGCCGCCGCAGCAGCTTCTGCGGCTGCACGCGCCCGCTCCTTCATGCCTTCATCGATCGCCTCCTCCATCTTGCCGAGGAACCATTCAATGCTGCGCTTGGCCTTGTCGTTGCCCGGAACCATATAGGTGATGGCATCCGGATCGGCGTCCACGTTTGCGAGCGCCACGATCGGCATCTTCCGGATCGCCGCCTCGGCAACCGCCGTCTTGTGCAGGATGGGATCCACCACGATCATGACGTCAGGCACGCGGGTCATGGCCTCCAGTCCGCCCATCAGGGTCGTCAGGCGCTCCATTTCGCGCTCCATTTCCAAACGCTCCTTCTTGGTATATTTGCCGAGCGCTCCGGAAGCGATGTCGGTCCTCAGCTTCACCATGTGCTCCACGCGCTTTGTGATGTTGCCGAAATTGGTGATGGTGCCACCGACCCAGCGCAGGGTCACATAGGGAAGGTTGAACTTCTGGGCAATCCTCAGAATCCCCTCTTCGGCCCCTGCCGTGGTGCCCACGAGCAACATCATGCCTCCCTTCTTCACTTTTTCCTTCACGAATGCCGCAGCCTCCTTGGCCATTTCCTCCGATTTTTGGAGGTTGATGAGCTCGATGCCGGCGCGGTTGCCGAGCACGAACTGCTTCATTTTCGGGTTCGTCTTGCTCTTCCTGCGGCCATAGAAAACACCCGCCTCCATCATTTCGCGGGACGCTTCGGCCGGATAGCCCGACTGCTGGTTATTCTCTGCTTCGGTCAAAATTTCGTCTGACATATGGAAGATATTGTAGCAAAGCAATGCCCAATCCGTCAAATCAGGGTTATCGCGACAGGAAGAAGATGATGAGTCCCAGGGCGCTGAACACGGCGGAGATGATCCAGGCGCGCATGGTGACCTGAGATTCCGGCCAGCCAAGCGCCTCGAAATGGTGATGGATCGGCGCGGACCGGAATATTTTCTTGCCCCGGCGGAGCTTCTTCGAGGCGATCTGGATGATCACGGAAAGCGATTCAATGACAAGGATGACCGCGAAGAGCGGCAGGAGCAGCGTGGTGTTGGTGAGCATCGCAATGACGCCGATGGTGACGCCGAGCGCCATGGACCCGGTGTCGCCCATGATGAACCGCGCAGGATAGATGTTGTTCCACAGGAACGCGAGGAGCGCGCCCACCACCGCCCCGCCGAATGCCGCGAGGTCATAGCGGTGCAGGACGAATGCCACCGTGGTGAGGGCAATGAAAGTGAAAAGTGAGACGCCGCCAAGGAGTCCGTCGAGGCCGTCGGTCTCGTTGGCGGAGAATGCGGCGGCGACGATGATGAAGATGAATATTGGGATATACCACCAGCCGATCGAGATGCTGCCATAGAACGGGATAAAAAGGACATCCCAGCCAAGGCGGAAATAGAACCACCACGCGCCGACGAGCGCCACCACGAGATACAGCATGATTTTATGCCGCACTTTGAGCCCGCCGCCGGCCGCCCCGCCGACCCTCAGTACGCCAAGCCAGTCATCCAGGAGGCCAAGAAGCGCGGCGATGAGCATGGCGGCGAGCGGCAGGTAGGTTTCGGCGCGGCTCACGAAGTTGAAAAAGTGCCAGACCCCGTCAAAAAGATAGTTGAGCAGATCGAAGACGATCGCCAGCCCGATGACAGTAGCCCAGATGATCACGCCCGCGCCGGTCGGGATGCCGGCCTTGCCCTTGTGCAGGTTTTGGAATACCGGCGTATCGGCATCGTTGCGGATCTGTTTGCCGAAATTGTGGCGCTTGAGGAAGCGTGACCAGAGCGGGGTGACGAGGAGCGCCGTCACGAATGCCACGCCGAAAATGACGGCGACCCGGATGGTCTGAGCGATGAGCGGCGAGTAGATCATGGAAGCGCTATCGATAATTCATAGTAAACCAATTCAGCAGTTTTGTCGTGTCCTCAAAGCGGTGTTCCACGCCAAGCACCACCACAAGCAAGGGGTGGCCGTAATAATTGAAGACGGAAAGCAGGTTGTCGCGCGCCTCGTCCGTAAACCCTGTTTTCCCGCCGATGAATCCCGGTTCGCCGGCGAACTCGTTGATGCTCCGCACATCATACTGCTTGTCGGTGGCGAGGTCGGTGATGGTGGTGTCCGGAGTGTCGGTGATGGCGAGTATTCCCGGATAATCCTTGTAAATATGTTCGGCGAGGATGAGGAAATCGCTCGGCGAGGATTGATTCGCGGAGGAAAGCCCCGAAGGATCGTCAAAATAGGTGTCCTTCATCCCCCACTGTTCTGCCCGCTGGTTCATGGCGGCCATGAAGGCCGCATGGCCGTAAAAATCCGCCATCGCCTCCGCGGCGACGTTGCTTGACGGCATGAGCATCACATGGAGCAGGTCCTCGACGGTGTAGGTCCCGTTCACTTTGAGTGTCTCTTCCTGCGGGTAGACCGCGAACATTTTTGGCGTGATCGTGATCCTCGTGCTCGTGCTCAGATGATCGAAGATCACCGTCGCGGTCATGAGCTTGGTGAGCGATGCCGTTGGCCACCGTTCGTCCGCGTTCCTTTCCTCGAGAACGGTGCCGGTCGTGAGGTCGGCCACGAGCGAGGCATGTGCCGGAAAGTCCGGCACGGCAGTGGTCGCTATGCGCGAAAAGACCGAGCTTGCCGTATTGGCCTCTCCATAATAGGTCGTCGTGGACCCCTGGGTCATATCAGGCGCCGGAGCAGAGCTTGTGAGGCTGGGCGCCGTGGGCAGTGCGGGAGCCGTAGAGGAGGCCATGGCGGCGAGGCCGTTATCCTGCCACAGGCCGCCAAGCGAGGCGTGGATCACCGGATAGAAGATCCGGATGATGAGCGCAAGCGCGGCGATGGCCGCGAGAAATATCCCTTTTTGATAGTGCTTTTTCATGGCAGTACGCGAAAGGTCGGGCGGCGAAAGGCGCGGCTACTGCGCCTCTTCCGCAGGCCTTTCCGGGGGCATCGGCACCGGTGCCGATGCGGGCACTGGCGCCTGCGGCTGTCCTTCCTGCGACTGAGGCTCAAAGACCTTCAGGAGTTCCTGGAATTTTTCATAGTCCGGCAGGTTGCCCTTTTCCTGGACGCCGAGATGTTTCATGAGGTCGAATGTCGGGCGGTAGAGGAAGGTTGCCGGGTGTTCCGGATCGGCGAACCGCTCAATGAGCCCGCGGATGGTGAGGGTGCGCAGGATGACGCTGGAATTCACGCCCCGCAGATATTCCAGCTTTGCCTTCGAGATGGGGCCGAGGTAGGCAATGATGGAAAGCGCCTCCAGGCTTGCCGGCGTAAGGTCTTCCGAGATCTCCTCCTTCACAAAGCTTTCCAGGATGGGGTTGAACTCGGGCTTGGTCGCCAACTGGACCTTCTCCCGGTCGGAGATGAGCTGGAGGCCGCGGTCGCCGCGCAGGAGCTCTTCCTTCAGCCGGGCAAGGAGGGCATCAAGCTCTTCCTTTTCCACGCCGAGCACCGCCATGATCTTGTTGAGGGTCAGGGGTTCGCCATGGACGAAAAGGAGCGCTTCGAGCGCCGCGAGACGGTCTTGGGGTTTTTGCGCTTCAAGGTCACTCATTTTTTCTTCACTAGTATATCAGAAAAAGCGTCCATTTGCTCCAGGAATACGAGCTGTTCGCGGGCAAGGTGCAGGAGCGCCAGGAAGACCACAATCATCTCGCCGCGGGACTTGTCGCCGGAGAGCGCCTTGAAATGCATATCCCCTTCTTTTTGGATCCGCCCCAACACCTCCGAGATTTTTTCCTCGAGCGTCACGATCTTTTCGCGCACCGTCTCGGTCTCCATCTCATAGGCCTTCATGGTGTCCAGGATCCCCGAGAGTGCCGCCTGCAGGCGCTCCGCGTCCAGGTTCCTGCCGGGATAAAAGATCGCCGGTCCGGGCGCGAGCCCTACGCCCTTGCCGATGAGATAGGGACGGCTGTAGGACTTATGGCTTTCGTGCCACAGCTTGTTCACGAAACGGATCGCCGGCTTGAGCTCCTGATAGATCCTGAGCCGCGCTTCGAGGTCCTTGATGTCCGCCTCTTCCTCTTCGGTGAGCTCAAGGCCGGGAAGGAGATATTTGGATTTCAGGAAGATCAGGCGGCTTGCGACGGCCACGAAATCGGCAAGCAGGCGCAGGTCCGCGCGGAACGCACTGTCCGTCTTGGCTTCGACGGAATCTCCTGCCGCGCTGATGGCGCCTTTGAGGTCGTTCAGGTAATGCAGGAAATCATCCGTCACCTTGGCAAGGCTCACGTCGTTGATGTCCATCTTTTCCGCCTCGATGAGCTCCAGAAGCTTGTCGAGCGGCCCTTTGAATTCCCCTATCTCAAGTTCGTACGGCATGGTCAGAGCGAGAATTTTTCGAGCAGTTTGTCGAAACCCGGCATAAGGTCGTATCCCCGCGCATCCTTGGGGTCCACCCAGGCGTGGTCCGCGGCCTCCCAGTCGAGCGCCACCCCGAACCCGGTGAGCTCCACGCGCACGGGATGCACGATCCACACCTTGTCATATTCCGGAGAGGATACTTCCACGGTCTCCGGCACCGCAATGAGGGAAATAATGCCTTCTTCCGTGACACCGAGCTCCTCGCGCAGCTCCTCGCGCGCCTTTTCCTCCACGCTTTTGCCCGGCTCGTCCAAAAACCCGGATACGCCGTTCCAGACGCCGGGATAGAGCCGCATCACGGGGTTCCGTTTCACGAGAAGGAGCTTTCCCTGGCACGTGATGACGCAATTGAGCACCGGTGCGCGGTGCTCGTGGGTATAGTCGATTTGGCCTTCGCGCGGCACGAAGGGAGGTTCTTGCGAAAGGGGTTCGGGCATGACAGTTACCCTTTCATCATATATAATTATCGCAATGGCACAAGCGCTCTATCGCAAATACCGCCCCCAAAAGCTGGAGGACGTGCTTGGGCAGGATCTCAACATGCAGATCCTCAAGAACGCGGCGAAAGCCGGGCGCCTTGGGCAGGCATATATTTTTTACGGGGCGCGCGGCACCGGGAAGACCACGACGGCGCGGCTCATTGCCAAGCTCCTGAACTGCGAGAAGCGCCGGAACGATCCGAAGTTCGCGGCCCTCTGCGAACCGTGCAACGAATGCCGCGAATGCCTCGCGATCGATGCGCAGAACTCCATGGACGTCATCGAGATCGATGCGGCCTCCAACCGGGGCATCGATGAGATCCGCAATCTCAAGGAGAACATCAAGGCGGCGCCGGGAGGCGGCGCATTTAAGGTGTACATCATTGATGAGGCGCACATGCTCACGGGTGCCGCATGGAACGCGCTCCTCAAAACGCTCGAGGAGCCGCCGCGGCATGTGGTGATCATCATGGCCACCACGGAGTACGAAAAGCTTCCGGCGACGATCATCTCGCGCGCCCAGCGCTTTGCGTTCCGCAAGCAGGCCAAGGCGACCATCATGGAAAAGCTCGCCGCGATCGCGAAGGCCGAAAAGATCAAGATCGACGACGGCGCACTGGAGCTCCTTGCCGCCGCAGGCGAAGGCAGCTTCCGCGATGCGGAGTCGCTTTTGGAACAGGTATCCTCTTTCAATAAAGCCGCTTCCAGCGCGTCCATCACCCTGGACGATGCCGAGCGCATCACCGGGCGCACCGGTCTCCGCCGCGTCCATGAGCTCGCCGCGCTCCTCCTTGCCCGCGACGCCAAGGGCGCGCTTGGCGTGATCGCCGCGCTCCAGGACGACGGCCACAATCTCGTGCAGTTCACGCGCGACCTCATCCACTACCTGCGCAAGGTGCTTTCGCTTTCGGTGAATCCCGCGCTCGAGCCGGTCTTTGAAAAGGACCTCACCCGCGACGAAGTGACCGCCATCAAGCAGCTTGGCGCCGCAAGCGACACCGCGGCGCTCGTGAAGCTCATCCGCGCGCTCATCCGCGCCTACGCCGAAATGCGCTACTCCCCCTTCGCCGTCGTGCCGCTGGAGGTCGCCATCGTGGAAAACCTGGGCTAGTCCCGGACGGCATATTGATAAAAAGCGCAGGGTGCGTATAATAAAGAGCGTTCGCGTACATCCCTACCCTTCCCATTGCCGGGTCGTCTAATGGTAGGACTATGGACTCTGAATCCATCTATCGGGGTTCGAATCCCTGCCCGGCAGCACTCTCTCAAAATCGTCTTTTTTTGGTATATTTGCGATGGCCTGATAGACGGGTTTGAACTGATATTTTTGGATTTTTTGATCTCTCAACGAAACGTTCGAAAGTAAAATTTGAGCATACTCTCGTTTTTCTTCATCCGATCCATCGAGGAACGAATTAGCTATTGAATTTGCTGTCAAAAATACGTTTTTGATTTGTTCGAAAGTGATTTCTGACGGATCATTCCCTTGTCCGATCTGCTGAAGCTGAGTTTGAAGCGCAACCCTCTCGTTCCTCAGGGTGGTCATTTTTTGCTCATATACGCCGCTAGGCGTGATTCCCGCCACAAAACTATCCACGAGGCGATTCTGTCGCTCCTCAAGCGCAGAGATCGAATTTTGGACGATTTGACGGCGATCCTCCACGGAAACCTCCTCGTATTTAAACCTCTCCTCGTAGGCCTTAAAAGCGATATCCAAAATGCGCTCGTCGATCCGTAACTGGCCAAAAAGCGAGCCGATCAGAATTTCGGCATCCTTGGCAGTAAGGTGTTTTTTGCGCTGATCACAAATCTTTTTTCCGTTCGTGCAATAGTAATATACGTATTTTCCCTTTTGGAGCGTAGCGGTGAGCATACAGCCGCATACATCGCAGGTCATAAAGCCACGGAGTGGGAAGAAATGTTTTTGGACTTTCGAATGATTCTTTCCATCAAGCACGTCATTCGCCTTATCAAAAAGGTCTTTTGAGACGATCGGCTCGTGCTTGCCCGCATAATACGCGCCGTCCTTGAGCATAATGCCACAGTAGAATGAATTACGGAGGATTTTATGCACCATGCTTTTGGCGACCCGCTTGCCGCTCGGTGTGCGGTGCCCTTCTTCGTAGAGCCGATCCGCAGTTTCGCGGAGATCGTATAAGCCCGTAGCGTGCAGTTCAAAAGCACGGCGCACCACGGCCGCGTTTTCGGAAACGATTTTCACCGATTTATCATTCTTATCATTCCAATATCCATAGGGGGCCATATTCGGCCAGCCACCTTTTTCAAGCTTCGCCCGATTACCGCGCTTCACGTTCGCGGTTAGATCAAGAACGTATTGGTTCGCCATACCGAACTCGACGGCCATCATAAGGACATTATCAGAAGGACGATACACGCGGTCATGAGTTTGAATGGATTGGATCACGCCGCGCTGAAGAAGCCAGCTTATCTTGCCGCCGTCCACGGGATTGCGTGCGAGACGATCGAGCTTCCAACAAAGTACACCTTGCGCCTCCCCTTTCTCGATCCGATTCATCATCCCATCAAAGAGCGGCCGATTCGGAGCCTTTGCCGACATGGATTCGCGATATACCTCGATGATCTTATATCCTTCCGCCGCCGCGAGGCGCTTCAGCTCCGTCTCTTGAGAATCAAGAGAAAGGACTTGGCGATCTTCTGCCTCAGACGATTTGCGGCAATAGAGAATATAGTTCATGTGTCTTGAATATACGTTTTCCGTTTGATCTTGCCAAGGAAGATATTATTACCCTCCCACTCCTTGATTGGTGTTTTCGGGTCGTAACGGCGTTTAAGCTCCTCGGCCATGGGGCCACTGATCTCAATCTGCCGAGGGAATCCGCGAGAGATACGAAGAATCCTCATGGCGTTAAAGAGGGTTTGCTCTGACCCCTTTGTGATGTACTTGGCGATATAATATCCCAACCTTGGAGAACCATCAGTTTTTCGGACATCCACAAAACCTTCGCCCCAAAGCTGGGCGATAATCCTGTCTTTTCGTTCCGTGCCATGCTCCACGATCCGTCTACCCTGGCGCGTATCGCCGAGATGCATTGGCAGGTTAAAGAGCAAACCATGAAAGTGGATGCGTCCTCGTGGGGATAATTCGGGAACAAAGAGGGATTGGGCTTCAGGATATTGATCGCGCAACCGCACTTGGAAGCGGCGAAGGGTATCGTTTGCATAAGAGGCATCCGAGGCGTCTCCGTCGAAGGTAAGAGTAACGAGGAGCGGGCTTCCAAATTCTTCAACGCCAGCAAACACGCGCCACAGACATATTGTCCTTGTCCTTCGAATACTATCTGATCGCCGAGACCCGTGAACATCAGGGCGGATTCGCGGAGCATATACGCGTACTTTGGACGGCTCGTGCTCGATTTCCGTGATCTCGATGACTTTGCCATATTTTCTAAAATGAATTCCCATGGATTACAACTATGTGGGGATATCAAGTCAGGGGAAGGTTTGGGCCGCCCGCCTGCGGCGGATCGGCCCTCCTGCCCAACTCCCTGCGCCTCATCGACTCCGTGAAGCACCAATACAGCTCGGCTAAGGATGCCAAATACGCCTCCGCTTCTTCGGGGACTATAAGGCGGTCCTCCCGCTCGCCAAAATAGGCGATCACCTCGGATATGAGTTCTTGGCTAAAATTGGGCATCACTACCTACAACGGGGGCGGTTTGTCGGTAGTGGATGAGCGAACGTGTAAAAATGAGGATTTTGAGGTATAAAGGGCGTGTAACTCTATGCCTCGATCAGCCTTCACCCCCAAAGCACCCTCCTATTTTCCTAAAGGCGTGCTTAAATTTGCCGTTTCAGGCCATACCCTCACCAAGAGCGGGGCTTATTATATCTGTTCCGAATATCAAAAAGGACGCTGCAAAGACGATCAAGAAAAGCGCATATCGAGGGAAAATCTTGAAAAAAGCTTCTCACGGCTTGCGGGTAAGCTTAGGATTCCCGAGGGCGACAATGAACACGCCTTAAATAATATGATGAAGGACATACTTCATTTCCAGATCGACTATATCATCGATCATGCTGACAACAACGAAGATTTTGATCTTGCTCTTGAATGCGTTGCGGAAGACCTCAGAATGAAGAAGAAACGCCAACTCGCTTCGGATGTTCGAGAAGCAAAGGAGGCATTCTTCAAATATATGAAACGCAACACGATGGACGTTGTGAGTAGTATGCTTGTTGGAAGCGTAATAACCTTCGCACAGCTGAAAGCGACCGATACCGATCTTGGACGATCACTCGCTTTCCTTTCCGATGAGGTTCTTATTACAAATACAGGCAAAATAAAAAAGATAAAACTTAATACCATCGGGAGCTTCATGTTTCAATATATTAAAAGGGGCTTCCCTTCTTTTGGTGAATCAATAAAAACAAAGCTTGGCTGCGAACCCTTCGAGCGACTTGACCTGAAACTTCTCGCAAAAGACCTTGATGCTGGAAAATACGAAGATATGATCCCCTACGATCCATTTGATACTGCTTATGGCATTACGAGTTTATCTCGCTACTTTCTCGGTTCGATGCACGGCGTGAAGCCTGAGAATGTACTCGTTGCCCTGCTCGTTTTAGAAAACAGTGCGCTTGTTTCAACAGCACTCACGTATAAGCGGATGCTTGCGGGGTATTCCTGATTACTTTAGTTCAAATTTGGTTCCCTTTAGAAAGGCTGCGTGGAAATCTACTAAAAGTTCTTGAGCTAGATTACTGATATCTGATAAAAATTTATTTGTTAAAATTTCTTGCTTCTCGCCTATCCCAATAACATAATTTCCCGGTTTCTGTTCGTCACCAGAATTATTTATTTCTTGAGCCGTGGCATTATGAGCTAACAGAATTCGCTTATCATTTAAAGACCGAAGCTTACTTATAAGCGTTGGCTCGAGCAAGGTAGCTGCAAGCTCTATTTTTTGACCTAACATTTTTTTATTAACCAACTTCTCCCTCAGATCTTTTTTGACCGATCCCAAGCCCCCTTTAACAATGATTAACTCTTCGAGTAAATATTCAAGAGTGTTAATCCGCGCAAAAGCTCTGCCGTATTCCACTAACAATTCGGGATTGCTTTCTATTGGTAATATGCCTGATTTTATCACAGCTTTATAGTCGTTCATACCTTATATAAACCTAGAAACAATCCAAAAAATGGGAAACTATTTTAATAACAAATCGACTAAATACTCTACCGATTTTCCATTTTTAATATTTTCTTCAAATTCGCTCAAAATTTTCCCCCTTGAAAATTCAATTCTCATGCTAATTTGAGCAGTGGTTTCCTTAGGCTCTCCATCCTTTAAAAAGGTTTGTTCTGCGTGTTTGGCGGCAAAGGATTCCAATAGAAATATCTTGTCGCGATCAACATTTAACTGAAGTAGCCTTTCAACAAAATCAGTAAATATCATAATTTTTTAATCTATAATTGATTATAATTCTAAGTTCCTTGTTGCATTTTTATTAAACCTTAATACTAGACATCTCCAAACCAGTCTGTACTTCAACCTATCGAACCGAAACTATTCTTCATTAAACCACGCATCTAGGTCATTCTCATCTTCTATGCCATAGGTTTCATAGAGATATGTACCAAACTGTGGTTCTTTTTTTTCGCGAGCTTCTTCAAGTTTCGCCCTTAATTCTTTGATTTCCTCCTCTTTATTTTCTATTATCTGATCTAAAAAAGATATTGCACCAACCCCCAAAATAAACCGCCAAAATTTTTTATTCTTCTCTTTCATCGCTCAACGGTAATGATTACAAGCATCGCGACTTGAAGACAATGCCAATCTTTTAAGCGCATAATATCCACTTTTCAATAGATTATATGTAAAATCTACCTAAAGCCCCTATGCCTGTATTATACCACAATACAGTTCGAACATCGTCCAAGCCGGCCAGCACTATTGACAGTATCGCTGAATAGTGATAATATTATAAACAGCTGATTTTCAACTCAGCAGCAAGTTCAAGCAAAGGAGGGTTTCTCGATGAGGACCCTAAACGAACTAATATACGGAGTGTCCCCACAGAATCGGAGCTATTGCGTGGGCGCGACATTCGTGATCACCATGGCCAATGAGGCTGTGGCCACCTACGAGCGTCGGGCGCAACTATACTCGCGAACTGGCGAGGGGACAAAGATCGAGGAGTGCCGCCTTGATGCAATAGTAGCAAACTATGTTGCTATTGCAGAGGAAGAGCACCCTTGGCGCGACCATGGCATGAATAACCCCCTTGAAATTACTAGAGGGGAGCAGTTGAGCAGCCATCAGTACTCGGTCAATGCGAGACTGAAGCATTGCCTGACCAAGGGCCAGCTCCATGCCTTCGAAAAACACGTTTTCGATCTCGCGAGGAGTGTCATGCAGACAGACCTTCGGGTTGCGGGCATGATGAAGTGCTCGCGCGAGATCCTCTCCGTGCAGGCTGCCGTAAACACGGAAACTGCGGTCCGTTACACTTCTTGATCTTTTTTTAAAATCAGGCGCACGCTAGCTGAGGCTAAGCGTGCGCCTTTTGTATATCCCCCTAGAAAGGGATATCCTCGGCGTTGATTGATCCGTATCCCTCAAAATCAATGACGGGAACTTCGTCCGGTTCATAATGGAATGCCCCGGCTTGCACTTTTGGGGCCTCTCCTTCTTCTTTCATGGCCGCCACAAACTCCCTCTGTAAACGGTCAACGCGCTCGGCGCCAAGACCGTGCAAATAATTCTCCGTTTCAATTGATTGCTCCAGGAATTCATCATCGATCCTTTTGATGCGGTCATTCACCTTGAGCGCGACATCATTCCATCCGATAAGGGATAGGTTCTCCAATCGTTTCACCCGGGAAAGCGCCACATAACCCATGCCCTCTTCAAATGCGCGCGAAAGCTCTATCTCTGCAGCGTCGAGCGTCATGCCCTGGCTTTTATGGACCGTGATAGCCCATGCCAGCCTCAAGGGGACCTGCCAAACCGACGCCTTTGTTTCTCCGTTGTCCTCAAGATCCCATTGCTCTCGCGCCACGGCGATCCTCTGCTGGTCAAAGGTCATCACTACGGGATCGCCGTCCCCGTCAAAATCAACTATCTCTCCCAGGGTCCCGTTCACATAGCCCATCCCCTCATTATTTCTGGTGAACATCACCCGCGCGCCCTTTTTGAGGCTGATATTTTTTATCCGGTAATCCTTTTTGAGCTTTTCGATGACCTTGGCGTCTCCGGTTGAATGCACCTCATAGATGATCTCGGGGCCGGTAAGTTTGCGGAGTTCCCTTTCGTTGATCTCATCGACGTCTTCATTATGGGTATAGAGCCGGGCGACGCCGATCGGCGCATCGATTTTTGCCCCGACCCTGCTTTTGAGGAGCGCAATGGCATCCGCGCCCACATCCCCTCTCCGAATTTCCTCAAGTATTCCGAGAAGTTTGTGGTCTCCTTGCCGGTGCTGCTCATGGAGATAGCATATTTTCATTTTTGCCTCCTCCCATATCCCGCTATCGAGTACGAACCGCCCGTTTTCCTGGTTGACCGGGGGTATCTGGAAGAAATCGCCCGAGCATATGAGCTGCAACCCTCCGAAAGGTTCCATGGAGTTCCGCGCAGTTTTACAGATGAAATCAACCTGTTCAAAAAGTTCGGGGCTGAGCATGGAGATCTCATCAATGATGAGCACCTTTGCCCGTGTAATCTTTGCGGTCAAAAACTGATTGTTGCGCACCCTGTCGCGCTCCTGCGCGAACGCACGAAGCGGGCCCGGCCGAAGCCCCGCCCAGGAATGGAGGGTTTTCCCGTTAAGATGGCTTGCCGCGATGCCCGTGTAGGCCGTGATCGCGGGGTTCACATCGTTCAATCGGAGAAAGTCTATATACTGTGCAAGGAGATATGTCTTTCCGGCGCCTGGCGCACCGGTAAGGAAAACATTTTTGCCGAGTTTGAGGATGTTGAGAGCTTGCTCTTGCGTCATAGGTGTCTTCCCCTTTCCGATCAAAGGATAAATCAACGACGCCTGCGCGCGCATCCTCCTTTCTTATTTTAATACGCCTTGAATGCGATGTGCTCGTGGGAATTGCTCATCTTCCGGTAGAACTCCAATTCGGGGTTCTTTTCACGCGAGGTGAAAATGATCTGGTCCATCCCCTCCCACAGCAGGAACCAGGCCGCCGGCTCAAGGAGCAGCACGAGGAATGAGAAGAAGAAACCTTGTTCGGCGCCGGCGGTGACGATGAGCGTGGCGAGGCCCATGCATGCCACGCCGGCCGCTACCATGGCGGAGCCTACGCGGGTCACGTGGCGCTTCTCCTCCAGCAGGTCGCGGTGGTGCTTCCTGAAGTGTTCCGTGAGGCGCTCTTTGATGATCGTCTCATGATATTCGTTCTTGTCCTTCGTGGGCATGAGCAGGGTGAGTTCCACCTTGCCGTCCGCCTTATCCGCCGCCGCCCATTTGAGCTCCTCCAGAAAATCAGCCGAAAGCGCCCGTTTGGCGTAAGGGCGGATGTCAAAGCTCGAAAAAATGTCCTCGTAGCGCTCCAGGCGGAGCACGACTTCGTTGTTGTCGTTGGATTGCAGGAGCGGCTGATGCTCGATCATGGCCTTATCTCCCTATGCTACCACGTTCTTTACCACCCCGCGAGCGGGTTCTTGATGTCGAAGCGGGAGGATTCGGCCTGGGCAACGATCCTCGCCATGGTCCGCAGCGCCTCCAGCGGATATTTTCCGCTCGCCGTCTCATCAGAGAGCATGACCGCATCCGAGCCGTCCCAGACGGCGTTCGCGATGTCCGACACCTCCGCGCGCGTGGGGCGGGCATGGTCCACCATGGAAACCAGCATCTGCGTAGCCGTGACGGTGCCCTTGCCATACCATGCGGCATGGCGGATGAGGTTTTTCTGGATGAATGGGATCTTTTCCGCCGCGATCTCGATGCCGAGGTCGCCGCGCGCGATCATGATGGCATCGGATGCGAGGATGATCTCGTCGATATTGCGCACGCCAAGGGCCGTCTCCACCTTGGCGATGATCTTCGCTTTCGGGCCGACAAGCTTGCGGAGCGCCGCGATATCCTTCGCTGACTGCACGAACGAGATGGCGAATACGCTTACGCCGTGCTTTAAGGCAAATTTCACGTCGCGGACATCCTTCGGAGTGAGGCCTGCATTGGAGAGCGCCGTATCCGGCAGGTTGACGCCCTTGCGCGAATACAGCATTCCGCCGCGCGTCACCCGCGCCGCGATGCGGTTGCCCGTGATGCGCGTGACCGAAAGCTCCATGTCGCCGTTTGCGAGATAGATCGTTTCGCCGCGCCGCATGTCGCGGTGCAGCTTGGGGGCATCGATGAAGATGGTGCGGGGATCGTCCTTCTTCGTGGAGAAGGTCACCGTCTCCCCCTCCACGAGCTTCACGCCCTCCTTCGGCAGTTCGCCTACGCGGATGCGCGGACCTTGGAGGTCCTGCATGATGGGAACGTTCCGCTTTGCCTTCCGGGATGCCGCCGCGAGGCGCTTCTGGACCTCAAGGAACCATTCTTCCTTCGCGTGTGAAAAGTTGATGCGGGCAATGTCCATGCCGGCATCGACGAATTTTTGGATCATGTCTTGCGAATCGGATATGGGACCTATGGTCGCGATAATTTTGGTGCGCATGGATGTTTTATTTCCTGTAAAGAATAGCATATAATCAGCAGTATGAAAATAACCTCCATTCGTGCACGGCAGATCCTTGATTCGCGCGGCAATCCTACGGTAGAAGCGGACGTGATGCTTGAACAGGGCATCATGGGACGCGCCGCCGTACCGTCCGGCGCTTCCACGGGCAGCCGCGAGGCGACCGAGCTCCGCGACGGCGATCCCAAGAACTACGGCGGCAAAAGCGTGCTCAAAGCCGTGGCCAATGTGGGCGGCGAGATCGCGCAGGCGCTCGTAGGCATGGATGCCGAAGACCAGGAGGCGCTGGACCAGAGGCTCATCGCCCTTGATGGTACCCCTACGAAATCCCGCCTGGGTGCGAACGCCATCCTGGCCGCCTCGCTCGCCGCGGCCCATGCGACGGCAAATGCCAAAGGCATACCGCTCTTTTCGCATGTGCACGCGCTCGCCGGCGGTCCGGCGGATGGCGTCTCGGACGAGGCGAACGTGCTTCCCCTTCCCCTGATGAACATCGTGAACGGAGGCCGGCATGCGGCGGGTTCCACGGACATCCAGGAATTTATGATCGCGCCCACGGGCGCCGCAACGTTCTCCGAAGCGCTCCAGATGGGCGCGAACGTGTTCCATGCGCTGAAGAAGGTCCTTGCAAGCCATGGCTATGGCACGACCGTCGGCGACGAAGGCGGCTATGCGCCCGCCGTGAAGGGCGGCAATGCGGAGGCGCTCAGCCTCATCGATGCCGCCGTGTCGGCCGCGGGCTATGCGCTCGGCACGGATATCATGCTTGCGCTCGATGTTGCCGCATCGGAACTCTGGGACCCGTCGACCAAGACCTATCGCCTTGCCACCGAGAACCGCTCGCTTTCCACGGACGAGATGATCGCCTGGCTCGCCGCGCTCGCGGAGCAGTATCCCATTGCCTCCATCGAGGACGGGCTCGGCGAGGATGACTGGGCGGGCTGGACGGCGATGACCGGAAAGATCGCGCGCCAGCTCGTGGGCGACGACCTTCTTGTGACGAACACCGCATTCCTTTCGCGGGGCATTGCGGAAAAGGCGGGCAACGCGATCCTCATCAAGCCGAACCAGATCGGCACGCTCAGTGAGACCATCGCCGCCGTGAAGATGGCGAAGGCCGCCGGATGGCACAGCATCATTTCGCACCGCTCCGGCGAGACGGAGGACGTGACGATCGCGCACCTTGCCGTCGGCCTCGGCACGGGGCAGATCAAGACCGGTTCCCTTTCGCGCACGGACCGCGTCGCCAAGTACAATGAATTGCTCCGCATAGAGGAGATGCTGGGCGCCAAGGCGGTATATTCCGGGAAACGCCCGTTTGCCAAATAACTTTTCTATGGGATTCGAAACGCCGCAATTTGATCCGCAGCCCGACCAGGGATTTGACCGTGAGGCGACGCCCGAGGAGGTTTTTGCCGCCAAGGAACAGGATGCCCGCAACGAGGAAATGGCCCGCCTCACCGCCCTCCGCGACGCCATCACCGACCTCGCCTATCGCGGGGTCCACTACCCCGACCTCGAACACCATCTTCACCTCGTGGAACACGCGCTCATGCTGGGCGACGACCTCCAACGCGCCACCGATCCGCAGGAACGGGAGGATATGCGGCGGAGCTATGAGAATCTGCTTGCGCGAATTACCGAGGAGATCGCGCCGTTCATCGACCAGCGCGCTTCCGGAGCATAACCCTTAACTATTTTTATCCATGGCCTTCACACGACCAGTCTGCCTCATCATCCTCGATGGATGGGGCTATCGCGAAAATGCCGAACATAACGCCATCGCTGAAGCGAAGACGCCGTGCTTTGATGCGCTCATGGCAAAATATCCCCACGCCTTCCTCGATGCAAGCGAGGAACAGGTGGGCCTTCCGGCAGGCCAGATCGGCAACAGCGAGGTCGGTCATATGACGATGGGCGCCGGCCGCGTGATGGACGTGGACCTCGTAAAGATCAGCAAAGCCGCCCGGACGGGCGGGTTCGCCGAGAACCCGGCGTTTGTCCGGCTGTTTGATCACGTGAAGCGCTACCATTCCACGCTCCACGCCGTGGGGCTTGTGGGATCGGGCGGGGTGCACAGCCACCAGGAACACCTGCACGCGTTCCTCCGTGCCGCGAAAGCGGCAGGGGTGACGCGGGTTGCCATCCACGCGATCACCGACGGGCGCGACCTGCCGCCGCAGAGCGCCGCCGCCCACCTTGCATCGCTTGAGGCCCTGCTTGAGGAGCTCGGGTTCGGCGCGGATGCCGTGGTAAGCGTGCATGGCCGCTTCTATGCCATGGACCGGGACAAGAATTGGGACCGCATCGGAAAGAGCGAGTCGGCCATGTTCGAGGGCGAGGCGCCGGAGCGCTATCAGGGCCGCCGGCCTTCCGAGGTGCTCACGGCACGATACCAGGAAGGCGCCGTGGACGAACATCTTGAATCGATGGTGTTTTTGGACAAGGACGGCATGCCGCGCACGATCGCAAAGCACGATGCCCTGCTCTTTTTCAACTTCCGTCCGGACCGCGCGCGCCAGCTTACGGAAAAGATCCTTGCCCGCGCGCAGGAACTCGATCTCCGCGTGGCGACGCTCACGGAATATGACAAGAATCTGAAGACCGACGTCGCGTTCCCCCAGTCGCGCGCCGAGACATCGCTCGCCAAGGAACTCTCCGACGCGGGCCTTGTGCAGTCGCATATCGCCGAGACCGAAAAATACGCGCACGTCACCTATTTCTTTGACGGCGGCCATGAAACCCCTTATCCGCAGGAGCACTTTTTCCTTATTCCGAGCCGCAAAGATATCCCGACGCACGACCTCGCGCCGGAGATGCGCGCGAAAGAGATCGCGGACAAGGCGATCGAGCGCATTCAGGCCGGCGACGATTTTATCGTGATGAACTTCGCGAACGCCGACATGGTCGGACATACGGCGAACCGCCCGGCCATCGTGACCGCCGTGGAGACCGTAGACCGCGAGCTCGCGCGGGTGGTGGACGCCGTACTCGCGAAAGGCGGCGCGGCGGTGGTCACTGCAGATCACGGGAATGCGGAGATGAATGTGGATCCCGAGACCGGGGAGCGCCATACGGCGCACACCCTGAGCGTGGTCCCCTGCATCGTGGTCTCCCCCGATGCGCGCATCCCGCTTGCCGATGCGCACCGCCGAGGATCGCTCGCCGATATTGCGCCGACTGTCCTCGCCATACTGGGGATTGCCCAGCCAGACAGCATGACCGGCAAAAGCCTGGTCTAAGCCTTTGCAAAGAAGCTAAGCGGAAGCCTGCACGAGCGCCGACCCGAGGGATTTCTGGAACGCCATGCTGGTTTCCGTGGCTCCCGAGACGATGTTCACATTGGCGCTCTGGGCCTGGACGGCTTCCTGGGTGAGGTACGGCATGGCCTGCTGGTTGATGAAGACCGAGGTGGAATGCGTGTCCGGATACTGCAGGAACTTCACGTCCGTGATCTTTCCTCCCGAGATCACCGCGGCCACCTGTACGGTGCCATAGTAGGCATCGGCGGCGCTTCCGGTATAGGTGCCGTCTTTATAGGTGACCGAAGGACTCTTGGTGAAGGCCTGCGTGGCCGGAGCGGAAACCACATGCCGGCTCGCGTAATAGGCAAACCCGGCAAGGAACAGCACGGCAAGGCCAATGAGATATTTTTTCATGGTGAATGCGGATGATGGGTATTCCCTTACTACGCACCGTGCGCCGCGTTTCGTGCATGTGCCGCCTTCCGGCGCCGTTTGAGCACGCCGTATTCATGCCATACAAGGAGCACAATGGCGATATCAAGCACGGTAAAGGCGAACATCCAGAACGAGAATCCGAAGGAAAGCAGATAGCACTGATAGACTACGAACGCCATGAGCGCCGCGAGCGACGCCGGATACGCCCAGAGCTTTTCCTTCCAGAGCGCTATCACGATCGCCATGTTGATCACGCCGTGGATCAAAAGATATAACACCGCAAATGCGTGCGCGGTCCCTCCGAGCGATTCGGCAAGCCGCAAAAAGTAATTCGCCACGGCGTCGCGCGGCTGTTCCTGGAGCTCGTCCCCAAGAAAATAGCGGGCGACGCGCACCACGCCGCCCGGGCCGACCGCATACAGAAGGAGGCCGCCCAGCAGTTCTGCGGCGGCATGGAGCCCCTTGAGGAGCAGGGTGACGTCAAAGACCGTGTGGATCTCCGACTCCTGGTGCCGGGTAAATTTGATATCCATCGATGCCATGCAGGGCGTGATGATAAAACGCATTGTGTTCCAGCGCCGATTCGACCTGGCTTCCGATGCCCTCATGGCAGAAGAGCGTGGCGAACGTGGCCACAAGGACCACGGCGCCGAGGACGATCCACCATGCGCGGTACCGGTAGCTTTCCTTTACGTGTTTGAGATTGAAGAAGGCAAGGACGATGAACACGAGCGCGGACACGATCCACAGGAGGGAGACGCCCTGAAGCAGGTCCAATATCCCCCGCCCAAAAAGTCCGCGTTCGAGGATGGATTCCTCGATGCTCACCGACAGTGCGCCAAAAATGACGGTTGCCGCAAGCGCGGTCCATACGGAAGCGCTCCGTATGAGGAAATACCACCTGGGGCGGTGCTTGATGTGCCGCTCGCGGATTTCCTCGATGATCTTTTTGCTGGTTTCAGACATATGATTTAGAGCAATCCGGCGTTTTCCGCTTCGACCTCTTTGAGCAGGAGCCGCTTCGCCCTGGTGATGAGCGACGACACGCTGCCCGACGGCTTATGGAGGATGTCCGCAATCTCATCATAGTTCCGATCCTCGAAATAACGCAAAACGAGCACCTCCCGGTATTTCGCGTCCAGCCGGTCCACGGCGGCCCGGAGCTTTGCGTGGTCAAGCTTGGCATGCAGTTCGTGTTCCACGTCGACTTCCGCCGCGAGCGCTTCAAGCTTGTCGTCTTCCACGGCGACCGTCTTCCGCACGGTGATGCGGCGCATATGGTTCACCGCCTCATTATGGGCAATGCGGTAGATCCATGACGAGAATTTGAGGCCCGTATCGAAACCGTTCAGGTTGCGGTAGGCGTTGATAAACACATCCTGCACGATATCTTCGGCATCTTCGGGGCTGCAGTTGATGAACCGCATGATATACCGGCGCAGCTTGGCCTCGTAGCGGTCCACCAGCTGCTCGAAGTGGCGGTCGTCGGCGCGCGCAAGCTCCACCAGCTGCTCATCGGATCCCTGCAAAGAAGCGGCGGCGGCAATAAAAGATTGATCCATTAGGGTGGCAATAGCGATGCTATCCATATCATCATATAATACGCGCCCGCTTTGGAACATAGTGCAGGCCATGCACGAAACCGGAGGGCCCGGGCGTATATATATCCAACAGCGGCGCATATCCATTTTTTCATGAAAAAATTTATTTTTTCCATCGGCATCATCCTTGCATCGGGGCTCTATGCGGTGTTCGCGAACCAAAACTCCAGTGCGGTTGCCATTCTCCCGCCGTCCGTGGCGGGCACGAGCGACACCACAAGCGCCAGCACCCCCGTTGGCGCCAATGCAAATCCGAGCTCCGGATCTGGCTCCGGTTCCAGTTCCGGCGCATCGGCCGCCATTGCCGCGGCCACAAAGCCTGCACCTGCCACGACCCAGACTCCTGCGCCGGTTTCCACGCCTGCTCCCGCGCCGGCGCCTAAGCCTGCACCGGCACCGACGGGCCAGTATAAAGACGGCACCTATACCGGAAGCGCCGCCGATGCCTACTATGGCACCGTGCAGGTGGCCGCGGTGATCTCGGGAGGAAAGATCACGGACGTGAAGTTCCTGCAGTATCCGGACACGCATTCCACCTCGGTCTTCATCAACCAGCAGGCCATGCCGTACCTCACCCAGGAGGCCGTCCAGGCCCAGAGCGCCAATGTGAACATCGTCTCAGGAGCCACGGAAACCAGCATGGCGTTCCAGAAATCCCTCGGGTCGGCGCTCGTGCAGGCAAAAGCATAACCCCATATTCATCACGACGAACCCATGTTCACCTGGATCGATGATTTCCTGAACCGGACCACCATGTATCGCCTCGTCCTGTATTACGTGGCAGGGCTTCTTGCGGTCGCGTTCATATTCAGCTTCTTCGGCCTTCTTCCCTTCAATCCTGCCGCACTCGCCTTTTCCACCGTGCTCATCACCGTCGTCTGCGCGGCGGCAAACTGGGTCGCGGCAAAGATGTTTGATGCCGCCACGAACGTGGAGTCGGTCTATATCACGGCATTCATTCTCGCGCTCATCATCACGCCCGTGGCACCGCCCGATTATGCGGGCATTGGATTCCTCGTCTTCGCCTCCGTGTGGGCGATGGCATCCAAATATCTCTTTGCCATCGGCAAACGGCACCTCTTCAATCCTGCCGCGTTCGGCGTGGCGCTTTCCGCGATTGCCATCAACCAGTCCGCAACCTGGTGGATCGGGGGCAATCTCTGGCTCCTGCCGTTCGTGCTTGCGGGAGGATGGATGGTGGTGCGCAAGATCCAGCGCGAGGATCTCGTCCTCAGCTTCGCCGCCGTCGCCTTTGCCACGATTGCCGCCACGTCGCTTTCCGGCGACCCGTTTTCCGCCATCCTCCAGACCATTCTCCATTCTTCCTTCTTCTTCTTCGCCTTCGCGATGCTCACTGAGCCGTTGACTACGCCGCCCAACCGCCAGCTCCGCATCGCCTACGGCGCCATCGTAGGATTCCTGTTCGCCCCCAACGTGCACATTGGTTCCTTCTATTTCTCGCCGGAGCTCGCCCTGCTCATCGGAAACGTCTTCTCCTATGCCGTCAGCCCCAAAGGCAGATATATGCTCAGACTCAAGCGCGTGGAGGAAATGGCGAAGGACGTCTATGATTTCGTGTTCGCGCCGGACCGGAGGTTCTCGTTCGCGCCGGGGCAGTACATGGAATGGACGCTCCCCCACCCGCATGCCGACAACCGGGGCAACCGGAGATACTTCACGCTCGCTTCGGCGCCGACCGAACCGGAGGTCCGCCTCGGCGTGAAGTTCTATCCGCAGGCCAGCAGCTTCAAACGCGCCCTGAGCAGCATGAAGACCGGCGATACCCTTTCCGTGGCCCATCTTGCCGGCGGGTTTGTCCTGCCGAGGGATAAAAAGAAAAAATTGGTCTTCATTGCCGGCGGGATCGGGATCACGCCGTTCCGCAGCATGATCCATTATCTTCTTGATAAAAAAGAACGCCGCGATATCGTGGTGCTCTATTCCAACAAGACCGCGGCCGACATTGCCTATGAGGATGTCCTCGACCGCGCGGCGCAGGAGGTGGGCGTGCGTTCCCTCTATGCCGTCACCGGCGAAAAGGCTTCGCGCGAAGGGATCTATAGCGGGCCGATTGATGCCAATCTCATCTCCCAGCAGATACCCGACTACCGGGACCGCACTTTCTATATATCGGGACCGCACGCCATGGTTGAGGCCTATGAAAAGACCCTGCACGGGATAGGCGTATCGCGATTGAGGATCAAGAGCGACTTTTTCCCCGGATTCGCATAACGATCATGCAAACCCTGAAAGACCATCTTTGGTTCCTTATGAATGCGGCACTGCTCGCCGGCGCGATCGCTGCAGGAGGGCTGGCGCAGGGAGCCACCACCACCGTGGCGCCGGCAGTTTCGGCGACAAGCGCCGTGACTGCCCCTGCCGGGCAATCTTCGCTGGGCAGCGCAACGGCCGCCGGCGACATGGCGACGCCCACGGCGGCGCCGGTTCCCTCGTCGGCAGTTGCCTCCTCTTCGGCGCCACAGGGACAATCCGTGCATGCCGTAAGCGTCCCGCGGGAGCAGGAAAGCGGCGAGCGCTACCGCGACGAATAAGGAACAGGCTATGCCGCGATGGCAAGCAGTTCGTTGAGGCGATCCCGGTCGAATCCCATGATGATCTCCGATTCGCCGTCATCAAAGCGCACTTCTGTCTGGGGCACCCCGGTCTGTCCGCTCTTGCGGATCATCGCCTCGGCGGCGGCGCGGTCCTCGTCCACCATGACCAGATCGAAGGCGACCTTGTGCTTTTCAAGATAATCTTTTTCCATGCGGCAATACGGACAGGTCTTCGTGGAATACAACGTGACCTTCTCCACTTTCGGTTCGGGGGCGCCGCTCGCAAACTGCATGGCTCCGCGCAGGGCGCGGTCCATCTCCTCCACGGTGGAAGCGATGTCATCCACATTCGGGCCTCCGGCGAGGATCTGCGGATTCCCGATGCCGATCACCGTCCTTTCCTCCTTCCTCCGGATAAGCGCAACGCTCGGCACGAGTCCAAGCAGGTTCTGGTCGCCCTCCGCGACGGCGGCAAACCATTCCGGCTTCAGGAAATACAGCAAAAAACCTTTTTGATCCGGCAGTTCGCGCTCGCCCACGATCTCGATCTTTTCTTTTGCAAACGCCTCTTTGAGGCGCTCGGCGACTTCCTTGATAGGTTTATCCGTCTTCCGAATATACGCAATGTTCATGATGGGAACAATGAATGGTTAATGTTGTTTTCTGTCATCCGACGACACGGATGACCTGCGTTACAAAATCCTTTTTCTCCGGCCTGATCCGATAATATTTTTCCCGTCCCTCCCTGCGTTCCTCGATGATGCCGCGGTCCCGCAATGCGGCAAGATGATGGGAAAGGAGCGGGCGTTTCATCTTCAGGCATGCAGTAAGATCGCATCCGCGCGCCGTATCACATCCTGCAAGCCTGCACAGGATCGCGATCCTCCCCTCCTGAAATAGCCAAAGGTTTTTCATTGTTCAATATATATTGAAGTATAGGGCAGAAGTTTTGCCTCGTCAAGGGCGTGCGATTCCCTGAAGGCGCGGATCCCGCATCGCCGCATTCAGGGAATCGGGGGATCGGCGCACGCGCATGGCGTTCCGCAGATCCCCAGATGTATCAGATTATGGCTCAGGTTCGGCCTGCGCCTCCGGCCTTGCGCGGGTGAAATCTTCACTCTCGCAAGGGACGAACGTCAGGGAGAAACTGGGCAGGTTGAGGTATTCGCCCACCGCTTCGGCGTAGGTCCGCACGAGGCCTTTCCACGCTTCGTCGGACATATCCTGGTGGTGGACCGGATGTTTTCCGGCAGTGAGCACGATTGCCGTTGCCGTGCCTCCGTGCAGGCCGTGCTCGGTCATGCAGGCATGCGGCGCGACGCCGGTCATTGCGTCGAAGCGAAGCGACACGCGCCCGCTCCGCAGGTCATCCTTGTGCTGATCTTCAAGGAAGGCGCATATCTCCCGCTGGGTGCGGGCGACGTCCTCATGCGAACAGCCATCCTCAAGGCCGATGACCATCCTCGCGAGCAGGGAGCCAATGCCCCTGCCTTCGCCAATGTACATATTGCCACCTTTCTCCCTTCCGGGGTCCTGACCGCCTTTTTGCGCGATGCGCAGGACGCCGGAAGCGAGGGGTGGATTACTGCTTCGGTTATAGCGTTCTTCGGAGGGCCATGTCAATGCGCAAGGCCGTAATTATGCTATAATAAAATCACTCGCATGAAACGGATCGCCTCATCCGTGGAGATCCCCGAACCGAAATTCGCCCGGTTTGTCCTTTCTGATACGCATTTTTCCTGGGTATGGCTCCCCCTCAGGCTGTACGTCGGTTGGCAATGGCTCATGGCGGGATGGGAAAAAGCGACCAATCCGGCATGGGTGGGGCCGCAGGCCGGTTCCGCAATCAAAGGATTCCTCCAGGGCGCCGTACAGAATGCCGGCGGGACCCATCCCGCAGTCATGCATTGGTACGCCGATTTCATCGGCACGATCCCGCTCCTGCATCCCATGTTCTTTTCCTATCTCATCACGTTCGGCGAACTGGCCGTCGGCGCGGGGCTCATGGTGGGGGCCTTCACCGGCATCGCGGCATTCTTCGGCATCCTGATGAACTTCAACTATCTTTTCGCCGGAGCCGTGAGCACGAATCCGCTCCTGCTTCTCATAGAGCTTTTCCTGATGCTCGCCTGGCGCAACGCCGGATGGATCGGCATGGACCGTTTCCTGCTTCCCTATCTCGGCGTCCCGTGGCGCAGCGGCACCGCATTCGCGAAGGGCGACGAGTTCACGCCGACCGAGATGCTCCTCACGGTGCTTGGCGCCATGGCGATCGCCGTCGTGGCGCTTGCGATCTTCCTCACCTGAGCCTGGTCCGGGTTATCCTACGATATCTTCGCGAGCAGGGCTTCGTAATCCTTGGTGGTAATATGCCAATCGCCCGGCCGGAGAGGGTTATCCAAGTCGGTAAGCACGAGGAAGATGGAATACGCAAGACTCCCGATGCTCGCGGTGAAAAGGAACGCAAGCCAGATGTTGCGGATCGCGATGAACATGGAAAGGCCGATCAGGAGGAACGCGGCAAAACGGAGGGTGTTGCGGAGGAGCGGCGGCATGTGCTCCGAACTGTGCTGGAGCCGCGCGGAACGGTGGTTGAATACGATGGAAAGCAGGGTGAAGGCGGTTGGCATGAGTTGCGGCGCCGAATCGAAAATCCCGTAAATACTGGAATTCAAGTGCATGATGGCATCATCCAGTTCCTTGCTCCTTTCCCCTTTTTCGCTGTACTGCCAACCTTCTTTGATGACGATGGAAAGGTAGTGCCTGATATCGGCATGTACGGCGTTCCGGATCGTTTCGGGGAAATTGTTGGTCCAAAGATAGAGCTTCTCCAGGCCATCCACTTCGCCGCGCACGGCATCCGAAAGCGCATTCCACTCGTTCCACTCCTTTTGAATGGCGAACGCGGCAAGGACGCCGAAGATGGTGCCTACGGCGGCATACAGCCATGGCACGCCATCGATGTTCGCAAGCAAGAGGCGGGTATCATAGGCGTCATTCGTGCGCACGAAATAAAACACGGTCCAAAAGACGAGCAGGAACGGGATGAGGCGTTTGACGAGGGTCATATATCCCCATTATATCACGTCGCGCCTCCTTGCTCCATGCCGTGTCCGGCGAGTACAATAGGAGCATTGCTATGGGAAAATCTTCAAAGAAGGGAAATGTTTCGTGGCATATTGTGGTCGCGTTCGCCGCGGTATTTTCCCTCGCGCTGTACGGCCTTTTCATTTTTGCCACCCATCCGCGTGCGGTAAACGTCGTCATGAACGATGCCGCCCAGACAGTCGCGCAGGTGAAAGATGCGGTGAATCCTGAGGCGGCGCCGGGCGTCCCGCTTCCTCCGCTCGACAGAGCGGCTTATGACGCAAAAATGCTCGCGCTTGCGAACTGCCCCAAACCGCCGGCGCCGCCCGTGACCGCATCCACCTCAACGCCAAAGACCGCCGCCCCTGCCTGCCTTTGGCCCGCCAAACCGGAGGTCTATCCGAACGCGGGGGCATTGCTTCCCTTCCGCCGCATCGTGGCCTACTACGGAAACCTGTACTCCACCCAAATGGGAGTGCTCGGGGAATATCCCGAAGACCAGATGCTCGCCATGCTCGCGAGCACGACCGCGGAATGGACCGCGGCAGATCCCTCCACTCCCGCGGTCCCGGCCTTGGAGTATATCGCGGTCACTGCCCAGGGTCTTCCGGGATCGGACGGCAAATACCGCCTACGCATGCCGGACAGCCAGATCGACAAGGTCCTTGAAATGGCAAACAGGGTCAACGGCATCGTGATCCTCGATATCCAGACGGGCGGAAGCACCGTGGAGGACGAGATCCCCCTGCTTGAGAAATATCTCGCCATGCCCAACGTGGAACTTGCGCTTGATCCGGAATTTTCCATGCATAACGGTGCGCGGCCGGGAACGGTCATCGGCACCATGGACGCCTCGGATATCAACTTCGCGGCACAATACCTTGCCCGCCTCGTCCAGAAAAACGGACTTCCGCCGAAGATCCTCGTAATACACCGCTTTACCCAGGCCATGGTGACCAATTATAAACAAATCACCCCCTTGCCGGAGGTGCAGATCGTCATGGACATGGACGGATTCGGTCCGCCCGCAAAGAAGGTCAGCACCTACAGGAGCTTCATTGCGAGCGAACCGGTCCAGTTTACGGGATTCAAATTGTTCTACAAGAACGACATCAGGGAACCTGGAAGCCATCTTATGAGTCCGGCCGAAGTGTTTGCCCTTACGCCAAAGCCGATCTTCATACAGTACGAATAGCCTCCCCGGCCTTGATGCCCCGCGCCATCGGCCGTTAGGCGATGAATTCCACCGCTTCCTCGAAGCTGCGGCGCACTTTCGGGATCTTGGCGAACGCATCGTCCCCGCGATACCCGAAGGCGATCATGGCCACCGGATAGAGATTTTTCGCCGCAAGACCGAGGATCGCCGCCACCTGGTCGGGATCGAAGCCTTCCATTGGGCAATTATCCACGCCGAGGAGCGACGCCGTCTCCACCATGATGCCGAGCGGAATGTAGGTCTGGCGCGCGAGATACTCTCCGCGAAGCGCGGCATCCGTCCTCGCGCCAATGGTGCCTTCCGCCATCTGCCTCAGGCCGGCCAGCTCCTCGGGGGCCTTCCCTTCTATCTTTGCGGCGCGCGCAATGAGCTCGCCGGGCAACGCCTCGGCGTCGGTGCGGCGGGCGATCACCACAAGATGCGAGGCATCGGTGATCTTCGGCTGATCGTATCCGGCGGCGCGGAGTTTCGTCCGCACCTCGGGGTTGGCCACCACCAAAAACTTCCATGGCTCGATGCCGACCGAACTCGGCGCCAGTCTGGCGCTCTCGAGGATGGTATGCATGTCCTCGTCGCTCACTTTCTTTGCGGGATCGAATATTTTGGTCGCATACCGCCATTCCAACGCCTTAATGATCTCTTTGTGGTCCATATGATTGATAAAATGATGTTTATGCTTTTTTAACGCAGATACCGCTCTCCGTATGCTTTCATCGCTTTCGTGATGCTTCCCAGCTTTCGACCTTTTTCCGTCAGTGCATATTCCACGCGCGGAGGCTTTTCCCGATATTCTTCCCTGCGAAGCATGCCGTGCGCTTCGAGTATCCTGAGCTTCTTGGCAAGGGTCCGCGTGCTCACTCCCGCAAGCGAATGCTCCAGCTCACCGAAGCGCTTCTTGCCTTCAAGCAGGTCGCGGATGATGAGCACGGTGCAAGTATCCCCCAGGAGATCGGCCATGCGCGCGATCGGACAGGTTTTTTCCTCGTATTGCCTGGTCACTCCGCAAGTATACGCCACTCACTTTACTTTGTAAAGTAAATAGCCGCGCGCGGTACGCGGGTTTTGACGGCGGCGGAGGCCGCGCGGTACGATAAGCGAGTCATCGCACCCATGATCAAAAAGGCATTCCACTGGTGGCGCAACTGGTACGCAAGGTTTGAACGGCCGATCTCCTCCATTTCCCTTGTCGGAGGCTTTATTTTTGACGCCGTCACCCTCACCCGCGTGGACCTCTTTTGGGAGAATTTCTGGGTCGTTGTCCACCTGCTCATCGTCGCTTCCAGCATTTTCCTTGTCAATTATCTGGAGAACAGGTCCCCCACCGCCGCAGCCGATGAAAAGAACCCTGCCACCCTCCACTTCTGGCTGGTCAACGTCCTCCAATGGTTCTTTGGCGGCCTTTTGAGCACGTTCCTCGTCTACTATTTCCGCGCCGGCAGCCTGAGCGTCAGCTGGCCCTTCATGGTCCTTCTCGCGGCCGCGTTCGTCGCGAACGAGTCGCTCAAGCGCCACTATGCCCGCCTCCGCTTCCAGATAGCCCTGCTCTTCCTTTCAGTCTTCGCCTATGCCATCTTCATTGTCCCCGTGCTCGTACACTCAGTCAGCAATGCCGTATTCATCGAAAGCGGCGCATTGAGCCTTGCCGCCATCGGCCTTTTCCTGGTCCTTCTGCGCTTTGCCGCGCGGGAACGATTCAAAGGGCAGTTTCTGGCGCTCGCCGGCATCGTCCTCGGGGTATTCGCCGCCGTAAACCTTCTTTACTACCTGAACCTCATTCCCCCTTTGCCCCTTTCGCTCAAAGATGGCGAGATCTATCATTCGCTCACCGTCAATGCGCCGGGACACTATACCGTGACCGAGGAGGTCCCTGCGCCGTGGTGGAATTTCCTTCAGCCGAGCACGCCGGTTCATCTTGTCGCCGGCGATCCCTTATATGCCTATACCGCGATATTCTCCCCCGCACAGTTCAATCTTCCCATTATCCATGAATGGCAATACGATGATCCCGCCGCAAAAGGCTGGGTGACCGAAAGCCGCATCACGCTTGCCGTTACCGGAGGAAGCGACGGCGGCTGGCGCACTTTTTCCGAAATGACCCCGCATGCCGCGGGCGCATGGCGCGTGAACGTGGAAACCCTGAGCGGCGCGGTCATCGGCAGGATAAATTTTACCGTCATCGACGGGCAGAGCGAACCCGTACTCCAGACTGTCTCACTTGATTAAGCGGGGCGCCGCTCAACTTTCCTCCTCGTCGCGTTGCTCATTATCCTCGTCCTCATCCTCATCATCCCCGTCATCCTCCCCTGCGGCAATATCGTCAATGTGCGAGACGGCAAATGCCGCAAAGGCACGGATATCCTCTTCCATGTCGTGCGCAGCCTCCTTGAGGATTTCTGCGACCTCGCCGAATTCAAGGCGTTCTGCCCACGATGAGGCCTCCACGTAAAGGATAAGCTCGTAATGCTGGACCAGCCTAAGCGTGGCCGCAAGCCCCGCGTCCCGCACGGAAGTCCCGGAAAGGTTCTTGCCGGTCCATTCGGCATCCTCGGCAAGTCCCCGCACCGCGGCAGAGGGAAACTTTTGGGGCGTGATCTCCATTTTCAGGAATATCCCTTCGAGTTGCCGCGCGCGATCCTCGGCCGCTGCGCGCTGCGCCTCGCATCTCTCCTGCAATTCCGGATGAGCGATTTTTTTCATGATTTTTGGCAGCATTTTCTTGATTTCTGTGGCTACGTCATACATCTCCCTGAGCTGCAGCACCAAAAGGTCCTCAAGGGTGTCTTCCTCCTCTGCCGGCTCCTCCGGCTTGCCTTTTCTTCGCGTGGGCATGGCGTGATGAAATAATGGTTGGTTATGCGTGATTTCGACTCCGCTCATTATGCCATGCCACCCCTAAAGAATTCCTTAAAGACCGGCCGCGCCGGCGGGGCTGGAGTATTTGCATGAGAGGTTCTATATTGAAGCCATATGGAACCGCTGGCATCAAAAATCAGGCCCAAGAGCCTGGACGAGTTCGTGGGACAGGAGCATCTGGTGGGTCCCGGCAAACCGCTCCGCACCGCCATCAAAGAGGGGCACCTTTTCTCATTTATTTTATGGGGACCGCCGGGCGTGGGAAAGACGACTCTTGCGAAGATCTATGCGCACTCCCTCAAGGCCCAGCTTTTCGAGCTTTCGGCGGTGTCGGCGGGCAAGGACGATATCAAGGAGATCGTGAACCGGGGCAAGCTTCTCCCTGGGCCGAAGATCCTTTTCCTGGACGAAATCCACCGCTTCAACAAGGCCCAGCAGGATTTCCTGCTCCCTTATGTGGAGCGCGGGGACCTCGTGCTCATCGGGGCGACCACGGAAAACCCGAGCTTTGAAGTGATCCCCGCACTCCTGTCGCGATGCCGCGTGTTCGTCTTGCACGAGCTTACCGACGAAGACATGGCGAAGATCATTGTGAGGACCGGCATCAAGGTGGGCGCCGAGGCGCGCGATTGGCTTGTCCGCATGGCGAACGGCGATGCGCGCCAGGCGATCACGGTATTGGAAAACGCGCAGCAGCTTTACGGAAAGGTCACCGTGAATGCACTTAAAGAGACCATCCAAAGCAAGTTCCTCCGCTTCGACAAGAAAGGCGAGGAACACTACAACACGATAAGCGCCTTCATCAAGAGCATGCGGGCAAGCCAGCCGGATGCGGCGCTCTATTATCTGGCGCGCATGGTGGATGCCGGCGAGGATCCGAAGTGCATCGCGCGGCGCATGGTCATCTTCGCCTCAGAGGACATCGGCATGGCCCAACCCACCGCGCTCGTGGTGGCAAACGACGTGTTCCGCGCCGTGGAGACCATCGGCATGCCGGAGGCGCAGATCAACCTTGCCCACGGCACGGTCTATCTCTCGCTCGCACCGAAGGACAAGAGCGCTTATCACGCCTATTTTGAGGCGCTGGATGACGTGAAGCGGCATGGCAACCTGCCGATCCCGCTCGAGATCCGCAATGCCGTCACCAAGCTCATGAAAGAGCTGGATTACGGCAAAGGCTACGAAAAATATACCGGACGCGATATGTTGCCGGACAAACTGAAAGGGAAGAAATACTATCAAGGAAAATCGCACCGCAAAGACGGCGACTAAGAGAACTCGATCAGCACGATCTCCGATTTTGTCCCGAGCCGCAGCGGCGGCCCCCACGTACCGACGCCGCTCGAGGTATATACCTGCATCGCGCCGTACGGCTTCAGGCCGTAATCATAGCCGCGATAGATCCGCCGGGTAAGCAGATTGAGCGGAAAAATCTGGCCCTGATGGGTGTGTCCCGAAAGGACAAGGGAAAAGCCCTCTTTGGCCGGAACCTCAAGCTCCAGAGGTATGTGCCGCAACAGGATGCTCGGCGCGCCCGCGGCACGCGGGATCCCTTCAAGCACGCGCGGAAAGGATCCCTGTTCCGCTACGCTCTTGTCGTCCACGCCCACAAGTTGGATGCCATCCAGGTCAATCGCTTCATTGTCCAGTACGCGGATACCGACGCCCTTGATCGCGGCAATGGCCCGGCCGATTTCCCCGTTCCGGAGATAATATTCGTGGTTGCCGGTCACAAAATAGCTTCCTCCGGGAAGTTGCGGAATCAGCGTCCGCCATGGCGCAAGCATCGCCTCCTCATTGCACAGGGTGCCGTCATAGAGGTCGCCGCCGATAAGGAGCGCCCACGGCGCAAGGGCCGCGATCTTTCGGGCCACCTTTGCGGCAAATGCCGCGCTGCGGACATTCCCCAGGTGCACATCGCTCACAAACGCGATCTTCCTCCCCTGCCACTCGGCCGGCAATCCGGGAAGATGCACCGCGACCCTCGTGATCTCTGCACGACCGCTATTCCACGTGGCATAACTATGGACCAGGAATGCCGCGCCGAAGCACGCCGCGCCAAGCAGGGCAAGCGGCGGATACCATCCGAACGCATAAGAAAGCGCCATCGCCGCAAAGAACAGGACGCCGCCCCCGAACAAAAAGTGCACCAGGCCGAACCAATAGGCGGCGAATGCGTAATACCATGCGACCGCGCGATGGGAGAAATAGCGCGCGAGGACGCTTGCAGAAACGAAGGTGAAGGCGAGGGCGACAAAAAGCGCTTCCCACCAGACTCCGCCGATGCCGAACGCCGCCGAAAGCGTGGCATAGACGGCAAGGTGTACCAGGATAAGCAATGCCTCGAACACCGCGAGGGTAATTATGAATGTCTTTGGCATGGTGATGGAGGGCGGCCTATCCTTCGACGACCACGTGATGTTCGGCAGTGACCGCCTCGCGCGGTACGTTGATCAGGAAAGAAGTGAATGATCCAATGATGACGATCCAGGCAGCCACTTGAAAGACCGTCGCGTAACCCGCGACCTGCGCCTTGAGCTCGATAAGGCCCACAAACTGCTGGGTGACCCGGGGATTGTTCACTACGTTGATCACGCTGTGCGACACGGCCTTGAACACGTTGCCATTGGTGGCATTGTTGAGCAGGGTGCTGAAGATCGCCACTCCGAACGCTCCCGAAATATTGCGCACCAGCGCAAGGATGGCCGAGGCCTCGCCGATTTCCTCGTGTGGCACGGCCACCGCGACCAGGTTGGTGCGCTGGGCCATGCCGAAGCCGAGTCCGAACGCCATAATGCACATCGGAATGATGATATCCATGGCCGTCCAGCGCGCATCAATGCCGCCGAGCATGAGGATGCCGAGGCCGCAGACGAACGTGCTCCAGAAGATGACGTAGCTCGGCTTCACTTTCCCAATAAGCCTTCCCCCGAGCGGTGCCGCGATCACCATGGCAATCGCGAGCGGGATGAAGAGATAGCCGGTCTGCGTGGCGTTATAGCCGAGGAAGGTCTCCGCGAAGATCGGGATGAGGAAGATCGCCCCGATGAGCGCCATGAACACGATGAAATTATTGAGCAGGGTGGTGTTGAAAATGCCGATTTTGAAGAATTTGAAGTCCACGATCGGCTCCGGCTCGCGGATCTCCACGAAATAAAACCATGCGGCGGAAACGATGGTCGCGAGATAGCACAGGATGCTCGGTCCGGACGTCCATCCCCATGTCTGTCCCTGGTCCAAAACGAGCGTAAGGAAGCCGAGTGCGGCGCCGAGGGATACCGCGCCCCACCAGTCGAACTTCACGCTCTTTTTCTCACCCACCGATTCGTCAATGAAGACCATTGCGAGGAAGAGTCCGACGACGCCAAGGGGAATGTTGATGAAGAACACCGCGCGCCAGTTGAAGTTGTCGATGAGCGGGCCGCCGATGAGCGGGCCGAAGACCGACGCGGCGGCGAAGGCCGCCGACCAGATGCCGAGCGCCTGGGCGCGCTCCTTCATGTCGCGGAACGTGATGGCGATGATCGCCATCGCCGTAGGATAATCCGCGGACACCGCGAACCCCTGGATGATGCGGAAGACGATCATGGAACTCAGGTTCCATGCGAGCGCGCAAAGTCCCGAGGCGATCGTAAAGCCGATGAAACCGATCAGGTAGATCTTCTTGCGTCCCGCCGTGTCGCCGAGCTTGCCCCAAACCGGCACGAAGACCGCATTCGCGAGGATATACGCCGTAGAGATCCACGCCGCGCTGGATACGCTGATGCTGAAATCGCCGATGATCTTCGGCAGGGCAAGGTTTACCACCGTCTGGTCAAGCCTCCCGAGGAAAGTGCCAAAAATGACCGTGAAAAGCACCCACCAGCGCAGGTTGCTCCCGCCGTCCGTTTTTCCGTTTGCCTCGTCTGCCATGGCCGGGGCTTACTGCTTATACACCCAGATTTTCGCGGACATGCCGTTCTTGAGCTGAGGATACTTCGCAAGGTCAAAACGGACCTTCACGGCAAACTGATTAGTGGGACGCTGGTCGGAAATGTTGAATACCACATCGCTCTGCTCCGAGGTCGGGCTTACCTCGTCCACGACGCCTTTGAATACCTGTGAGCCGAAAGCGTCCACGGTAAAGGTCGCCGGATCGCCCACTTTGATGTCGGCGAGGCCCTTGTTCTCGTCGAGATTCCCCACGACGCGCAGCTGGGTCGGATCGATCATGGTCGCCACCGTTCCCGCTCCCGTCATCACGTTCACATATTCGCCGATGTTATTGTCCACCGAGACGATCTGGCCCGCGATCTTCGCCTTCACGATCTCGTTGCCCACCCGCGCCACCGGCTGATTCACCGCCACCGTATCCCCCACATTCACATAGACCGCCTCTAATACGCCGGAATTCACCGGAGAAAGGTTGATGAGGGGCGCCTGGATCTGCGAAAGGTCGATATAGACCGTCTGCGAGCTCACATACCAATAGAGCCCGCCGCCTACGGCGAAGATCGCCAGCATGCCGCCGATGGTCCACGCAATGAGTTTCTTGTTGGTCGTTTTCGGTTCAGCCATGGAAATGGAAAATGGATGTTAAAGGTTGTTGATGTGGTCGCCGGCCTGGAGCCCGGAAACGATCTCGGTCATGCCGTTGTCGCCCACAAGGCCGATCTGAACCGGCTTTTTCTGAAGCGCATTGCCGTTGCCGCTCAAGACGAAATAGTTCCCGTTGTCGTTGATCACCAGATTGCTCGGCACCTCCACCACGTTGTCGTGCTCCGCTTCGATGATGCGCACGTTGCCCGTCATGCCGTCCTTGATCCGGCTGTCGGGATTGGTGAAGTGCAGGGTCACCATATATGCCGCGGAGCCGTTCACCTGCGTTTCGGCGGCATCGATCGTGGTCACCGTCGCCGGGAAGGTCGTTCCTGTGCCGAATGCATCGAGCGTCACGGCGGCGGCATCGCCCGTCTTGATCTTTGCCACGTCGGATTCCGAGACATATGCCTCTATCTTCAGTCCGCTGTTGTTGATGAGCGACATCATCGGCGCGCCCGCGGCGACCACCTGTCCCGCCTGCGCCGTGAGATCCTGCACGGTTCCCGAAAACGGCGCGACAAGCGACGCGTGATCCAGCGCCACCTGCGCGTTCGTGACGGCGGCCTGTGCCGCGGCCACCGCGGCCTGCTGGGCCTCGATCTGCTGGGACGTGGCGCCGGCCTGCGCAAGCGCGAGCACATTCTGCGCGGCCGTCAGCGCCGAACTGTCGCCCTGCACCGCGCTCACCGAACCTTCCACTTCTGCAAGCGCCGCGGCGACATTCGCCTTATATTGGGCAAGTGTGGAGGCCGTGATGGCCGATCCCGGCGTCACGCTGTTCACCGCGAGGGTGATCATATTGATGTACGACTGCACCTGCTGGAGCGTGGAAATGGCCGTGCCGGAGAGCGATGCCGGATCGGTGCTTGTGGCGGAAAGCGACGCATACCACTGGTCCAGGGCCACGCCAAGCTGGATCCGCTGGCTTTGGATGTTGATCACCGCCTGGGAGTCGTTCTCCGGGACGAGGAATGTGGGATTTTTCGTCTGGGTATTGGAAAAAAGATTGTCGAGCTGGTTGCGCACGGCATCATTGGCCGAACTGTAGGCGTTCGTGACGGCGATCGCGAGCGTCTGGTGCGCGCTCGTCACGGCGCTTTGGTCAATCTGGATCTGTTCGGGGCGCGTGCCGCTCGTGAGCTGGCTCAATTGCGCTTGGGCGCCCGCAAGGGTTGCTTTCGCCTGCTCCGCCGACGCGGCAAGCTGGGTCGCATCAAGGTCGGCCAGCACCGTCCCTGCGGCAACCGTGCTGCCTTCGCTCACGTAGACATGGGCGATCTGCCCGCCTTCCTGAAACGAGACGGCGGCGCTCGCCTCCGCAAGCACGCTGCCCGATTCGTCAACCGCCTCCACTACATTCCCTTTTCCCACGGTGACCTCACCGAAAGTCGGGGCGACGTTCGTGGTTATGTACCAATACACGCCGGCGCCGGCAAGCACGAGGACCACGGCTCCCGTGGCCATAAGATTGATTTTGCTTTTGAAGAAATGCTTCATAAAAATGGAAATGGGTTATGAGTTATTGGCGACGACTTTCCTGAGGATCGCGGCGAAACGCAGGCGTTCTGAAGGGGTAAGCACTTTGAACATCTCCGTGAGTCCCTTCACTTTATTGGCCATGCCCTGCAGGATCGCCTTCTTGCCTCGCGGCGTGAGCGCAAGGCGCACCGAGCGGCGGTCCTTCGGGTCCAGGATGCGCCGGAGCATCTTTCCCTTCACCAGGCCGTCCACCATGAGCGTGGCCGAAGGCGGCGTCACGTGGAAATGCCTTGCGATATCCCGCATATGCGGCCGTCCGGCATCTTCCACGTAGCGGAGCACCTCGAAACCAAGCAGGGAGTGGCAGGAGCCCTTCCCGTCATCCTCTTTGGTCTGAACCTTGTCCCGCACCACGCGCCCCATGGCAAACACGAGGGACACCAGTTCGTTCATGGCACTTTCGCGTCTGGGCATAATTATTCCGTGAGCTAATTGTTAAGCTCCTTAACTATATACCCGCCCCGCAGGCCCTGTCAAGCGGCGCGGGCTATGCGTTCCCCTCTTCCTCGGCCTCGCGCACCAGCCCCTCCACCAGGAAATCAATATTGACGGAAGCCACGCCCACCACCTTGTCGGCGCCGCCATAGTACACGAGCGCCTTGTCGCCGATCACCACGGCACCGCAGGGAAACACTACATTGTTCACGATGCCCTCGCGCTCGTAAGGCATTTTGGGCTCCAAAAGGGGGTCTTTGGTGCGATAGAGCACCTTGGTCGGGTCCTTTTCGTCGAGCAGGGCCACGCGTACGTTGTAATGGCCGCTGCGGCGCGAGATGCCGTGATAGCAAAGGAGCCAGCCGTATTTGGTCTCCAGGGGCGGCGCGGTGATGCCGATGCGCTTCGAATCCCAT
>DAIDLF010000021.1 GCA_027449645.1 Candidatus Parcubacteria bacterium | reverse complement strand
TATCAAAATACCGATTATGGAATAAGCTTTGCTTATCCAAATGCATGGACCGTCAAACTAGCGGACGCGGCCGAAGGCGATTACGGCCTTTATACGCAGTATGATTCAACCGCTATTTCTCTCATTACGGTGGAGATACCGCCAAGCCTCTATCCCGGCACCAACCTCATGGGAGCATATTTGAATCTGAGCGTTGATAAGCAACTAAGCCAACGCCAATGTTCCGCGATAATTCCGCCGTTTGGGCCGAATCATAGTCCCGATGAGGCAATCACCATCGACGGGGTCACTTTTACCAGGTATGCTGCCGGCAGTGTAGCTGCGGGAATCGACGAATTTGAGGAAAACTACTCCGGGTATATCAATGGCATTTGCTACGAGTTCAATCTTGGAGATAGGACGGGCGACGACACTTCGCCAAGTGGCACGAAAATGTTGGGTTCCGCTAATGATATTTCCGTTTTGGAGGAGGTATTGTCTTCAGTGAGATTTACCGACTTGGCCCTGTCCAAGGGCAATCCCTAATCGGACTCTTTCTGCCGCCGCATACCCATAGTTCGACGGTTTTTGTAAAAGTTCGCCTCGAGTTCGATGGTGCTTCCCATGATACTGCTTTTGTAAAAAGCATCGATGCGTGCCCGCCCGGAGCGGTTATCCACAGCGCCCCTTGCGGATATGGCAGGGGTTGATACTGTTAATAGGTAGCCAATTGCATAGCAGTGCAGCGATGCCCAGCCAATGGATAGGTCCCTTGCATGAATGGCTGGGCGGCAGGCCCTAAGGCGGAGATCCTATGGGGCAGGAATCGGGGACGATATCCGGGCAACAAAAACCGCACCCGTGTTTTTGTTCCCGCTTGTTCGGAAAGGCCGCCCTCTTTGGACATCTTTCCGTGCTTACACCATGAACAACACCACGCACCGTTCGGTTTTTTTGAAAAAGGCAGGGATGTGGTCTGCGGCATTTTTCGGCGCCTTCCTGGCGTCGTTTTTCGTGACAAGGCTTGCCTTTGCGGTGCAAACATTGGACTTTCCGAACGGCATCATCAACACGAGCGGCAACGTGGGCATCGGAACGACGGGGCCGGTTGCGGCCCTGCAGGTCTATTCCGGGAATGAAGTGATCGGAAGCAATCAGGTTGCTGGTCCGAATTATCTGCAGATCGTCCATGCAGGTTCGGTGAGCAGCACTAATTATGGTTATATTTCATTTGCCAACAATCCAACCACTCCTCAGGCCGAATTTATCCTGGGAACGCTAAGCGGTTCGTCCGGCGGCACGTTGGCGGTGTCCTATAACAACACCACGCCCGCGCTCGCGATTCTGAGCGGCGGCAATGTGGGCATTGGTACGGCCAGCCCCGCATACAAGTTGGATGTGGCGGGCACCGGCAATTTCACCGGCGCGGTGAACGTGGGCACGCCGATTTCCGGCTCCAACGCGGCTACGAAGAGCTACGTGGACAGCGCGGTGTCGGGAGCGGTGGGCAATGTTTCCGGGAGTGCCGGCTACGTGCCGGTGTTTACCGGCACGAATACCCTGGGCAATTCGGCGGTATATCAGTCGGGGAGCAATGTGGGCATCGGGACGGCATCGCCATCCGCAAAGCTGGATGTGTCCGGCAATATCCAAATAAGCAACCAGGGCGACAATAAGCTGCAGGTCCTTCAGGGCGGCAATACCTATCAGCTGATCGGCACCTATGCCGGCTGGGATGCGAATGGCGTGTATATCGCCGGATACAATGCCACCAATAATGCATCCACCGCTTCCACCACGCGAGTGTATATTGGCGGAAGCGGATCGTCTCTGCCTCTCACGGTCACCGGAAGCCTTACCGTGAGCGGAGGCACGGTTTATAACGGCGCTACGAATGCCTGGCAGAATTCGGGCGCCGCGTGGAATGTCTTTACGACACAATACGGCGGCATCGAGCTTGGTCCTGCAAACGGGAGCTATGCCCATATCTATTCCACCAACAATCTTCCCTTCTATTTCAACACTGGCGTATATACCGGCGCAGGCAACAATTTGCTGAACCCCTCTTCGGGAAACAGTTATCTTGCCGGGAGCGGCGGCAATGTCGGCGTGGGCACCACGAGTCCCAGCTATAGGCTTACCGTGTCCGGAGGTTCCATCGGCGGCAACTATGGCCTCACGCCAAACTATGCATCCTGGTCGGCCTATGGCACGGGCGATGGCGGTGCGGCCATCTATAACGACAACGGTTCCTATAAGGAGCTTATGATCGTCGGCAACACTTCCGGCGGCGGCAGCCGCCAGGTGGGCCTTTGGGATTATCTCACGGTGAACGGCGGCGAAACCGTGACGGGCAATCTCACGGTCAACGGCACGCTCTCCGGCACCTACAGCGGGACGGTGGGCGCGGGCAACGTCTCCGCGGGCACCTTCGGTTCCAATACGGGAGGAGGGAACTACACCTTCCCTTCCAATATCATTCCTTCCACGGCGAGCAATTCCGGCGGCGGCACGTGGTATCTTGGGGTGAATGCCTGGGGCGGCAACGGCCCTGCCGTGAGCAGTATCACGTCGGTGACGGGATTGACCTATACCGGGGGATCAGGTTCCCAGCTCTATACGCTCTCATCGGGTCCAGGCCAGGCTTCGCTTCAATTGGACGGCAGTGTTTTTGTGGGCGACAACGGGTCTCCTTACAACCCTCTCGGCATCAGCGGCGCTTCTGACGGATATCTGTTGGTAGACAACGGGGCATCGTTCGGCGGGTCGGTATATACCAACGGCACGTTCTACGGCTCTGGCGCGGGACTCACGGGTTCGGCGGGGAGTCTGACCGCAGGGGCGCTCACCAATATGAATGTTTCCCAATTCAGCAATGATTCCGGATATCTCACCACGTCCAATTTCAGCCATAGTCTGAGCACCAATGGGTATGAGAAACTTCCTGACGGGCTCATTCTCCAGTGGGGCGTGGTCTATCCGAATGGCGGATGCGTCGCTTTCAATTACCCGATAGCCTTCCCCAACGCCGCGCTGAACGTTGAGGCGACGACCTACCTGAGTACCGATCGCATCACCTATATTTCTACTTATAACATCACCGGGGCCACTATTTGCGACAACGGCTCCAGCGCCGATGCCAACTGGATGGCGATAGGGTATTGAGCGGCGATTTGACAATTTCCGATTATAACGTTATTATTATGGCAGTATCCTAAGATTGAGAAGCGTTCTGTGTCGGTCACGCGGGTCCTGCTCTGGCACCTGCCCCGCACGCGGAACGCCTAGCGCACCGTTCGTCCTGGACCTCCGGACAACGGACCGCGCGGGAGGATGCGGGTCAACGAGCTCTTCATTGGTGCTCCCCGCATCCTCTTTCCCCTCATATCTTCGGATCATCTATAAGCTGGTTCTGCCGCCGCGTTGCCTCGGTAAGCAGAACCCGCGGTGGGGCGAAAGCACGAATATGGGTCAACCTTCGCAGGCCTCTATTCTCCCGGCTTTTCGCCCCGCCGCCTTTCCTCGGTCGGGCAATCATCATCTCACAAGGGGCTCCGCACTATCGCTGGCGCCCCTTTGTCGTTTTGAAGGGATCCTTGCGCGGCGGCGATTTGACAGGACGACCCGCACGCCCTATAATCCTCTCATGTTCGGTGGGCTTCCACCTGCCGAGTTTTTTTGAAGAGACCTATGCCTACTATCCGACAGCTCATCAAGAAAGGACGTCAGCCCTTGAAGACCAAAACCAAGGCGCCGGCGTTGTCGTACTATTTCAACTCCATCCACAACCGGCCGGTGGATTCCACGTCGCCTTTCAAGCGCGGCGTATGCGTGAAGGTGTTCACCACGACCCCGAAGAAGCCGAACTCGGCATTGCGCAAGGTGGCGCGCGTCCGGCTGTCCAACGGCATGGAAATCACCGCTTACATCCCGGGAGAAGGGCATAACCTGCAGGAGCACTCCATTGTCATGGTTCGCGGCGGCCGCGTGGCCGACCTTCCTGGCGTCCGCTATCACGTGGTGCGCGGCGTGCTGGATACGACGGGCGTGGAAAACCGCAAGCAGCAGCGTTCCAAGTATGGCGCCAAGCGCCCGAAAGCAAAGTAACCGCACTATTTCATTACGTACCGACATGCGCAAGAAACGGGTCTACAAGAAGTATCATCAGCCTGACGTCGTCCATGGACGCGTGGAGATCGGCCGCTTCATCAATTACGTGATGAAGGACGGCAAGAAGTCCACCGCCGAGCGGCTGGTGTACGATGCCTTCGATAAGATCAAAGAGACCACCAAGGAGGATCCGCTCGTGGTGTTTGACCGCGCGCTCGAGAATACCATGCCGCTGCTTGAAGTGGCCTCCAAGCGCGTCGGCGGCGCGAACTACCAGGTGCCGCGCGAGGTGCGTCCGGAGCGCCGTTTCATTCTCGCCCTGCGCTGGATCATCGGTTCCGCGCGCGCCAAGAAGGGGAAGGGGATGGCCGACAAGATCGCCGACGAGATCATCGCCGCATCCAAGAACGAGGGCAATGCCATCAAGAAGAAGCTCGATATGCACCGCATGGCAGAGGCCAACCGCGCATTCGCGCACTTCGCACGATAGGAGAGAAAATTCAATAAGGATATCATCATGCCCCGACAATATTCCATCGAGAAGACCCGCAACATCGGCATCATCGCGCATATCGATGCCGGCAAGACCACCGTTTCCGAACGCGTGCTTTTCTACACCGGCGTCAGCCACAAGATCGGCGAAGTGCACACGGGCGACACGGTGATGGACTGGATGGAGCAGGAGCGCGAGCGCGGCATCACCATCACCTCCGCGGCCACGACCGCGTTCTGGACGCCCACGTATCATAATCATGACAAGAAGTTCGAGCACCGCATCAACCTCATCGATACCCCGGGCCACATCGACTTCACGGTGGAGGTGAAGCGTTCGCTCCGCGTGCTGGACGGCGCAGTCGTCGTCTTCGACGGCGTGGCCGGCGTGGAGCCGCAGTCGGAGACCAACTGGCGCTATGCGGACGACTACAAAGTGCCGCGCATCTGCTTCATTAACAAGCTGGACCGCGCCGGCGCGTCGTTCGAGAAGAGCTTCCAGTCCATCCTTGACCGCCTTACGCCGAACGCATACCCGATCCAGTTGCCGATCGGCAGCGAGAGCGATTTCAAGGGCGTGGTGAACCTTTTGGAAAACAAGGCCTATCTTTTTGAGGGCGAGCACGGCGAGAAGATCAACGAGGTGCCGATCCCGGCAGATATGGCGGCGGACGTGGAGAAGCACCGCCATGACCTCATTGAGAAGATCGCAGAGAACGATGACGCGGTGATGTCGGCGTACCTTGACGGCAAGGAGATCTCGCTCGACGACCTGCGCAAGACGCTCCGCAAAGCGACCATCGCGAACACGATCGTTCCGGTGATGTGCGGTTCGGCGCTCAAGAACAAAGGCGTGCAGTTCATGCTGGATGCGGTCATCGAGTTCCTGCCCTCGCCTGCGGACCTTCCGCCGGTCAAGGCGCACGACGAAAAGTCGGGCGAAGAGGTGGAGATCAAGCTCGTGGACGAGGCATCCTTCACCGGACTGGCCTTCAAGATCGCCACGGACCCGTTCGTGGGCAATCTGGCGTTCGTCCGCGTGTATTCGGGCATCCTCAAGCGCGGTTCCTATGTCTATAATTCCACCAAGGGGGAACCGGAGCGCATCGGGCGCATCGTCCGCATGCACGCCAACGACCGCGAAGAGGTGGAGGAGATCTATTCCGGGGAGATCGCGGCCATCGTGGGGCTGAAGCAGACGACGACGGGCGACACGCTCTGCGAGGAATCCAAGCCGGTCATTTTGGAAAAGATCACGTTCCCCGAGCCGGTCATCGGCCTCCGCATCGAGCCGAAGACGAAAGCGGACCAGGAGAAAATGGGCATCGCGCTCCACCGCCTGGCAGAGGAGGATCCGACGTTCCGCGTGGCGGGCGACAACGAGACGGGGGAGACGATCATCAGCGGCATGGGCGAGCTGCACCTCGAGATCATCGTGGACCGCATGAAGCGCGAGTTCAACGTGGACGCGAACGTGGGTCGGCCGCAGGTCGCCTACAAGGAAACGATCATGGCGGAAGCGGACGGCGAAGGCAAGTACATCAAGCAGTCCGGCGGACGCGGCCAGTACGGCCATGCGAAGGTGCATGTGAAGCCGTTGGAGCGCGGCACGGGATTCGTCTTCCTGGACGAGATCAAGGGCGGTTCCATCCCGAAGGAGTTCATCAATCCGACGGAAAAAGGCATCCGCGAGGCGCTGGACAAGGGCATCGTCGCCGGTTATCCGGTGGTGGACGTGGAGGTCGCCCTCTACGACGGCTCCTTCCACGAGGTGGACTCCTCCGAAGCGGCGTTCAAGATCGCAGGTTCCATGGCATTCCAGGATGCCGCCAAGAAGGCGAAGCCGGTCATCCTTGAGCCGATCATGAAGATCCAGATCATCGTCCCCGAGAACTTCATGGGCGAGACCACGGGCAACGTGAACTCCAAGCGCGGACGCATCGAGTCCATGGAGGACCGTCCGGGCCTCAAGGTGGTGAACTGCAAGATCCCGCTGTCCGAGATGTTCGGCTATGCGACGGAGCTCCGCTCCATGACGCAGGGCAGGGGAAGCTTTACGATGGAATTCGATCACTACGAGCCGGCGCCGAACAATGTGGCGCAGCAGATCATCGAAGGGAAGAAGCGCTAGCCCCTATCCTGCATGCTTTTGAAGGTACGACGTCGCCCCCTACTGGGGGCGCGTCTCGTTCTCGGCCGCCTACGCGGCCTCCGAAAGCCCTTCAAAAGCATGCAGGATAGGGGCTAGCGACCCATTGCTTCTTTTTTTTGCTGCGGCACATGGGTTCTTGCGCCCTTCAAAAATAAAAAGAGGGTCCTTGCGGACGTCAATTTTGACTTGATGATTTTTTAATAACTCCATAGGGGCGGTGGATCCTAGGGGGTCAAACTCCTTGAAGCGAAGTGCCATTTACAATTATCCTTGTATATGCTATAATGATTTTGGAAATTTTGGAGGCAACATGCCCAAAAAAGCGCTGGTTACCCTCGCGGCCCACCTTGCGGTATGCCCGCACTGTGGACTGCATGCATGCGTCACCCTTCCCGACGGGAGAGAGACGCGACACTTTGGTTCCCGGAAGGCCGGCCGGGCGGTCATCCAGGTGCTTTCCCGGGGCGGCCTCATCGATTTGACGGAGGAGGTCTTCCTGAAAGATCAGCTTGAGTCGTCGCCGCTCCACGAGGAGATCTTCCTGGAGGAGGAAATATCCTCTCCCGAGGAGCTCTTCGAGGAGGAGCGCGCCGACTCATTTGATGAGGAGCATAAGCCCCCGCGCCAACAATATCTCATGTGATGGCTCTGCTGTCACTCATCACCAAAAGCCACTGGGGAATCCCGGTGGCTTTTCTGCTAGGAGGAGGGGGGGTAAACGGATTAATATTCCGGCACTCGCATAAATAGCGGATTTTATCACTATAATTGTTGTAGCTATAATTATTGAGAATTGGGCGATGTTTTCCTTCAGGGTCGGCGCGGGCGCTCGTGGCCTCCCGGCTTGTGGCGCTCGCTCCGGCGCTCGGGGTTGCATACGGCCGGGTGGCGATCCGCGCCCAGAAGTCGTGCTGGGGGAGCTGTTCGCGGGCCGGGAACCTGAATTTCAACTATAAGCTGCAGTTCTTGCCGCCGCGCCTGCAGGATTATGTGATCGTGCATGAGCTTGCGCATCTTCGCGAACACAACCATTCCGCGCGGTTCTGGGCGGCGGTGGCCGGCGTGCTTCCAAATTGGCGCTCGCTCCGGCGCGAGCTCCGGGAGACAAAGATGCTATACTGAAAACATCAACTCCATGCATCTCTCTTATCTGGTCATCCCCGCGGTCACGGTATTGGTCGCATTGCTCGGCGGACGGCTGACGGCGCGGTCGGTATATACCTGGTATCGGAAGATCCGGAAGCCCCGGTGGACGCCGCCGGGATTCGTGATCGGCGCCGTGTGGACGGTGCTCTATGCGCTTGCCGCGCTTTCGGCGCTCATCATGTGGAACCTTCCGGATGGCGTGCCGGTGCCCTTTGGGGTTGCGGCGCTCTTTGTGGCGAATGCCGTGCTCAACCTGGCGTGGAGCTGGACGTTCTTTTCCCAACACCGCATCGAGGCGGCGATCTGGGTATGCCTCCTGTTGGATCTCACCATCGTGTTGCTCATCTGGCTTATTACGCCGTTTTCCGCGCTCGCCGCATTGCTTCTTGCGCCTTACGCCGCCTGGGTGACCTTCGCGGCCTATCTGAATCATCGCGTGTGGGTGATGAACCGGTGAGGTATTGACTTTATGCCAATTTTATAGCATAATTTACCCCAGCACGCTTGTAAATGTGCGAGGGTTAGTTCTCACAGTTTCACCCCGAAAGGGACAAGGAGGAGATGTCATGTATTACGTGTTGGCGGCGCTCTTGTGCGCCGCATTCGGAACGGTGCCGCTCTTGATTGCAAGGCGGTTTGTTGCAATGACGGTGCAGGGAACCATCTCGTTCTTCTTTGTATGGTGGATTCTCTACGCCTCAACCCCGTCAACGGTATGGCCCATGCTCGGCCTGCCGGGCTTCTTGATCTTTGCTCTGTGGCTCGTGAGTCTTCCCGTTATTGGCCTCGTCAAGGACTACGACGAAGACTATCCGTGGGCCGCGGCACTGCCCGCAGTCATTGCGGTCGTATGCTACCTCGGGTCCATCGTGTTCGGCAGCGCGTTCTTTAACACGGACGCGTATGAGCACATGATCGGCACCGTGGATACGCGGGTATGGACGCAAGACATCCAACCGAAAGATCCGCGGCATATGCGGATGTCCACGAAGGATAACGCCATCTACCTCGCCCAGAAAGCCATTGGGCAGGATGGTGCCATCGGCAGCCAGTTCCAAACCGAGGATGACGAGTTCACCCTGCAAATGGTGAACGGTCAGCTTTGGTATGTGGCACCGTTGGAATTCAACGGATATGCCGCATGGAATTCTGCCGGAGTTTCTCCGGGCTATGTCATGGTGTCCGCAGAAAACCCCGATCTCCAACCCAAACTCGTCCGCTTCCCGGAAGGGCAGCAGATGCGCTACTCGCCGTCGGCCTGGTTCGGCGACGACTTGGAGCGGCATCTCCGCGAGAACGGCTATCTCAACAAGGGGCTTACCGGCTTCAGTTTCGAGATAGACGAAAGCGGTCATGCGTGGTGGGTGGTGACGGTGTATCAGCCGACCATCACCTGGAGCGCGGAAAAGGTCCTTGGGGCGGTGATCGTGGACCCGGCAACGGGCGACAGTACGTTCTACCCTCTTGGCAAGGTGCCGAGCTGGGTGGATCGCGTGGTCCCTCAGAGTTTCGTGAAGGGCTACCTTACCTGGTGGGGCGAATACCGCCACGGCTGGTTGAACAGCTGGTGGTCGGAGCGCGATGTCACCGAACCCGGCGATTCATCGCTCATTTACGGCGAAGGAGGCGAACCGGAATGGGTCACGGACATCACGTCGAGCAACAGCAAAGACAACTCCTTGATCGGGGTGGTCTACACCAACTCCCGTACCGGGAAATCCCGATTCTATTCGGTTCCTGGTGGCGGCACCAACAGCGCGATTTTGGATGCGGTCAATAACAATCCGCAGATCAATTTCCGCAAACTCCATGGCGCCGACCCGCAGCTCTACAATATCTACGGGACGATGGCCTCGGTGGTGCCGCTGTTCAATGACAGCCATTCCTTCCAGGGCGTGGCGATCGTGCCGATCGACAACGTACAGAAGGTGGCTACGGGCACGGACCAATACGAGGCACTCCGCCAGTACGAGGCGATGCTGTCGGCGACCGGCGAAAAGGTGGCGCTCGGCAAAGAGCGCGATCTGAAGACGGTGGTCGGCATCATTGACCGCGTGGACGAAGACGTGACCAAGTCGGGGAGCCTGTACTATTTCCATCTTCCCGGAATCCCGCATCTTTTCGTCGGCAGCTCGGACGATTCGCCCAAGCTGACGGTGACCGAGAAGGGGGATCGGGTGCGGGTGGAGTTCTATAGCTCTGACCGCGACGTGGTTCCCGTCCACTCCTTTGACAACCTCTCCCTCGTGCTGAGCGAAAGCACGGCCGAGAAAGAGGTCCACCAGGGGGTTCAGCAGGACCGCGCCGCCCAGGAGGCCGGCGAGGATGCCCGGACGGTGAAGGAGGAGATCAACCACCTCACCCCGGAGCAACTCCAGGCCCTCAAGGCACATTTACCTCAACGTCAGCCATCGCCGAAATAACCGTTTCGGCATCACCTACGGGGGAGCGCAGAGCACATCTGCCTCCCTCGTTTTATATTGCGTGCAAGCCCCAGTTGACAGTTTTGCCCGCTTTAGCCTATAATCTTTATACGAATCCATAGCCGCAGGTAACATCGGGTCGATTGGTTTACGGTTACCGGAAGCTTTACGGATTTATTTTTTTGGCGGGGTGCGTGCGGATAAATAGTAACTATTAATCAATAACAACCATGGCTGAAAAAGAAAAATTCGACCGTTCCAAGCCGCACGTGAACGTCGGCACGATCGGTCACGTTGACCACGGCAAGACGACCTTGACCGCGGCGATTACGCACGTCCTGTTCATGAAGGGCTTGGCGAAGAAAGAGGAGAAAGTCGACCAGATCGACAACGCTCCGGAAGAGAAGGCGCGCGGTATCACCATTGCGTTGCACCACTCGGAGTACCAGTCGGAGAAGCGCCACTATGCGCACATCGACGCTCCTGGTCACGCGGACTACATCAAGAACATGATCACCGGTGCCGCCCAGATGGACGGTGCGGTGCTCGTGGTTGCCGCGACGGATGGTCCGATGCCGCAGACCCGCGAGCACATCCTGCTTGCGCGCCAGGTCGGCGTGCCGTCGATCGTGGTGTTCCTCAACAAGTGCGATATGGTGGACGACCCCGAGCTCATCGACCTCGTGGAAGCCGAAGTCCGCGAGCTCCTCAAGAAGCAGGAGTATCCGGGCGACACGACCCCGGTCATCCGCGGGTCGGCCCTCAAGGCACTCGAAGCGACGTCGCTCGACGATCCGAACACGAAGCCAATCCTCGACCTTATCCAGGCCATGGATGATTTCATCCCGGACCCGGTCCGCGACCTCGACAAGCCGTTCCTTATGCCGATCGAAGACATCTTCTCGATTGAAGGCCGCGGCACCGTGGTCACCGGTCGCGTGGAGCGCGGCATTATCAAGGTGAACGAGGAAGTCGAGATCGTCGGCTTGCGTCCCACCACGAAGACCGTGATCACCGGCATTGAAATGTTCAACAAGCTTTTGGACCAGGGCCAGGCTGGCGATAACGTCGGCGCCCTGCTTCGCGGCCTCAAGAAGGAGGACGTGGAGCGCGGTCAGGTGCTTGCGAAGCCGGGAAGCGTCACGCCGCACACCGAATTCGAAGGCGAAGTCTACGTGCTTTCGAAGGAAGAGGGTGGCCGCCACTCGCCGTTCTTCAAGGGTTACAAGCCGCAGTTCTACATCCGCACCACGGACGTGACGGGCGAAGTGACCTTGCCGGAAGGCATGGAGATGGTGATGCCGGGCGATACGGTGAAGATCAGCGTCAAGCTCATCGCTCCGGTCGCATTGGAAGAGAAGCAGCGCTTTGCCATCCGCGAAGGCGGAAAGACCGTCGGCGCAGGAGTCGTGACGAAGATCATCAAGTAAGACAAAACAAAACAAAAGCACCCTCCCTTTTGGGAACGGGCCCCGTTCAGAAACGAGGTTCC
>DAIDLF010000020.1 GCA_027449645.1 Candidatus Parcubacteria bacterium | reverse complement strand
GGAGCTCGGAGGGGGGCGGTGAGGATGCGGTTTCGCGGGGTTTTGCCATGGGTTTATTATACCGCTATCTGTCGCAAAACGGGGCATCTGTCTTGACTTCGCCCCGTCCGCGCCTATAATTCCTATTGGCACTCTCTGGTCGTGAGTGCTAAAAACGCGGCGTTGCGGCGACGCAGTCCGCGGTCAACGATAACTAATCAATAATATCAATGGAATTCAAACCATTATCCAATCATGTGTTCCTTGAGCCGATGGAGGAAGAAAAAGTGACCAAGAGCGGCATCGTGCTGCCCGATACGGCCGAAAAAGAGAAGCCGACGCGCGCCAAGGTGCTCGCCGTAGGCCCCGGCAAGCGGAATGACAAGGGCGAGGTCCAGCCGGTGAGCGTGAAGGTCGGTGACGTGGTGATCTTCAAGAAATATGGCCCGGACGAAGTGGAATTTGACGGCAAGAAATATCTGGTCGGCGACGAGGACGACATCTTGGGGATCATCGCGTAATTAAATTTTCATTAAGCAAAACGCAACCATGGCAAAACAGATCAAATTCAACGAGGAAGCGCGGGCGTCCATCAAGCACGGCATCGATAAGCTGGCGGATGCGGTGAAGGTGACGCTCGGGCCGCGCGGCCGGGCAGTGGTCATTGAAAAAGGTTACGGCGCTCCGCAGGTGACGTTCGACGGCGTGACGGTGGCGAAGGAGATCGAGCTCGAGGACAAATGGGAGAACCTCGGCGCGGAGTTCATTAAGCAGGCGGCGGACAAGACGAACGACGGGGTGGGCGACGGCACGACGACGGCGACCGTGCTCGCGCACGCCATGATCGACGAGGGCGAGAAAGTGATCCGCGAGAAGGGCTTCAACGTGATCCAGCTCGCCGAGGAGCTCAAGAAGGCGAGCGGCGCGGTGGTGAAGGCGCTTGAGGACCAGCGCGAGCCGATCAACGACAATAAGAAAATCAAAGAGGTAGCGACGCTTTCCGCGAAGGACGAGGAGATCGGCGGCCTCATCGCGACCGTAATGGAGAAGATCGGCAAGGACGGCGTGGTCACCGTGGACGATTCGAACACCATCGGCAGTTCCTATGAGGTGGTGGAAGGCATGCAGTTTGACCGCGGCTATGTGTCGCAGTATATGGTGACCAATTCCGAAAAGATGGAAGCGGCGCTTGAGGATCCGTATGTGCTCGTGACGGACAAGAAGATCTCCGCGATCCAGGAGATCCTCCCGCTTTTGGAGAAGATCGTGGCGAGCGGCAAGAAGGAGCTTTTGATCGTGGCCGACGACGTGGACGGCGAGGCGCTTACGACGCTCATCGTGAACAAGCTGCGCGGCATCTTCAATGTGCTCGCAGTGAAGGCGCCGGGCTTCGGCGACCGCAAAAAGGAGATGCTCGCCGACATCGCGACGGTGGTCGGCGCCAAGCTGATCTCCGACGAGCTCGGCAACACCTTCGAGAATACCGGAGTGGAGGACCTTGGCCGCGCGCATCGCGTGGTTTCCACCAAGGATGCGACGACGATCGTGGACGGCAAGGGAGACAAGAAGGACATCGAGGCCCGTGCGGCGCAGATCAAGGCGCAGATCAAGAAGGCCGATTCCGATTTTGACCGGGAGAAGCTGCAGGAGCGCCTTGGCAAGCTCTCGAACGGCGTTGCCGTCATCAAGGTGGGCGCGCCGACGGAATCCGCACAAAAGGAATTGAAACAGCGCGTGGATGATGCGGTCGCCGCGACCCGCGCCGCCATGGAAGAGGGCATCGTGCCCGGCGGCGGCGTGGCGCTCCTCAATGCGAACATGGAACTCTTTGGGAAGGCGGCGGGCGATGGGGAGAAGACGGTAAAGACGGCGGCAATCGCCATCCTTCGCCGGGCGCTCGAGGCGCCGATCCGCGCGATCGTCGAAAATAGCGGCGAATCCGCGGACCGCGTGATCGACGAGCTCAGCAAGCGCAACAGCGAACCGTGGAAGGGATTCAATGCGCTCACCAACAAGACGATGGGCGACCTCCGCGAGGCGGGCATCATCGACCCGCTCAAGGTGACGCGCACGGCGTTCACGAATGCCGTCTCCGTTGCGGCAAACTATCTCATGATCGGTGCGGCCGTCACGAACATCCCGGAGAAGAAGGACGCAGGCATGCCGGGCGGCATGGGCGGCGGGATGCCGGGTATGGGCGGGGATTATTAAAGGCCGCAGGCGCCTCAGGCCATCGCGTGGCGCGCGGCAGGCTTTGTCCAAAACAGCTCCCACGGGGGAGCTGTTTTGCTATCTTTTTGCTATACTGATCAGACTATGAGATCGGCACGCCGAAAGATGCTTTATGCAGCGCTCATCGTCCCTGTTTCAATGCTTGGTTTTTGGGGAGCGATGGCGCGGGCGCAGACATCGCCGATCGCCGCGCCGGTCAAGTCCTATTATTATCCGTCCATCGCGACGGCAATCACGGTCAACCCGGATTCCACGCTGAGAGTGACCGAGACGCAGACCTTTGCGTTCAACGGCAGCTTTCATGCCGCCGATCGCGACATATCCTTGCAGAAAGTGAGCGGCATCACGGATGTCAGCGTGACGGATGTCACGACCGGCCAGCGCCTCACGCAGGTCGCGTCGCCGATCAATGGCATCACGGACCCCTCGGCGTGGGGGAAGTTCGCCGTATGGAAAGATACAAATGCCAACACTGAGGATGTGGAATGGTATTTCAATCTTGATAATGCCACGCACACATGGGCGGTGAGCTATACCGTGCATGGCGCGGTGGAATTCGACCAGGCCTATGACCGGCTCTACTGGAATGTGTTTTCGGGATATTCGGTGCCCGTGGAACGCGCGACGGTCAATGTCACCTTGCCGCAGGCGGTGCCCGATGCCGCAGTGAGCGAGACCTCGTACCGGACCTCTGTCCAGACGGCTCAGGATGCCAAGCCTTCCTATGCCGCTGGGACCTTCTCGTTCGCCGCTGGGGGATTCTCAGGGGGCGATGCCTATACCATCGACGTGACGTGGCCGAAAGGGCTGGTGAGCCAGCAGGCGTTTTGGCGCGATTGGATCATGTTGTATCTGCCGGGCATCGTGATGGCGGGAATCCTCATCCTGTGCCTCCTTGCGGTGCTGTGGTGGTGGCTGTTCGCGGTAAAGTTCCGCGAGCGGCGCGGAAATATCATTCCGCAGTATGAGCCTCCCGAAGGATTGCGTCCCGCGGTGGCCGAGGTGGTCTCCATGGAACGGGTGACCTCAAAGTCCTTTGCCGCCACCATCGTGGACCTTGCCGTACGCGGATTTGTGCGCATTGAGGAAGACGCCTCGCCGGGCATCCCTGCCTCCAATGTGATCAGCATCATCATCGGGTCGGTATTTGCCATCGTGGCGGTCGCGTATGGCGGGCAGTTCGTGGTTGCCGCCCTCGCGACCGGCGCGCGGGGGAGTTGGAGCTGGATATCCTCCCTGCTTGGCGTAGGCATTTTTGCCGTATTCGGCGTAGGGGCATTCATTTCCATCCGGAAAGGGGTGCAGAGGAAGGATTACCGCATTAGTTCCCTCAAAGATTTTGCCTCGGACGCCGCGTTGAAAGATTACGAGAAACATTATCTTTCCCTGCTTTTTTCCATCGGCAACGGCACGAGCGTCTCCACGAAGGATTTCAAAAAGCTCATGGGGTACGCCGCCCAGCAGTTCCATCGGGATATCATGGCGCTCCGCAAGGAGATCGCAAAGGAAGCGAACGTAGAGACCGGCGCTTTTTCGGAATTCCATCTGGGCAGTGCGAACATGCCCTGGAACATTGCGATCGTCGCCCTGTTTCTCCTTTATCCGTTCCTGTTGGCCTTTGGCATGACATGGCCGGTGGCTATCGGCGTCTCGGCGATGGGCATTGCCACAGCCACATGGACCATCGTCCGGATGACGCGCCGCACAGCACAGGGCAGGATCCTCCGCGACGAGTGGCTTGGCTTCAAGCTCTATCTCGAGGTTGCCGAAAAATATCAGCTGCAAAACCTTACTCCGGACCTTTTTGAGAAGTACCTTCCTTATGCCATGGTCTTCGGCATGGAGAAACGGTGGGCCCAGGTCTTTGAGCGGGCGAATATTACGCTCGCCGCGCCGCAATGGTACGGGGGCCCCGGGACGGCGGCCATGATGGCTGGCGGTGCCGGAGCGGCACCCGCATCGTTTTCTGCCGCGGCGTTCAGTTCGGGATTCTCCGCGTCGTTCAGCAGCGCCATTGCCTCAAGCATCGGCGGCGGTGCCCATGGCGGCGCCGGGGGCGGAGGCGCGGGCGGAGGAGGCGGGGGAGGGGGTGGAGGCGCACGGTAGGCTTTGCAGTACGCCTTTTGTTGGAGTATCATAGAGGCATGATGATAACCTGGATTATTGCGGCAGCGGTGGCAGTGGTGCTTTTGTGGCTTGTTTTCGCCTATAACGGGCTCGTGACGACGCGCAACCGGACCCAGGAGGCCTATTCGGACATCGACGTCCAGCTCAAACGGCGCTATGACCTCATTCCGAACCTCGTCTCCACGGTGCAGGGCTACGCCGCACACGAGAAGACGGTCTTTGAGGATGTGACCAAGGCGCGTACCGCGGCCATGTCCGCGACCGGCAATGCGAGCAAAGCTGACGCCGAGAACCAGCTTTCGGGCACGCTCAAATCGCTTTTCGCCGTCGCCGAGAACTATCCGGACCTCAAGGCCAACCAGAACTTCCTCCAGCTCCAGGCCGAGCTTACCGATACGGAGGACAAGATCCAGGCCGCGCGGCGGTTCTATAACGGCATGGTCCGGGACTTCAATACGAAGGTCCAGGTCTTCCCGACGAATATTTTTGCGAACATGCTCGGCTTCACCAAGATGGATTTTTTCGGCAACGATCTGACCGACGCGGAGAAGCAGCCGGTCGCCGTGAAGTTCTAACGCCATGGCGAATCTTTATACGCTTCAGTCGGCCAATATCCGACGGACGTGGGTTTTGTTCGTCGTATTCTTCCTCGTGCTCGGTGCGCTGGGAGCGGCCATCTCTGCGGCGTATGGCGACCCATCGTACCTTATTTTTGCCCTCATCTTCAGCGCGGTCTATGCACTGATCAGCTATTATTCCTCGGCATCGATCGCCCTTTCGCTTGCGCGCGCGCAGGAGATCCAGAAGAGCGACAATCCGATGCTGTGGAACCTTGTGGAAAATCTCACCATCACGGCCGGCCTGCCGATGCCGAAGCTCTATATTACGCCGGAGCTGCAGATCAATGCGTTCGCCACGGGCCGCGATCCCCAGCATGCTGCGGTGGCGGTGACGGCGGGCGCGCTCCAGCGCCTGGATAAGAACGAATTGCAGGGCGTGTTGGCGCACGAACTTTCGCACGTGGGCAACCGGGACATCCTCGTCTCCACGGTCGCCGCCGTGCTTGCGGGCATCATCTCGCTTATTGCGGATATCTTCCTGCGCTCGCTTTTCTTCGGCGGCTTCGGCGGGCGGGGAGGGCGCGGCGGGAACAACAACGGCGAGGCACAGGAACTGTTTTTCATCGTCGCCATCGCGCTTTCCATTCTTGCGCCGATCGGCACGATGCTGATCCAGCTCGCGATCTCCCGGAGGCGCGAGGCGCTTGCTGACGCTTCGGGTGTCCTGCTCACGCGCTATCCGGAAGGACTTATCTCCGCATTGCGCAAAATAGAGGTGGATGACACGCCGATGGCTTCCGCAAAGGATTCCACCGCGCATATGTGGCTCGATAATCCGTTCAAAGGCAAGGGCACGTCGTGGTGGCATAAGCTTTTTATGACCCATCCCCCGATCGAGGAGCGCATCAAGGCGCTCCAGCAGATCTCGGGGTAGCGTACGGCGCATTCATCCATGAACTATCAATTTACGAAAACGATCGTAGTGGCTTTAGGCGGGTCTATCGTGCATCCCGACGAGATCAACACGAGGTTCTTGAAAGATTTCAAAAAGTTCCTTGCGCCGTTTCTGCGCCGCGGCGTGAAATTCGTGTTTGTGGTCGGCGGCGGGGCATTGGCCCGCCGTTTTCAGGTTGCCGCGCACCGGGTATCCAGGCTCACCGATGATGACAAGGACTGGATCGGCATTCACGCCACGCGCCTGAATGCGCACCTTCTGCGCACCATACTTCGTGAGATTGCAGACCCGGTGATCATTGATGCGCGCGGAAAGTTGCCGAAGCTCACGCATCCCGTCACGGTCGCTGCAGGCTGGCGTCCGGGTTGGTCCACGGATTATGTGGCCATGCAGCTTGCCGCGGACTATGGCGTGCCCGAAGCGGTGATCGCCGGCAAGCCGTCGCATGTGTACGAGAAGGATCCTGGCAAATTCCCGCGTGCGAAAAAGTTCGATGCGATAACCTGGCGCGAGTATCGAAAACTCGTACCGGCGAAGTGGAAGCCCGGGCTTCATGCGCCGGTGGATCCCGTGGCGGCGGCGCTGGGGGGCCGGCAGGGGATGAAGGCGATCATTGTGGATGGCCGGGATATGCGGAATTTCGCGGCGCTCTTGAACGGAAAGGAATTTGAGGGTACCATCATCGGGTAGCAATGGGATGGCGGGCAAGCATCTGGAGAGGTGCGTGAGCGGTTGAAACGGCAGTCCTGGAAAGACTGTGTGTCAGAAATGGCACCGAGGGTTCGAATCCCTCCCTCTCCGCGATAGCAAAACGGACGGCTTCTGCCGTCCGTTTTGCTATTCATGGAATGGAGGGATTCGAACGCCGCAGGCAATTTTTCTAGCAAGAAAAATTGGCGAGGCGGTGCCCAGGCCAAATGCGAGCGACGGCGAGCATTTGAGCTGCGGGCGAATCCCTCCCTCTCCGCCTAGAATCGGCGCCGGTTTGGTATAATAACAGTATGAGTAAAAGAGGGTCAATGCTGATAGCGCTGCTGATCAGTTTGGTAGTTGTTTTGATTGTGGCGGGTGGAATATATTTCTGGATTCACAAATCTACGCCACAGCCTTCATCAGGGGAGCCTCCCGTTCGGGCCATGACCGTTTCCGCAACGACTTCCGTAGAAGTATCATCTCCGGGAACCAGTACTGCAATTTACACGCAATACACCGATAAAGATTTTGGGTTCTCGTTTTGGTACCCCAGCGCATGGACGGTGCAAACTCAGGCTCCAGACGCTTCAGATTCCTATCAGGGAGGCACCGTTAAAAAGATGATCATAGTTCAAATACCGCCTACGAGCGCAAATGAACAATCGGCAAATTCTCAAATAAAAATCGACGAATATTATTCAGCGGATATGACGATAACGTTTCCCGGCGACGATTGCCCAACGGTAACGTGCTTTAATTTCCAATTTCCTACTCGCCTTTACTTCGACCCTTCGCTCCGCACTTGGATGATAGGGTATCCCGAGGGTCAAGCTACTTCAAAAGGCGATACTATTCCCGCGGGATACACAACCCCGGCAAATGTTTCAGATAATACGATGGGCGGGTTACACATTATTAATGGCGTGGTCCCTTATGACTCGACAGGGGTTATTCCTTTGAGTGCGCATAATTTTCTCGTAATATCAGTTCCTCTTTCCTATGACAGCATAGGTATGGACGCGGTCGTGAAAACCATTATGGCAACGGATCCTGCTGTTGCAACTCCTGTGAGCCCATCCGAACAATCGAGTACAGTTCAGGCTGAAGCGGCCTTTTATACGTCGGGAATCTGAGGGGATTAGCTAAGAAATTCCGTTTCATTTATTAGCTTTGTTCGAACATCGTCCCACACTGCCCGCGAAAAAGAAAAGAACTTTTGGCTTATGTGGGAGTGAGGCAAATTATTTTGAACAAAACTTTTCTCGATAGAAAGACTAGGGCTGATTAGATTGGCAATGTAGCAGCTGCCAAAATACTCAGGAGGAAGATGGCGCATAGAAATACTAAAAGGAGGATTATTAAGGCAGACCATGCGGAGGGAATAGAAGAAGTTTTCTTTGCTTTGGAAAAGCCAATAAATCCAAAGACGATCGTGAAAAGCATAGCGAGAAGACCGATCCCATCATAAAGTTGCGCTCCAGCAGGGCCAAATACCATCGCATTGCTCGTTGCGAAATAAAGGCAAATTACCAGAGCGCCTACTAGGGAGGCGCGTGCATAAGCGTTAAGCTTTAATTTGATCAATAGGAAAATGATGATAACGAGGGCGATAATGGCCGAAACCGTAACTAAATTCATATTTTTATTCTAGCACAAAGGGTTCCTTGTGCCCCTATAGCTTTATTCGAATAACGTTCCACACTGCTCGCAACAGCCAGTTTGCTATACTGAGACTATGAAACAAAAAGGGTCTGTGTTGATTGTGTTGCTCATTGTCGCAGTCGTGCTTTTGGCCGCCGGTGGATATGCTTGGTATTATTCGAAATACAATCTTTCTCGCCTGCCAGGCGATACGATCAACGGATATCCCGCGGATATTCCGGCATCGTATACCACGCAAACGGTGGGAACAACGACCATTGTCACGATATCCGATCCGGCGGTCGAGAGTGCGGGATGGGTTCCTGCTTCCAATGCCACTTCTACTTTGGTGAATGGTGGATTGGCCTATCGCTTTAAAACTCTATCTTCACCATGCATGGATGAGGATGGAGGTACCGCGTGCGATCGATCCTTGGTGGTAGCTACAAATGAAACGACAACGGTCTTGATACCGAGCGTGTTCAAGGTGATCAGCGCGGATTCAAATACGATACCCCCAGTGGTATATTTCATCGGTTTGACGAAGAGCCAACTTCTTTTTGAAGCGAACCACGTATCCTATAAAGGTTCGACTCCGATTGGTATATATTCTTTCAATCTTGATACGAAAAAAGTTTTGAAGGTTCCCTACGCGGCTGGAGTTTGTAATAACGGCGCAGGGGCAGGATCTCCTTATATTGTAGATTTTTATATTGGCAGCACGACAGCTATGAACGATGTGAATGGAGATAAAATGGTATTCGAGACTATTAAGGCATTTAATATGATCGATAATGCGACCGTATATAGTCAGTCCCTGACCCCTCCGCAAGGAATCGCGTATGGCGGAATGGGATGTCAGGCGTTCTATGGTGAGGGAAGCGGTAGCGATACTTTTTATAAAATCGTCAACCAGGCTGATTATGCACCCATATCAACTGTTGAGCTTAAATTTCCTTAGGGTCCATACGGATTACCACCCGTTATTTTGTCCAAACATCCTCCCGTACCCCTCGCAAAATCATTTGTACATCATCATAAAGCAATGAGAACAATATCCGGATGGTTGGGATGGTATGGCGTTGTCGCAACTATCGGTGCCTATATCCTGGTAAGTTTTTTGATCTTGCCGCCGACGAGCATCTGGTATCAGCTGCTTAATTTAACAGGGGCACTTGGAGTTACGATTGAGACATACTATAGAAAAGATTATCAGCCGTTCTGGCTCAATCTTATATGGGCCGTTATCGCGCTGGTTGCCATCGTGAGTTTTGTCAGGACTCTCTGACGAGGGTTGCTTGAACATCGTCCCGTATTGCACCGCCAAGCCAAATTGACGGTCACTGCATCGCATGATATACCTTGGGCAGGAGGTAATGGGTGATGTCCGAAAGGGAAGATCTTATTGCTGCGAAAAAGCAGGAGGTGCAGGCCGAGCTTGATCGGTGGGCACGGGCAAATCTCCATCCAGGAGAGCAGTTGGTGTTCGAACTGTCGCTCGTCAGACACCCTCTTGTGGCGGAAAAAAGCGACGTGCGGCAGATGAAAGTGGGGGACTATTTCACTCGGGCGCGCTGGCTTGCTGCCGGAGCTGACCGGAAGAGATACATACGGGGCCTCAACTGTATCATGAACGCCTCCCACTATGCGGAAGCATTCGGGGGAAATTCCGCGAGAACCGTGGGAGATGTCGCATTGCTTACGAAAGATCAACTCCTCAAAGTCTCCAATCTCGGGAAAGTTATTGCGGATGATATCGAACGCGTGCTCAACCACGATGGGATATATCTTTGCGAATAGCTGGGATCCATATCAGTGGGCATGCAGCCAGTTCTGCCTCTGCCCCCTCACCTAAGATCGGCAGCGTGCGTTGGCGATTTTAGCTGAGCGGCAATAGCATGCGAGACGCATCGCCTTTCCCATGTATCCTGTCATGGTATAATTTTCTCATGTCTCCCCGTGCCTCTTTATCCCGCAGATCCCGCTCCGCCTTCACCCTCATCGAGCTTCTCGTCGTGATCGCCATCATCGCGATCCTTGCGGTCGTGGTGGTCCTCACCCTGAATCCCGCAGAATTG
>DAIDLF010000019.1 GCA_027449645.1 Candidatus Parcubacteria bacterium | reverse complement strand
CAATTCTGCGGGATTCAGGGTGAGGACCACCACGACCGCAAGGATCGCGATGATGGCGATCACGACGAGAAGCTCGATGAGGGTGAAGGCGGAGCGGGATCTGCGGGATAAAGAGGCACGGGGAGACATGAGAAAATTATATCACAGCAGGATGCGGCGCTTCATAAGGTTATGCGCCCGCCACGACGGCGATGAGCTCCTTCGCGATCGCTTCCGCGGCGCCAGGCTTGAAGAATGCCGCCGAGGCGGCGCTCATCTTGGCAAGGCGGTCCTGGTTGCGCAGCAAGGCGTCCAGCTGGCCGAAAAAGAGGCCGGGCAGAAGATTGTCCTCTTCGATAACGATGGCGGCACCGGTCTTCGCGAACTCCATCGCGTCAATGAGTTGGTGGCCATTCGCGGATTCCGCGAGCGGCACGAGGATCGCGGGCAGCCCGAAGGCCGCCAATTCAAAGACTGAGCTGCCGGAGCGCGAGACCACGAGGTCCGCCGCCGTGAGCGCGAGCGCCATGTTGTCCTTGAAATAATCCACCGCCTGATACGCGTTCGCCGTGGGCGACTCCAAAAGCGCGGCGTGCGAAAGCTTTTGGACCTCAAGGAAGTTCGCCGAGCCGGCCTGATGCAATACCTGCGTCCGCTCGAGAAATTCCGAAAGGTTGGTGAGGACAAACTCGTTGAGCCGCAAAGATCCCTGCGACCCGCCCATGACGAGCACGAGCGGCTTTGTGGCATCAAAATTGAAATTTTCCTTGGCAAGTTCCTTGGTGGTCCTGCCTACCAGCAGCTCGTCGCGCAGAGGCGATCCCACCACTTGCGTGATGGCGGGGTTGAAATAGGCCGCGGCGCGGTCAAAGCTCAGGAATATGCGCGTCGCGAACCGGGCGGACAGCAGGTTATTGAGCCCCGGCTGGGCATCCGACTCATGGAACGCGACCGGGATCCGGTAGAACCATGCCGCAAGCACCACCGGCAGGGCCCCGGTGCCGCCCTTGGAGAACACGATGTCCGGCATGATCACATAAAGCTTGATGAGCGCCTGGAAGAGCCCTATGAAAAACTTCGGGATATCAATGAGGTTCTGGAGCGAAAGATAGCGCCGCATCTTGCCGGTGACGATCGGACGCATGGCCATGCCGTGCGCAGTGAGCATGGAAGACCATGCATCCTTCCCGCCCATGTAGAAAAACTCGTAGGGCGCCTGCAGGGCGGCAAGTTCGCGCTTGAGCGCTTCGGCAACGGCGATGAGCGGATAGATGTGCCCCCCGCTCCCCCCGCCCGTGAACACCGCCAGGAATTTTTCTGAAGTGTCGGCCATTGGTGATATCATACCACACCCGATCGCGCCCGATCAGCGCGCATATTTGGATACGTTGAGCGAGACGCCCATCATCGTGATGAAGACGGCGAGCGCGGTGCCGCCATAGCTTACGAAAGGCAATGGCACGCCGGTGAGCGGGATGACGCCCGAGATGGAGGCCATATTGACGAAGGCCTGCAGGGCAATCACGGTGGCGAACCCGATAAGCAGGAGACGCCCGAACTGGTCGCCCATGTTGCGGGCAAGCCAGAACATCCGGAACGCAAGGAGCGCAAAGAGCACGATCAGGAACGAAGCGCCGATGAAGCCGAGCTCCTCGGCGATCACGGCAAAGATGGAATCGTCGATCGGCGTGGGAAGATAGCTCGCTTTGGTCACCGACTGCCCGTATCCCACGCCCCATAGCCCTCCCGAACCGATGGCGATGAGTCCCTGGTTCACCTGGTAGTTCTGCCCTTGGAGATTGGCGCTTTTGTTGAGATACCCCTCAATGCGCGCGCGGCGGTAGGGCGTCGCGTAGATCACCAGGCTCACAAGAAGGAGGGCGCTCACGACAATGAGCGCGATATACTTCCAGGGCGCGCCGCTCACGAAATAGACCGCAAGTCCCGCGCAGAGCAGGATGGCCACCGTGCTCGTTGCCGGCTGGAGGATGAGCAACGCGCCGATGATGCCTGAGACCAGGGCGAAGGGCAAAAGCCCCGACTGGAAATCGGTGGTGCGCTTGAATTTGGTATTGGAAAGCCAGGCCGCGAGATAAATGATGAATGTCAGCTTCATAAGCTCTGCAGGCTGGAAACTCAACGGCCCGAAACGGAGCCAGCGGTTGGTGCTGTTCACCGTGGTGCCGAGCGGCGTGAAGACGAGAATGAGGAACATGACGCTCACAAGGAGCATCACGAAGGATGCCTTTTTGAAATTTTGATAATCGAGGCGGTAAGCGAAGAAAAATCCGACGGCGCCGATAGCGAGGCCATAGATGATCTGGTGCTCAAGGTAATAATAACTGTTGTTGAACAGCGTCTTCCCCATATCCGAAGAGGCCGAAGCAAGCATGGCAAGCCCAAAAACCAAAAGGATGACGAAGATCGCCAAAAGGAAATAATCGGGATTCCGCGCGGCGCGTCGTGCCATGGGCTTCAGGATTTATGGCGCAATGCCCTGCCGGGGAATTTGTTCTGGAACTCGCCTTCCGCATACACCGGCACGCCGTTCACCACCGTAAAGCGCACCTCCCCTCCCCTGAAACAGGCAAGGTCCGCGATATTCCCCTCTTTGATCTCCCCGCGCTCCGGAAGGTCGAACATCCGTGCCGGCTCTGCAGTGATCTTCCGGATGGCATCCTCCAGCGGCATCAGGTGCTCGTCTTGCACAAGAGAAAGGAACCGGGTAAACGTGGACGTGGTCCGTTCGGATTTGATCTGCCGCTCACGGGTGCCCTCGTCAAAGCTCGGCGCATTGGACGCCACAAAGCTGCGCGGGCTCGCGACCGCCTTGAGGCCAAGCGGCCCGTTCAGGTTCTCGTAGAGGATCGCGCCCTTCATGTCCATGGCCGCCATGAGCCGCAGCAAGGCGTCGCGCCCGTCGTGCATCTCGTACATCTCGCGGACGTCGCGCAAAGACTTGCTGACCAGGAAATCGCTCCCTGGCGCCTGGGCGATCACGAAACGATCCTCATCGATCTTGGGCAGGTCCTTTTTGATGCGCGCGGCAAGCCACTCGTCCTTCACATTCGCCCGCATCACGTCCACGCCGCCGTTCTGCGCCCACTGGGGAAGGAAGGTATAGACCGGCATGAGCGAACGCGCCGAAGGATAAATGTCAAAACGGAAATCCATGGATTCCGGAAGCGCATTGATCTCGGCAAGCGCCTCCTCGTAGTGCCGCTCCGTGCCCGCCACCGGGACGAAATGGCTGATGAGCGTGCGGACGCCGATCTCCTTCGCAAGCCGGATCGTCTCGTCCACGGATGCCTTCACCCCTTCGGCGCCATTGCGCAAATGGGTCGCATAGACGCCATGGAAACGCTTGGCGACATCCGCAAGGAAACTCAGCTCCAGAAACGAAGTCTTGTAGGCGTGCACATAGGCCAGTCCCGTAGAGAGGCCGAAGGCGCCTTCCCTGAGCGCCGCCTCGAGCGTGCGGGCAAAGACATTCAGCTCGTTCTTGGTCATCTCGCGGAGCGCTTCGCCGACGATGGCGCGCCGTATCGTGGCGTGCCCGGCGAGCGTGCCAAAGTTGAGGGCAAGCGGACGGCGGTCAAGCACCTTGAGGAACTCGGCAACGCTGTGCCAATTCACATTCACGCGACCGGGATCGCCCCATTTTTGGATGGATTCCAGGGTGCCGTAGGTAAGCGGTGCGAGCGAAGACCCGCACATGCCCCCGAAGATGGTCGTCACGCCCTGCCGGAGGAAATCCTCCTGTGCCGGATGATTGAACAGCGTGAGATAATGGTCCGAGTCGGTATCCACGTCGATGAAGCCGGGACTCAGATAGGCGCCCTGTCCGTCCAGCACGGCATCCGCCTTCTTATTGGGGAACGCGCCGATCGCGGATATCCGGTCGCCGCTTACAAAGACGTCGCGGGACTCGGGAAACTCCCGTGCTCCGCCGACTATGCGCACGTTTTTGATGAGAAGCGTCATCGTTCCTCCATTATACCATGTTATCCCCCTGCAATATGGATAGCGGAGCCCTCCGCCCACACGGCGACCGTCCCGTCGCGGTCAGTGCGCAATATCCTTGCCCGCGTGGAGGAGGCGATGCGCGCGAGCGTGGATGAGGCGGGCTGACCATACGCATTTTTGGCCCCCACCTCGATCACGGCGACCTTCGGGTCCACCGCCCGGAGGAATGCCGCATCCGACGCATACTGCGAGCCATGATGCGGGATCTTCAGCACTTCGGCACGAAGGTCGCCATGCTCTGTCCGCATGAACGCTTCCACGTTCATGCCCGTATCGGCGGTGAAAAGCGCACGGAGGCCAGGCAGTTTCACAAGCTCCACGATGCCGGCATCGTTTGTCGCCGCGCTCTGGGCAAAGCCCGTGCCGGGAGAGACCACGTCGATCTCGCTGTCCTTATGGCGGATCACATCCCCCTTCCCCACGGTGACGAGCGGGATCCCCTTCTCTTTGATCTTCGCGCGCAAAGACGTCCAGCCGGCATCCCCTTCAGCGGCATCCCGGCCGTTATAGATGAAGACGCCGACGCGGTAATGGTCGAGCAGGGCGGCATAGCCGCCGAAATGGTCCCGCTCCGGGTGCGAGATGATGGCCATGTCCAAATACGGCAGCCCAAAGCCGTCGCCGGGAACGACCGCCGCAAGGGACCGCAAGATGGCGCTGTCCGGTCCGGCATCCGTGATGATCCTCACCCCGTCGGAAAGCGCCACAAGCTCCGCATCGCCCTGACCCACATCAAGGAAGTATATGCGTGCCGGGGCCGGATGGGATCCGCCGAATCCCACGCTCCACCAAATCGTAAAGTCGGCAGCAAGGAACCCTATCGCAAGCAGGATGCTTGCGGGATCATGCCGCTTGGATGTCCTCCTGGTGCTTTGGCGCATCATGCAGGGCAAATGCCGCGAGGGCAACATAGTAACCGACGATCACTGACGGGAGTTTCACAAAATCAGGGAACGACAGATCTGCGGACGAAAAGAGCCCGATGACTGCCAATTGATAGTTAAGGAAAGGGCCCGCAAGCATGCCGGCGCAATGCGCGAGCGGAACCGCAAAGGATCCGAGCACCAGCATGGCGAGCGAAAGGCAGATCACCATGGAGAAAGGAATGGCGATCAGAAGGTTGGAAAGGAATGAAGATACGGAGAAGCTCCCGGACTGCACCATGGCGAGCGGCATGATGGCGGCATTCACCGCGGTCGCCGCAACGGCATGGGACTTCCATCCAAGAAATCCCTGGGCAGTGCCGCCGAAGCATCTTCGGAGCGGAGGCCCAAGGAGGAATATCCCGAGAAGGCTCAAAATCGACATCTGGAAGCCGACCTCGCCGAGCAGCCGGGGGTCAAAGAGCAGCATCCCCGACGCCACAAACACCAGCGTGCGCAGGGCGTGGGACCTGCGGCCGGACGCCTTGGCGAGGAACATCATGCCGGTCATGGCCCCCGCGCGCACAGCGGTCGCCGGCGCGCCCGCGGCGGCAACGAATGCGATGATGCTGATGGCCACCGCAATAAAGGCGATACGCCCGGAAAAGAACTGCCGCATGGCATTCCATATCGCGGCGGCAAAGAGGCTTATTTTATAGCCGTACATGCCCACAATATATGAGGTTCCCGAAACGGCCATTGCCGATTTAAGTGCAGGATCCATGACTGCCGTGGATCCTCCGAGGATGGCGCCGGCGAGCTGTGCTTGCTCGCCCGGAAGGACGGCGTTAAGGATCGCGGCCGCACCGAGAAGCGGCGGCGCGGCCCTTGCATGCGCCGCCGCAGGTGGATAAAAACGGCAATATCCCGCCGCCGAAGCAAATACGACACCGACGCCGACTGCGAGAGGGACGGTCCGCCGCGCGCCGCACTTCCGTATCGCCGCCGCGGCGAGGCAAACCCCTGCCGCGCAAAGCACGGGCATATTCCAGGAGAATGTCTCTGCGGCAATGCCCGCCATAAAGGCAAGCGCTAACGCCAGCGCGATGTCCCCGCTTCGGATGAAGACCCTTTTTCCCATCCCCTTACCCTACCGCAAAAGAGGTCAAGAAAAGATTAACGCGGCTAGGCCTTCCCCTTTTCGCGCCGCCAAGCCTCTATCTCTTGGTGATTGCCCGAAAGCAGGACGCCGGGAACTTTCCACAGCTTTCCTCCTTTCCGGGGGGCGAATGCCTCGGGCCGGGTATAGGTGGGAAATGAGCCATTGATCTCCTCGAGCGACTCCTCTTTCCCCAAAAAACCGGGGATATGGCGGCTCACCGCCTCCATAAGCACGAGCGCCGCGAGCTCACCGCCCGAAAGCACGTAATCCCCTATGGAGACCTCCTCGTCGGCAATATGCTCGGCCACGCGTTCATCAACTCCCTCGTAGCGTCCGCAGATGAGGACAAGCTGGTCGTATTTTGCCAGCCGCTTTGCCATCGCCGCATCCAGCCTTTTTCCTCTCGTGGAAAAAAGGATGGTCCGCGTCCGCATGGCTTTGCCTTTTTTTGCGGATACCCGTGTTATTTTTTTTGTGGCAGCCAAGATCGGCTGCACCTTGAGCACCATGCCGGGCCCGCCTCCGAACGGACGGTCGTCCACTTTCTGATGCCGGTCGTCGGTGAAATCGCGGATGTTCCATGCCCGCACCGCAATAAGCCGCTGCTTTTGGGCGCGCTTAAAGAGGGATTCGTGCAGATAGGAATCGAAAATGCCGGGAAAGATGGTGAGGATGTCGAACCGCATGGGCATCAGTGGCTGCGATAGGAATGATCCCGCTCGTAGTCGTCCTCATCTTCATCGTCGTCATGTTTTGGCGCAGGGGCATCCGCAACGGCAGGATTGGCGGCGGTGTCGTCTCCGGCATCATCCCCTGCCGCGATATCCTGGTTCAAAGAAGCCTTGATGGCATCCCGCAGGGCGGCAATGCTCACTTCGGGCTTCGGCCCGCGATTTGCCCTTGCCCCGCGCTCCACGGGTTTCGCAAGTTCGGAAAGCGAGATCGCCTCGCGAGAAGGAGCTGCCGCGGACTCCGATGCCGGCGCCCCTGCCGGCGCAATCGCGGCGGGCTCCATAACAGGAGACTCTGCCGCTGCGGACGGACGGACGGGTTTTCCTGCCGGACCGGGCGAGGTCTTTGGCCGCGAGGATCGCTCCGGGCGCGGACGCAAGGCGGCATCAGATTTTGGCGCCTCTTCGGTGAATTCGATGCCGAGATTGCTCAAAGCTTCGGTATATCTCTCCGCGGGCTTCGGCGCAGGGGCCCTTGGCGCCGTTGCCCAATTGGTGCGCACGGGCTTCATCTCCCCTGCTTCGATCTTCTTCATGCAATCGCGGCAATAGACGGGCCTCCCGGGAGTCGGCTCAAAGGGCAATGAAGTCGCATTGCCGCAGGAAGAGCAGATGGCCTGATAGCGCACTCCGGTATTCCCGCCGATGCCCCCGCCGGAGGCGCCGCCGGTCCCTGCCTGCGCGCCAGAGACCATCGGCGTGCCGTCGGGGAAAGTTCCCGAAGGGGCAGAGGCGTTGCCGGGGGCCATGACGCCGCTCCAGCGGTTGATCTCCTCCTCGATCGCCACCCGCGGACGGGCATAATATTTTTGCGATGCCTTCTCAATATCCTCGCGCACCATATTGGAGGCCTGCACTTTGAACGGCGGAAGGGTTGCCGCCGAGAATGGCCGGGCGGTGATGCCGTCCACCATCAGCTTGATATAAATATGGTAGTTCGGCAGGTTGACGATGTCCTCAATGGTGAACTCCGGCGTAAATTCGTTTTCCAAAAACTCCGCGTCGGCCGCGCCCACGCGGAAGATGACCATGGTGCCGACGTTGCCGAAAATGGCGTCGCGCACCACCGTGGAATTGTTGGAGGTGACCAGCTGCCCGATGTATTGATGCGCCACAACGAGGTTGAGGCGGTATTTGCGCGCCTCGGAAAGGATCCCCGCGAACGAATCCGTGGCAAAGTTCTGGAATTCGTCGACGTAAAGGTAGAAATCCACGCGTTCATCCTCGGGAATGCGCACGCGCTCCATCGCGGCAAGCTGGATCTTGGTGATGAGCATCGCGCCAAGCAGCGCGGAATTGTCCTCGCCAATGCGCCCTTTGGATACGTTCACGAGGAAGATCTTCCCCTCGTTCATGATATTGAAGATATCAATGGTGCTCTTGGACTGGCCCACGATATTGCGCACGAGCGAGGTGGAAAGGAACTGGCCCACCTTGTTCTGGATCGGCGCAATCGCCTCATTGCGGAAGCGGTCCTGCCATCCCTCGAACTCATGCACCCAAAACGCCTTCACCACGGGATCCTTCACGTTCGCAATGATCTTCTGCCGGTAATCCTTGTCGGTCAAAAGGCGCGGGATGCCGAGCAGGGTGGAGCCCGGAGTGTCCAAAAGCGCGAGTACGCAGTTGTTCAGAATGTATTCCATGCGCGGCGACCACACGCCGGACCAGATTTTCGTGAAGATGCCCATCAGGCCCGAGGCCACCAGGTGCTTATATTTAGGATCCGGCAGCTCCAGAATATTGAAGCCGACGTGGAAATCCGTGTCCGCCGGATTGAAATAGATCACGTCCTTCATGCGCTCCTCGGGGATCTTGTCCAAAATGCCCTCCACGAGCTCGCCGTGGGGGTCCACCACGCAAAGCCCCTCCCCGTTCGCGATATCCTGCACGATGCAGTTGTTCAGGAATGCGGATTTTCCCGTGCCGGTCTTTCCCACTACGTACATGTGCTGGCGCCGGTCAGTGCGCTTGATGCCAAAAAGCCGATTTGCGTTGCGGAAATCGGTTCGGGCAAAATAGACTACGTTGTTCTCCAGTTCATCCTGAGCCATCTATGCCTCATTATACCACGAAATCAGGGTCTTTTGGAAAGGCCGACGGCGGTCGAAATTGCTCTTTCTATGCCACCTCCGCCTGGTAACACTGCTCGCAGTACACGATCTCCGGACGGTCGGGAGCGTAGGAGGTCCTGAAAACATTCGGACACTTCCCTTCGCCATGAAAATGCGTTGCGGAGTTGGCATAGATCTCCCTCTCGGATGCCTTGCCGGCACACTGGCATGCCCGATTCCACAGCTTGAGCGGGTTTCGCATGGCAACACGCACCGCATGGCGACAATTATGACATAAGGTCGGCAGCGGAATGCCGTATTTTTTATAGAATTGGATCTCGTGGGGCACCAGCTTAAATGCCGTGACGCACTGATCCTCGCACCTGCCATCATGCGCACACTGGATAACTTCGTTCACCGCGGCGTCCTGGATATCGGCGGCGGCATCGGGGACGGCATCAGCCGCCATGGTAATGGCATAGTCCCGGCGCTCAGCCTCACCCCAGGCAAAACCTCGCTCGGCCGCCTGAGCAGGGCTCATTGGGAAATACTCTTGGGCGACGGTATCGTTATAAGGGAACGGGGAAAGCTCGATGGGGAAAAATTCGCCGTACGGATAGCTGATACCCTGCTTATCCTTATAGGGCAGTTTTTTCATATCCTCGATGATTGTCTTCCTCAAGGCATGATATTCCTCCTCGGAATATTGCCGGTTCAGGATGCAATATTGCTTGTTGCGCAAACCGATACACCCGAACAGAAAAGACGAATTAAAGCACAGCCCCGAATATTCAACTTCTTTGTTTTCGCCCCAGGAGGTCTCCGCAAACAGCGATCGATATGAATTTGCCCCGCTTGAAATACATTCATACGAAAGCTCCATGTCGCCCCAGGACATATAATCGTATACGTCGCGGGCATTCGTGCACCAGAACATGAACTTGCATCCTCGCGCATTCTTCGTATAGAACACCTCGTGGGTGTTTTCGACATTGGCAACGTAATCGCCGGAAAAATCGTGGTTCATCTGCCCATGATAGTACTTTCGCGGGAAGGCATCGCGCAACGCCTGGTACGCCTTCACAAATGACGACTGACCCGATCGCGTATCGAGTTTCAGTTCTGCTTTTTTCCTTTCGTAATCCTCTTTGGAGTATGCCGAATTCAGGATATGGTATTGCTTGTTGCGCAAGCCGACACAGCCGATGCAATCAGAGCAATTCCGGCAATCAAAAAGATAGGCTGAAGTCCGGCACCCGAGGCAGGATTGTGCATGGGAAAGCTCAAAACAATTTTCAATATCGGAACATTCGTAACAATGCTCGTTCCTCGCGCCATAGAGCACATCGATGCAATCGCGCGAATCATTGAGATAATGCGAATAGAGGCAATCCTCATCGCGCAAGCATCCGAAAATGAGATAACAATTTTTCAGCTCTCCGGAACAATTTGTATAGTCGCTGTTCAGGAGGGTCGCCCCGGTATAATTATTCATGCTTGGTCGCGGCACCCGCGATTGCAGATCCTTCCATTGCGCGAGGAACGGGCGGGACGCATCGTACTCTGCGGCATAAGATCTGCTATCCCAGCCGTCCCCCCACCAGCAGGTTGGACAATAAATAGGAAAACGGGTTCCTCCACGATAGGCGCCGATAAAAGGTTTATGGCAAAGGTCGCAATTCCTTTTAAATAAGGCGCGTTCATTGCGAAATACCATCCGCCGCTGCATCCGGCACTGCGGACAGAACGTCGGCGCAGGGACCGCCATCTTCTCGTAAAACGAAAAGTCATCCGGCTCGATAGTAAATGGCGCTTTGCAGTTCTGGCAGGTCTTCGTTTCGGCGCTCGTCATGCGATTTCGGCGTTATAGCACTGCTCGCAGTATATGCGTTCCGGACGCTCCGGCGCGTAGGGAGTTTCAAATTCATTGGAGCATTCCCCTTGGTGGGCATGTCCGCTTCCGGTCTGCACGCACATGCACCGGCGATGCCAGAGTTCCACGTTGAGCGGATTGCGATACCGCGCTTTTTGATAATGGCGGCAGTTCGGGCATAGCCTGGGAAGCGGCACGCCCATCCGCTTATAAAATTGCAGTTCGGCATCCGTGATCCGGAACGCCGCAGTGCAAGGGTCGTCGCACGCGGCGCGGTGCATGCAGCCGACGATCTCTTTGGTTATCGATGCGGGAACATCGGCGATATCATCGGGAAGGTCTTCTGCCGGTATGGTGATCTGATGGTCGCGGCTGCCTTGCGGCCGCCAAAGGAATCCTTGCTCGCGCGCCTGGGATTCAGTGAGGGGAAAATATTCCTGCGCGATCGATTCATTATAGGCAAACGGACTGAACTCCGAGGGATAAAGTTCGCCGAACCCGTAAGCCCTTCCCATCGAATCCCGGTATGGCATGGAATCCATGTGGGCAATGATCTTTGGCACCAATGCCTCATACGCTTCCTTCGAATAGGGCTTGTTGAGGATATAATACTGCTTGTTCCGAAGACCGACGCAACCAAAGATATTCTGGGAGGTGCGGCAGTAATCGCAATAGGTGGCATCGCGTATGCCGTCATAGGTATTCGTGGAAAACCGGATGAGCGAATCTTTATATCCGATATTCACGCCATCGTAGAGAAATTCCGCACCGTTCCCCGAACCGTAGATATCGGCAGAATCCTTGATCTCGTAAAAGCGGATCGCGTGGCTTACGTTTTCCGAATCGAACCCGGTGAATCCATAACGGACGTTCTTCACATTGATGAGGCTATTGCCGGTGCTCGCCACGCCTTTAAAGATATCGGCGAAACGATGGATGCTCCCCGCCCTCAGCGCCTCAAATTCCTTTACGCATGCACGCATGAAAGCATCCTTCCCCAGTCCAAGTTCCCGCATTCGCGCCTCATATGCCTCTTTGGTCAGCGGTTGGTTCCTGAATACAAAAGATCTGTTCCTGAGGCCGGAGCTCATGAAGCACGAACGGCATCCCCGGCAATCGTAAAGGAATGCGGAATCCATGCACTCGCGGCAGTTGTAGAGATAGAGGGACCTTGAGCATTTATCGGAATCCACCGATTCATAGCACAGCTCGGAGCCGTCAATATAGACGCAGTCGATAATATCCTGGCAGTGAGTAACCCCATGGGAATACATCACATTTTCCGAATACATCGTCGAAGGAGAAAGATAAACGTTCTTGCCAAACCATGTGTAGTTGGTATAGGGAGAATTCTCATTCTGCAGCGCTTCCAACGCCATCCGCGGGACCGCTTTGAGGAGCTCTGAGAACTGCTCAAGGAAAGGCCTCGTGGCATCGTACTCCTTCGCGTATTCCGAAGCGTCCCATTGGTCGCCCCACCAGCACTCGTTGCAATAGACCACCACGTCCGCCGCGGGGTTATAGAGGGTGATGATATCCTTGCCGCACAATCCGCAGACATGCTTGAAAAGTCCCCTCTCGTTCCTGAATACCATCCGCCGCTTCATCCGGCACTCCGGACACCACGTCGGCGGAGGCACTTTCATCCGGTCATAGAAAGAAAAATCGTCCGGTTCAATGCTGAACGAGGCTTTGCAATTTTGACAGACGCGATCCTGGGCGCCCACAGGCTCCGTAAGATTGTTGATATCTGGTGGCACGGAGATTTTTCAGGCTAGTTTCCGCCGTCGTCATGCTGCAGCATTTTATGCCGGATCTCCTGCTTGAGTTCGGTATCGCTCACGCCTTCCAGGCGGCACACCACAAGCTCCAGACGCTTGACGCGGTGGTGAAGATGAATGCTCAGGGCCACCAGGTATACCAACACTGCGGCGACCGTTATTACCACCCAAATCGGCACCTCTACCATGCCTTTATTATATCAACGGCTCGGGGGTCTGGTCAACGGAAGGTCCGCCGCCCGCCGCAGGGCTTCCGCCGCCGGCGCGGCCTCCCGTAATGATGCTTTTTTCCTGGGCGCTGCGCAATATCGTGGCCTCCTCCGCCTGGATCAGCTGCTTCGCGGCATCGGCGGAAATGGTGTACTTCTCCCGGGACCGGGCAATGAGGCGCTCGCGGAAGGAGGCATGCGGCGCGGGAAGGACCTTCAGCGTCTCCGCGGAAAACGGATCATAGCTTTCCCCGTCGATCATCATTTTAATATAGAACTCCTGCATGCCGAGATTGATCATGTCCTTGATATCGAACACGGGCGCCATCTCCGGCTTGAGGTGCACGGCATCCTCGCCGCCCACGCGGAAAATGATGATGCTCCCCACGTTGCCGAGGACCGCCATCTGCACGCGCGGAATGAGCTGGCCCATGTACTGGTGCGCGACCGTGAGGCAGATGCCGTACTTGCGCGCCTCGGAGAGGATGTTCTCGAAGGTCTCGGTGACCAAGTTGTGGAACTCGTCCACGTAGAGATAAAAATCGTGGCGCTCCTTCTCCGGCATGGACGCGCGTGCCATGCCCGCCTGCTTGATCTTCGTGATGAACATGGCGCCCAGGAACGAGGCGTTCTCCTCGCCCAGGCGGCCCTTGGAAAGGTTGATGAAGATGATCTTTTTCTGGTTCATCAGCTCCTCAAGGTTGATCTTGTTCTCCTTTTGGCCGAAGATATTCCTCAATAAAGGATCAGAAAGGAACTGCCCGAGCTTGTTCACAAGCGGGATGATGGCGTCCGTATCGAATTTCTCGGACCAGTCCGCGAACTCGATCGCCCAAAAACGCTTCACCATGTCATCCTCGATGTATTCCACCACCTTCTGGCGGTAGTTGCGGTCGGTAAGCATGGAGATCATGCCGCGCATCGTGGCATGAGGATAATCCAGGAGCGCGAGCACGGTGAAGCGGAACACATGCTCCAAACGCGGGGTCCAGTTGGCGCCAAACTGCTTTTCCATCACCTCAATGAGGCCCTGGGCGAGCTGATGCTTGAATGCCGGATCGATGTTCTGGAGCGGGTTGAACGACGCCGGGTGCTGCATATCCGTCGGATCGATGATCACCACATCCTCAACGCGGTTCTCGGGGATAAAATCGAGCATGGCGTCAATGACGTCGCCGTGCGGATCCATAAGGCAAAGGCCATAGCCATAGGCAATGTCCTGCCGGATCAAAAGCTCCAGGAGCTTGGATTTCCCCACGCCGCTCTTGCCGATGACATAAAGGTGGCGCCGGCGGTCGTTGCGCTTGATCCCGAAGACGAACTTTTTCTCCTCGAGCGCGGCCACGTAGTTGGTGCGGCCGATGAACGACGCCTGCGCCGGATCAAACTGCCCGTAGATCGGCAACTCGGGAGGAGGCGGGGCGTATTTGATGATCTGGATCTTTCCCGGTTTTGCCATGTCAGTCGATCACTTCCATTTCTTTGAGGAACGCCTCGTAGTCGTCCATGGTCCGCTGGGCATCCGGCGTGGAGACCGCGAATCCCGGCGTATGCACCAGGTCATTGCGAAGACGGTGCGCCCGCCAGACGCGGCTCATGCTCTTGATGCTGCCCTCGTCCAGGTTGGTAAGCCGGTCCGCAAGGTGCTCCCCGGGGATCTGCATCCCCTTGAGCGCCGTATCCACGAGTGCATCGGCCTCAATGATGGCGAGCCGCGCCGATTCCGGCGTGCCGACCGCGAATTTCTTCTCTATGGCACGCCACCGCTCGCGCAGGGCGATTTCCCGCAACGTAGGCATATGGGCACCTCCATGCGCCGCATCGCCATGATGGTTTGATTTGGTGTAGTTAGGATGATAGTGGGTTGCCCGGACCACCGAATAGATGAACCCTATCAATAGCAATACATCCACGACAATGCACACCCACATAAGGAACACGTACGCGGGAATTGCATAGGGATCGATTTGTGCCAGAAATATGTGCAGCATCTCAGAAGTATTTTGCGATTTCTTCCTCGCCGCCATAGATCGGCAGGCCCGCAGGCGCTCCGGCTTTCCTGCTCTCCACGCGGCGCATGTGCGGGGCAGTGAGCGTCATGTGGGTCGGCGGATGATAGATGGTGGCAAGGGTCCTTGCACTCATCATGATCTCCTCAGAATGCTCCCAGTTGAAGATCTTGGACATGAACAGCTTCCCCATCTCTGTAGTAGGGCCGATCTCTCGGTGCGCATAGGCCATGATGATGCGCTCCTTTCTGAGTTTGGCGCGAAGAGCGGGGAAAACATGCGGCCAGGCCCATATCTTGGTCTTCGGGGACATGGCGCTGTTCAATTGGAACGAGTTCATGTCCATGGCATCATACTGCTTGAACGCCCCCGCCAAACCTCTGCGGGCAAACGTGTCGCTATAGATATCCGCCGGGGAAAAATAAATGAGGCGGATATTCCCCTCAAAGGTCGGGAGGGAAAGATTTTCCTCGATCGCCTTCAGGACATCGGTTTCTCCGGGCGTGCGCGAAAGCGCCCGTACGACCTCGTTATCCTCTTTCTCCCCGTGCCCTCCCACGGGAAACACCGGAAGCACATGGGGAAATTCCATGCCAATGCTTGCCCCGCCGCCGGAATGCTGCTTTTTGTTCCTCAATTTTTCTATCAAGTGCTGGCCCTCCTCCCTCAAGTGGTCCCCTATGGGAAAGACATTGATCTGGACCCCCACCATCTCCTCGCGCTTCAGTCTTCCAAGGACCTCAAGCGTGACCGCCATGGGGTCATATTCCTTTTCCTCATCGGGAGATTCAAATTCCAGATAGCTCTTCACGGGATAGACCGGGCTCTTGGTATAAATGAGCTCGCTGCCCCACATGTCATATCCCTGCTTGAAGGTTTCTGTGAGATTGGAGGGGAAAAACTTGGGCACATAGTCGTCAGCCTCGACAAGCTCCACGTCGGGATAATAAGAAAAGAACGCCGCCTTCACGATCTCCTTTTGATTCTTCGGGCACCTGAGATAAAAATGGATCTCCCCGCCCATACTCAGAAGCTCAAAGGAATACCAGCGGGTTATTTCGCCGTCCAGCCAATATTCCTTGAAGTCGCCGGGGCTGTTGCGCAACGCATGGATGGCCACAAAGATCTGTTCCATGGCGGCAGGGCTTTTGGTGACCTCCCTCGGCATGCGCAGCTCAAAAAACATGAATTCCAGTTCATGCTTGAATTTCTCGCGCTTCCAAAACAGCCAGGTGCTCTCAAAAAGCGGCCAAAGAATCAGGGCCGCCCAAAACCACCAGCTGTAATAAAGCACGAACCCTATGCTGTACCAGGCCTCAGAGAGCAATGCCATGCACTCATTATACAACATACCGGGCCGGAGGCCGCTATGCCTCGCGGATCATGTACCGGCCGTCGGGCAGGCGCTCGAAAAAATTCTTGTTCTGGAGGTTGATGAGCACGGTGTTCGGCTTGAAGAAGCGCTGGCGGTTCACGTGCTCCACCACCGAAGACGCGGGAAGGGCGCCGTGCTTCTTGAGCACGCTTGCAATGACCTCGCGCGCCGTACCGGGCTCATAGCCGTTCTCCTGAAGGCCGTAGAGTCCCCTGCCCACCAGCACGAAGCGGCGGTCTTTGATGAGCTCGTTGTGCACCGTCGGGGCAAGCGCCTTCTGGTCGTCAAACCCCGCCTTGTTGATATGCCACGCGATATCCTCAAAATGCAGGGGCGCATCGTGCTTTTTGAGCACGAGATAGATCTTGTCGCGCACGGTGTCCGGATTGATCTCCGGCCAATCCCTCAGTCCCACATCCCCGTAAGGATTCTTGGCAATATGCTTGGAAAGGCTGAGATAGTTCTCGGCAAGCGCGGTCTGCACCGACTTCGTCTTCAGAAATCCGGCAAGCTGGATATGATAAGATTCCGCGAACACCTTCTCTTTGTGCCCCTTCAGAAAACCGATCCACCCTTCCACGAAGGAACGGGCGTTCTTGAGGTCCTTGTCGGTCACATAATAGAACGGCTGAAAAGCCTCATCCTCGCGATACAGGTTGAATGCCCCGGAGGCCTCGGCGAGGAAATCGATGTGGTTCTCCTTGATGCCCGGAGCGATGGCCGCCGCATGGCGGACCACCTCTGCCTTTTTGGACACGCCGCCCTGTGCGGCGATGAACTTTTTGATGCTCTCCACAAGCGCCGCCGTCTCGGGGCTTTTTTGGATATTCGCTTTGGCAAGCGTCACGGCGCCGTTCTCGATCTGCCGGACACGCTCGCGCGTGATATGCATGCGCTCGCCGATTGCCGCAAGCGTCTCCCCCTCCCCTCCTGCGAGACCAAAACGGGCCGTAATCACCTCCTTTTGGCGGGGATTAAGGCCGGTAAGCGCCGTATTGATAAGCTTGATAATGGATGCCATAACGTGATTTATAATAACCTTTTTTGGTCACCTTTGTCAAATCCCGCCGACAGCCGCCGCATCCGCAAACCCCTTAGCGTCCCTCCTTTGGGCTTACGACCACGAGCGCCGGGCTTGCGATGAATATCGAGGAATAGATACCCGTCGTCACCCCGACCAGAAGCGTCAATACGAAGTACTGGAGATCTGCCGGTCCCACGAAATAGAGGGCCAGGAGGACCAGAATGAGCGTGAGGGAGGTATTGATGGAACGCGCGAGGGTCTGGTTGACGCTCTCGTTCACGATTCCCGCGAAAGGCTTCTTGCCCCGCTCGTTGGTCAGATTCTCGCGGATGCGGTCAAAGACGACAATCGTGTCATGCACCGAAAAGCCCATGACCACAAGCAGGGCCACAATGAAATCGCTGTCTATCTGTACATGGGCAAAGTGGCCGAGTATGGCAAGCAGGCCTGCCGGGATGGACACGTCGTGGAAAAGGGTGAGAAGCGTGATCCAGCCGTATTTCCAGGAGCTGATCGGACGCGACGCCTTGCGGAATGCAAAGGCGATATAGAGCGAGATGCCGATGAGCACCAGGATGATCGCGATGATGGCGTTATTGAGGACGCTCGCGCCGACCGATGCGCTGATGGACTGGAAGCTGAGTTCCGTGAACTGGGGCCATGCGGATTTGAGCGCGGTAAGGTCGGCCTGGTGGGCCACCTCGTTCACCGTGCCGAAGCGGACCAGGAACGACTGGTTGGTGGCATCGTAATTGGTCTGGGCATCCAGAATGTGGAGGTTGTTCACGAACTCGTTCTGGACGTCGGAAACGGAAAGGTTCTGCCCCGGCACGGAGAACTCCCACAGCGTGCCGCCCTTGAACTCGGCGCTCTCCTGGAACCCGAACATCGCCATCGCAACAAGGGAAGCCCCGACGAGAATAATGGAGATGGTGAACCAGATTTTCTTATGTCCAACGATATTAAGCATGGGTGGTGGCAGGTTTATCCTTGACGAAAAGACGCAGGAAAAGGCGCGTCGTCGTGATGGCGCTGAAGAGGCTCACCACTACGCCGATAAGCAGGGTAAGCGCGAAGCCGCGGACAAAGCTTGAGGTAAAGAAGTACAGAATGACCGCCGTGATGATGGTGGAGGTGTTTGAATCGCGGATGGAAGGCCATGCGCGGCGGAAACCCTCTTCGATCGCCGACGAGCGGGGCAACCCGCGCTTGAGCTCCTCTTTGATGCGTTCAAAAATAAGCACGTTCGCATCCACCGCCATGCCGATGGTAAGGATGAATCCGGCGAGGCCCGCGAGCGTGAGCGTGATCGGGATCAGCTTGAACACCGCAAGCGTGAGCGCGATATAGATCGTGAGCGCCATAGCGGCGAAAAGGCCAAAGAGCCGATAGTAGAAGATCATAAACAGCATGACGAGCAGGGTGCCGATGAGGCCCGCAAATGCGACCTCCTTCAGCGAATTGGTGCCGAGGGTCGGGCTGATCGTCTGCTGGGTCACAAGCGTGATGGGCGCCGGGAGCGCACCTGCATTGAACCGGCTCACGAGCTGCTGGGCCGTGGCGACGGTGAAGTTTCCGCTGATTACCGCACTGCCGCCGGTGATCTCCTGCTGGACGACCGGGGCCTCGATGAGCTGGCCGTCAAGGAAGATCGCGAGCGGCTTGCCCACGTTCGCCTTGGTCATCTCCTGGAAGATCTGCGCGCCATTCTTGTTGAAGGTGATGTTCACCTCCGGCGCGTTCGTGGTGGGATCGAAGGAAAGCTGGGCGCCCGTAATGTACTGCCCGGTGAGGTTGGTCTGCACGTACTGCGTGCTCGAACCGCTCGTATCCACTTCCGCAAACTGCAGGAGCGGCGTCTGGCCGATCTCATTGATCGCATCGCTGATGTTCTTCACGCCGGCAAGCTCTACGATGAGCTGGGCCTGGTTGCCCGACTGCGCCGTATAAATGTCCGGCTCGCTCACGCCGAACAGGTTGACGCGCTTCTCAATGACGTCGCGGAGGCCCGCAATCACGGAATTCTGGTCCGTGGAGGAGACATTGGAAAGGTCTACCTGGTAAACGAGGTGGCTTCCGCCCACGAGATCAAGGCCGAGCTTCCAGGGAAGCCATTTCGTGCCGATGCCTTTCGGATACACAAAAAAAGCCGCCGCAATGGCAACGATGACGATGATGGACAGGAAAAGGCCCGGATGACGCCTCATAAGATGAAAGTGTAGCACACCTTTTTAAAAAAGAAAGGGGTGCGCCCGAAGACGCTCCCCTTCTCTCGATAGTGACCGCAATCCGCAATATGTCCGCTCCGGTCAGGCCGCGGCAGGAACTTCAGCAAATCGATATTTCCTGCTTTGGATAAGGTACCACCACCACTCGCGGAGCGAGCGGATCTCGTGCCCGTACTCGGCGATGGTGGTCACTTCATCCAGGCGGCGGAGCACCTCCAAGGCGAAAAGCCCCTGAGACTGGTCGTGTACCTCCAGAAAAATAGGGTTGCGGGGAATATCGGCAGTAGGCCAAAGCCCTCCTCCAAAATCGCCCCGGGGAAAACCTGCTCCCGCAAGGATGGAGGCGCGAAGATCCCAGGGAAGATCCATGCCCCGCTCAACAAAGAGCAGGCCATAGGTCCCGTCCCTGGAAAGCAGTGCGGCATCCTTCACGATGGCAAAAGGATCCTCCTTTGCCAGGGCCTCAAGGTCCGCCTTCGTACCTGCGCCAGGGGAAAACTTGAGGGTTACGTGATGCGGTTGCGGGCCTCCGAAGATGCCCTCCCGAAACTCCGGAAGGGGGAATCCCCAACCGGAGCACATGTTTTGGAGCGCGAGCACTCCCCCGCGTCTGGGTTCCATGACTCCTCCTCCTTTCTATTCCGTCGCTGGACCATTCCATCCGGCAACTTCATTTTTGATACGTCTTTTATCCCGCAATGTCAAACCGAACGGACAGGCGGCCGGTCAACAGACCGGAACGCCGTCCTTTCCCTACCCATTCCTTTGTTGTGGACCCGAGGGGAATCGCCCGCGAGTCCCCTCCTCGCCGCCGCTCGTCGGGGCTCTGGGCACCGCCTCAATGATTTTCTCTGCTGAGAAAATCATCTCCGGCGTTCGATTGCCTCGAATCAGCAAAATATGAAAACAACCCCTCGCGGGGGTTGTTTTCATATTTCGTGGACCCGAGGGGAATCGAACCCCTATCTACCGGATGCAAACCGGTTGCTCTACCACTAAGCTACGGGCCCCAAACAGGGAGACACGCACAGCTTATCAAAAAAAACGGGAGGCGTAAATGATACCGGAACCCTTATAGGCCGAATGACTGCCCGGTAAAGAGCCAGAACAGCCCATTCATTACCGGTACGATCAGTGAAAATCCGAAAAAGACGAAGAGTAACACGACCACAAGCCCCCAGCGCTCCAAAAAGTAAGCAATACGGAATGTGGTGCGCGTCTGCGGCAGGGCGGCAAAGAGCACCCGTGACCCATCAAGCGGCGGGATGGGCACCAGATTGAACACCGCGAGCAGGATGTTGATGTAGCAGATGATCCCCAAAAGCCCGATCCATACGGCCGGAGCATGAAGAGAGATCCCGACGCGGAGGACAATGGCGAAGATCGCCGCGAGAAGGAGGTTCATCCCGGGCCCCGCGAGCGCCACGAGCGCTCCCCCGCTCCGCGGATGTTGCATATTGCGCGGGTCATAGGGCACCGGCTTCGCCGCGGCGAAAAAGAACTGGCCCATGGTCGCAATATAGAGCATGATCGGCATAAGCACGGATCCCCAAAGATCGAGATGCCGGAGCGGATTGAGCGTGAGCCGGCCTGCCCGTTCTGCCGTGTCGTCCCCCAACCGTTTTGCCGCCATGCCATGGGCCACTTCGTGCAGTACGGCGGAAAACAGCAGGACCGCGAATTCGAATACGGTGATTGCAATCGTCATGGCTATAAGTATACCATTGAATGGTACCGCAGGCCCCTGTGGTGAAACGGATATCACGCGTGGCTTCGAACCACGAAGTTGGGGTTCAACTCCCTACGGGGGCACCGCATATTATGGCGCAGGAGCGTTTTCGGGAGCGCCTTGCCGATAGGTGGCATTGATCCAATTCAGGAAGCTTTCCGCATCCGACGTATAATTGCTGGATCCGAGAATGATGATGGCAAATGGACGCACCGCGGTGCTTGATGCCGTGCTTGATGCGGTGCTTGATGCCGTACTCGATGCCAAACCGGGCACGGACGACGCAGCGATCTCCATGGCTATCGGGAACGGCTCCTCGAACACCGACATAATGGTGTCGCTCGCGCCGCCATTGATGCCCACTTTCCCGCCCACGAAGTCAGGATTGCCGGCAAACACGTTGAAGTTCTGCAGCTTGCCCGCAAACGCCCCCGGCCCGTAGGCATTCGGGTCGTTTTTGTTGGTGGTCATCATCAGGATGAAACTCCGGTTGTCATAGAGGTACTGCGCCAGAAGATAAAGGTCGTGCGCCGTGGAGACATTCCCCCAGTCGCTTCCCGAAGGGTCCACGAAATGCGTGTCGGCCATGCCGATGGACTGCGCGGTCTTGTTCATAAGGCTCACAAAATAGGACGTGCCGAGGAAGCGGGATATCGCAACCGCCGACTCATTGGAAGACTCCTTGAGGAGCGGCTGGAGCAGGTCATACAGCGAATAGCTCTCCCCCACCTTGAGGCGCGGAATGGAGGTCTTCACGATCATATCCGGGGTGATGGTGATGGTCTTCTCGATATTCACGTATTCCACCGCAACCAGCGCGGTCATCAGCTTGGTGAGCGAGGCCACGGGGACCTGCTCATTGGGATTCTTTTCCGCAAACACGAAATTGCTCTTGAGGTCCGCCGCCAGATAGCTCGTTGCGCTCACCGGAGGCCCCTGCACCTGCTCAGTGAAAGTATCCGCCTCGAAATTCGCGCTCGAAACAAGCACCGGCGTACCTACGGCCACCATATCATAGAGCGTCTTTGCATTGTCCGTGGAAAGGCGGATACAGCCTCCGGAATACGTGGAGGCGACCGGCGTGCCGTTGGGATAGTACGGCCAGCCATGGATGAGAAAATTGCCCTGGAAATCCAGCGCCCAAGGACTATAGACGTGGGCAAATCCGGAAAAGTCGCTGGGGATCTTCGACTCCACTTTATACAATCCTGCGGGCGTCTCCCACCACGACCCCGGCCTGCCTTTGGAAAGGATGGCAAACTGTTCGGCAAGCGAACCGTTCACGTAATACTGGAGCTGCATGGTGGAAAGATCGGCGCTGATGAACGTGGCCTTCTGCGCGATAAGGCCGCTGAACACCTGATGGTAAAAATCCACGTTATCGAGCGCCGGCCAGCTGCCATACACAAAGGGAGTCGTGGAGCTCCCATTGCCGGGATCCGGAAGCGAGACGTGATAATCGTAAACCACGTCGAACTTCCATATGGCCACGCCCGCCGCAAATACGACGATGCCGATGAGCGCGGCCGCGGCATACACGGGGATCCTTCTCCCTAAAAGTTCTTTCATGGCGTTCTGCGTTTTTTGAAAATATCGCCGAGACGGCGCACTACCTCGCAGTCTTTATGCGGCGGAATCGGGAAATATTTCCCTTCCGGCCGCTCCACGAGGATCACGCGGGAGGCGGAAAGGTCGGCAGACGATTTTCTGAGCGCGGCGGCCATCATGCGCGTCTCGCCCGGGTCGTCGTTCACGATCATCACGCGGCGTCCGCGCGTGGCAAGTTTTTTCACCCATTGCGCCTTTCCTTTTTTTGTAGGGGTGAAGATAATGCGGTCGCAGTACGCTTCCAATCCCGAGGCCCGCACCTTTCTCCGCTGATGCGCCGCGTGTCCATAAGACAGCAAGATCACTTCGTCGCGCTTCGCGATTTGTCGCATGAATGGTATGGCGTCACGGAAGAAATAGCGATCAGCGCGTGAAAAAAGCGCGTTTATGCGCGGCATCGCTTTTCTGACCATGAGCTTCGGCGGCAAGCCCAGAGCTTTCTCCATAACCCGAAGATGCTCCTCGAAATGGTAGAGCGTCCTCCTCTGGAGCCTCGCCTTCGTTTCATCGTAAGTCTTCCCAGGGACACCGAACTCCTCTACAAGCATCGCCTTGAACTCATCCATAAAGCGGTAGAGATCAAAGAGCATATAATCAAAATCCACAATCCAAAGCGTCTTCTTGTTGTTGGCAGGGATGAGGTCCATGGTGGGATTTGTCCCGAAAATTTCTCACACTGCGGGGGCAGTAGGAATCGAACCTACGTTAGCGGTTTTGGAGACCGCCGTCCTGCCTCTGAACGATGCCCCCTCTCCGACGCACGGCACCAGTACTAGTGTAATCTATTTTGAAACGTGCGCCTACCCCGGAGGGAGGCGCACATTCCTGCTTCGCATGTCCGACGGCGGATACTTCGACGCTATTTGCCGGAAATCCTTGCCTCCTTGTGAGCCGTCTTTTTGCGGCACCAGGGACAGAACTTCTGAAGCTCGATCTTCCGTTCCACGGTCTTCTTGTTCTTGCCGACGTAATAATTGCGCCGTTTGCAGACGGTGCATCGCAGGGTGATAAGCTTGTCGGCGCGTTTCACTTTTGCCATAAAGGAGATTGTACTATAACGCGCAGGAAAAGGCAACTATCGCGCGTCCATTGCCCCGCCGCCGGTTTAGACAATCCTTAGGCATGGTTTGGTATACTGCGCCTGACCCGCGGGAAAAGGTCGAAAAACAACCCATACCCCACTGCCGCCGCCATGATGACGCTTTATTTCTGGCTATCCATCGTTTCCGCCATCCTCAAGGTCATCCTGCCGTATCTGAAATGAAACCATCCCGCATCGCCCAAACGATGCGGGATGGTTTCATTTCCCCTGGTGCCCGGACCTTACTCGCGCGGCGCCGCCTCATCTACCCGGAACCGGAACGGCGAAAAATTCGTGTGGTAATCGAACACATCCAGACCTTCGCGGCGTTTGAGCGTATTCACCACCCAATAGGTAAGAGGTGTCGCGAGCACCTCATAGGCGCATTTGAAAAGATAGAAACTCAGGATGATCTGCAGGATGACCGGCACGGGCAGAACGCCGTAGAACGCGATGCCGATAAAAAGGAAAGTATCCACTGCCTGGCCGACCACCGTAGATCCGACGGTGCGATGTTTATTAAATCCTTGTTCAAAATATTTACCCTGAGCGTGTTGCTTGCCCAGGCCGCGATTGCCGACGAAGCTGCCATCAAGCAGCGCGTGCAGGCAAGTT
>DAIDLF010000018.1 GCA_027449645.1 Candidatus Parcubacteria bacterium | reverse complement strand
TTATTCTACCGACCTTTGGATGCAACAAAAAAGCCGATCAGTTACGATCGGCCTTCGCCGGGGTGCCCAATGATAATTTGGGACAAATCCCCGATTTTATTGATCTTTTAAACTATTTCAGTCGCGAACCTCAATTCCCATGTTCTTCGCCGTGCCCGCAATGATCTTTTCCGCAGCGGCGAGGTCGTCGGTATTCAGATCGGGAAGCTTCTTCTCGGCAATCGCGCGGATGTCCGCCTTGGTCACCTTGCCTACTTTGTTCTTGAGGGAATCCGCAGCCCCCTTCTCGATGCCGGCTGCCTTCTTGAGGAGCGCGGACGCCGGAGAGGTTTTCAGCACGAATGAGAACGTGCGGTCCTCGTAGATCGTGATCTGCGCCGGGACCACATCGCCCTGCATATCCCTCGTGGCATCATTGAACTGCTTGCAGAAATCCTGGATGTTGATGCCCTGCGGGCCAAGCGCGGTGCCAACCGGAGGCGCAGGATTCGCTTTTCCTGCTTCAAGCTGGAGCTTTAAGATGGTTTTGATCTTCTTTGCCATAGGAGCAATGATACAGGATATCCCGTCATAAATCAAGCGGATCGCCCTTCGGCACTTCCGAAGGCCTTTTAAAGGCACGAGGCTATTATTGCTAGAACGGGATGTCCTCCGGCTTTATCTCCTCGTCCTCGAGGTTGATCGTCGGAATTTCGTCGAGGGAAGGGGCGTCGCCGGCCTTACCCGCAGGAGAGGGCGCATCTGCGCCGCTCTTGCCGAATCCCCCGCCCTGAGAACCGCCTGCCATGCCGCCGCCCGCTCCGGCGCGGGGCCCAAGCTGCAGCCGCTCGCACATGACCTCCGTCGTCTTTCTCTGCTGGCCCTGCTTGTCCGTCCAGCTGCGGGTCTGCAGTCGGCCCTCAATGAGCACCATCGCGCCCTTCGTAAGGTACTGCCCCGCGATCTCCGCCTGGCGGCCCCAGACCACCACATTGTGGAACTCGGTATCTTCCTGGCGCGCGCCGCCCTTATCCGTCCATACGCGATTGGTGGCCACCCCGATCGTGGTCACGGACTGCCCGCCCGGCGTGGTCCGAACCTGAGGATCGGCAGTTACCCGCCCCACGAGAATCACTTTATTATAATCCATAGTTTTCCTTGGTTTCCTTGGTTTATTTAGGCCCTGGACCTTTGATAGCCCCATTGTAGCACACCCTTCCTAAAAATTCCCTAAAACCGCAATGCGCCCCGGGAAGGGGCGCATGCTATCCGAAAAAGAAGCTTTGGCTACTGGAGAATCTCCTCGATCTTCTTCTCCAAGGCCTCATTGCTCAACGGACGGGACGACGGGCGGGATTCGGAAGATGACGGGCGCATCGGACGGGAAGTGCGGCGCTCCGGCGGGAGGATGGGCGAAGCCGAAGGCTGCGACGGCGCGGGCGAGGCGATCACCATGGAACGGATGACTTCCTGCCGCAGGCGAAGGTCGTGTTCGAGCGCCTTCACGTCCTCGCCATAGGCGTGGAACGTGAGGCTCGCAAACACCGCTTCGGTATGCTTTTTGATCTCGTACTCAAGCCTCAAGTGCTTCGCGCGGGGCTCGGAAATGCCTTCGCCATGATGCTCGGCGATGAGCGCCACCACGGGCGCCAGATCGGCCTCGCTTGCCACCAGCAAGGCGAGCTCGTATTCCTTTTTGTCCTTTTCTTCGTTGGTCATAATGGTGTTAGGATTCTACCCGAATTGCCGGGAAAAGTCTAGCCCTCCGCGGCGACCGGCGCCGGCTCCTCCTCTTCGATGTCCGACTCGTGCAGGAGCTCGTCCGCCGGCAGGTCCCTCTTGCCGGCAGGGATCAGGCGGCCGATGATGACGTTCTCCTTGAGGCCGCGCAGCTTGTCCACCTTGCCCTCAATGGCGGCCTTCACGAGCACGCGGGACGTGTCCTGGAAGGATGCCGCCGAAAGGAACGATTCTGCGGAAAGCGCAATGCGCGTGATGCCAAGCAGCACCTCCTCCGCCTTCGCCGGGCGGCCGCCCTCCTTCTTCATCTGGCGGTTCACTTCGAGGAAGCGGGATTTCTCCACAATCTCCCCCATCACGAAGTCCGGCGCATCGCCGCCATCCGTGATCTTCACGCGCGAGAACATCTGGCGCACGATCATCTCGATGTGCTTGTTGTTGATGGAAGCACCTTCCGAGAGGTAGATCCTCTGCACCTCGTTCACGATATAGCGGCCCACCTCGCCCATGCCCTTATGTGCAAAGAGCTCATGGATGTCCAGGTTGCCTTCGGAAAGCAGTTCGCCTTTTTCCACTTTCTGTCCTGCCTGCGCATAGAGCACCGTACCGCGCGGCACGCTGACCTCCTGGGCCTTCGCCTTCTTGTTCTCGGAGATGAAGCGGACCGTCTTCAGGGTGCCTTTTTCCTCAACCTTATCCACGGTGCCGTCGAACGGCGCGAGGATCGCGCGGCCCTTCGGCGAACGGGTCTCAAAGATCTCCTCCACGCGCGGAAGGCCGTGCGTGATGTCCGCGCCGGCGACGCCGCCCGCGTGGAAGGTACGCATGGTAAGCTGGGTGCCCGGCTCGCCGATGGACTGCGCCGCAAGGACGCCGACCGCCGTGCCGAGCTTCACCGGCTCGTTGTTGCTCAGATCATAGCCATAGCACTTGGCGCATACGCCATAGAACGTCTTGCAGGAGATCGGCGAACGCACCGCGACCGTCTCCAGTTTGGACTGCTCGATCTCCTCCGCGGTATCGCGGTCGATCGTCTCGCCGGCACGGATGAGGATCTTGTTGCCGACCTTCACGTCTTCGAGCGCCGTGCGGGAGAAAAGCTTGGAGGCAAAGCTGTGGTTGAACTCCTTGCCGTCCTCGCGGCGGATGATGAGGCCTTCCTTGGTATGGCAATCCTCCTCGCGGATGGTGAGATCCTGGGCGACGTCCACCAGACGGCGCGTGAGATATCCTGCCTGTGCCGTCTTGAGCGCCGTATCCGTGGTGCCTTTGCGGGCGCCGTGGGTTGCGATGAAGTATTCAAGCACCGACATGCCCTCCTTGAGCGACGACTTGATGGGGAGTTCGATGGTCTCGCCTTTCGGGTTCTGCACGAGTCCTTTCATACCCATCATCATGATCGGCTGGGACCACGAACCGCGGGATCCGGAATCCACGATCTGATAGATGGGGTTGTCCTTGGAAAGGATCCCCGTCACGATCTTCGCAAGGTCGTTCTTGGCCTTCTCCCAGATGGTGATGATGCGGCTGCGGCGCTCCACGGAGGTGAGGAGTCCCTCTGCGTATTGCTCGTTCACGGTCGCCACGTCATCGTTCGCCTGCTTGATGATGTCCGCCTTTTCCGGCGGAAGCTTGAGGTCGGCCATGGCCCAGGTGATGCCGGACGTAGTGGCCATCTCGTACCCGAGGAACTTCACGCGGTCGATCACGTCACGGGTGGCATCCACGCCGTGCTTCTCGAACAGTTTGGCGAGGAGCAGGTTCAGCTTCTTCTTGGTCACGGTCTCGTTCACGTATTCGAACTTCCCATCAAGCGCCTTGTTGAAGATGAGGCGCCCCACGGTCGTCTCCATGCCGTTGAACACGATCGGCGTATGGAGGGTGATATAGCCGAAGTGATAGGCAAGGATCGCCTCGTCGAAGGTCGCAAGATGACGCAGGGTTCCGGATTCGCCTTTCGGCTCCTCTGGCCGGGTGAGATAGTAGCAGCCGAGCGCCACATCGTTCCACGGACCAATGATGAGGTCTCCGGTGGCCGGTTTCAGCAGGTTGCGGCCCGCCGACATGATGTCGCGCGCCTCCGTCTGTGCCGCCTCCGAAAGCGGAAGGTGCACGGCCATCTGGTCGCCGTCGAAGTCCGCGTTGAACGCGGCGCAGACGAGCGGCGGCAGCTTGATGGCGAGGCCCTCCACGAGCATCGGGCGGAACGCCTGCACCGAGAGGCGGTGAAGCGTCGGGGCGCGGTTGAGGAGCACGTGCTTGTCCTTGATGATCTCTTCAAGGATGGCAAGCACCTCCGAGGTGTGCTCTTCCATAAAGCGGCTGGCGCTCCTGATGTTATGCGCCAAACCCTGCTTGATGATCTCGCTGATGACGAACGGGCGGAAAAGTTCCAAGCCCATGCGCTTCGGAATGCCCATCTGGTCCAGTTTGAGCTTCGGACCGACCACGATCACCGAACGGCCGGAATAGTCCACGCGTTTGCCGAGGAGGTTCTGGCGGAAGCGGCCCTGCTTGCCTTTCAACATGTCGGCGAGCGAACGGAGCGGACGGCGCTGGGCGGACATCTGCTGGGTGCCGAAGCGCGCCGAATTGTCGATGAGCGCGTCCACAGCCTCCTGCAGCATGCGCTTCTCGTTGCGGACGATGACGTCCGGCGCCTTGATCTCAAGAAGCTTCTTCAGGCGGTTGTTGCGGTTGATGACGCGGCGATAGAGGTCGTTGAGGTCGGAGGTCGCATAGCGGCCGCCATCCAGGGCGACCATCGGGCGGCGGTCCGGCGGGAGCACGGGAAGGATGGTCATCACCATCCACTCCGGACGCTGGCCGTTGCGCACCATCGCCTTGAACATCTTGAGCCGGCGGAGGATCTTGCTCTGCGCGAGCGGGTCGCGGGCCTTCTCGAGGTCGGCCTCCATCGCGACGATCTCCTTCTTCATGTCGAGCTTCTGAAGGATCTCCTGCACCGCTTCGGCGCCGGAGGAGGCCTTGAAGATGTTGCCGAACTTCCGCGAGAGCGCGAAATACTCGTTCTCGGAAAGGATCTGGCCGACGCGCATGTCCTCCAGGTAATCCTTCGTGGTGTCCGCGGCATCCATGATCTCCCCTTTCACCGCCTTGTCCTTATTGCCGACGGTCTTCAGCTTGCCCTTGAGCTCGCGCTCCAACTCTTCAAGCGCGGCCTTGCGGTTCTCCTCCTTGATGTCCGTGATGATGTATGCCGAATAGTAGATGACGCGCTCAAGCTTCTGCGAGGACACGTCGAGCGCGAGCGAAAGGCGCGACGGGATGCTCTTCAGGAACCAGATATGCGACACCGGCGCGGCGAGCGCGATGTGGCCGATGCGCTCGCGGCGCACCGCGGCGCGCGTCACTTCGACGCCGCACTTGTCGCACACCACGCCCTTATAGCGGATGCGGCGGTACTTGCCGCAGTAGCATTCATAATCCTTGGTCGGGCCGAAGATGCGCTCGCTGAACAGGCCGTCCTTCTCCGGACGCTGGGTGCGGTAGTTGATCGTTTCCGGCTTCACGACCTCGCCATGCGACCAGCGCAGGATGTCTTCCGGCGACGCCACCGTGATGCGGAGCGCCGAGAAATTGTCCTTGCGGTCATTCTCGTTCTCATAGAGCGGCTGGATGTTGAAGCCGAGCGACTTCAATTCGTTCACGAGCACGTTGAAGGATGCCGGAACGTTCGGTTCCTTGATGGTCTCCCCGCGGATGATGGATTCGTATGCCGCCGCGCGGCCCACCACGTCGTCGGACTTGATGGTGAGCATTTCCTGGAGCGTATGGCGCGCACCATAGCCTTCGAGCGCCCACACTTCCATTTCGCCGAAACGCTGGCCGCCAAACTGCGCCTTGCCGCCGAGCGGCTGCTGGGTGATCAGCGAGTAAGGGCCGATGGAACGCATGTGCGCCTTGTCTTCCACCAAGTGGTTCAGCTTGAGCATGTAGATCTGTCCGACCATCACGCGGTTCTGGAACTTGTCGCCCGTGCGGCCGTCGTAGAGTACGGCTTTGCCGTCTTCCGGAAGGCCCGCCTTGCGGAGCTCCTCGCGGATCTCGGCCTCCGATGCGGAATCAAGGCCCGGCGTGATCGCGCGATAGCCCAGCTTGGATGCGGCCCAGCCGAGATGCGTTTCCAAAATCTGCCCGAGGTTCATACGGGAAATGACGCCAAGCGGATTGAGGACGATGTCCACCGGCGTGCCGTCCTCCAGGTACGGCATGTCTTCCACGGCGCGCACCTGCGAGATGACGCCTTTGTTGCCGTGGCGGCCGGCGAGCTTGTCGCCCGCCTGCACCTTGCGGAGCTCGGCGATCTCCACCTGAATGCGGCGGATGATGCCCGGCTCCAGCTTGTCGCCGCGCTCGCGGTCAAAGATCTTCACATTCACCACGCGTCCGATCTTGCCGTGCGGCAGGGTGAGCGAGGTGTCCTTCACGTCGCGCGCCTTCTCGCCGAAGATGGCGCGGAGCAGGCGCTCCTCGGAGGTGAGCTCGGACTCGCCCTTCGGGGAGATCTTGCCGACCAGAATATCGCCGGCTTTCACTTCGGCGCCAATGCGGACAATGCCCTCCTCGTCCAGGTTCTTCAGCTTGTCCTCGGAAACGTTCGGGATGTCATAGGTGGTCACCTCCGGACCGAGCTTGGTATCGCGGACATCCGCAGAATACTCGTCAATATGGATGGAGGTGAAGCGGTCCTCCTGGACCACGCGCTCGCTCAAGATGATGGCGTCCTCAAAGTTCGCGCCTTCCCACGAGACGAACGATACGAGCAGGTTCTGGCCGAGCGCCAGGATGCCGTTGTCGATGGAGGGGCCATCCACGAGGATCTGCCCTTTCTTCACGGTCTCCCCTTTTACTACGAGCGGGCGCTGGGAAATGCAGGTGAACTGGTTGGAACGCTTGAACTTCTCGAGCGCATAGGTCTTGGTGGCCTTGGCATACTTCACTTTGAGATGGCTCGCATCCGCCTCAAGCACTTCGCCGTCGCTTTCGGCCGCCACCACATAGCCCGAATCCAATCCCACTTTCTCCTCCTGGCCCGTGGACACATAGGGCGCATCGGGACGCACGGAAACCACCGCTTGGCGCTGCATGTTGGAACCCATGAGGGCGCGGTTCGCGTCATCGTGCTGAAGGAACGGAATAAGGGAGGTCGCCACCGAGATGAACTCGTGCGGCGCCACATCGATGTAGTCCACTTCCGCCGGCGTCACCGTGCCCGGCTCCCCTTTGATGCGCGCCTCGAGCGTGGGACCGAGCAATTTGCCCTTCTCATCCTTCGGGCTGCCGGCATGCGTGATCTTGTATTTCTCCTCCTCGGAGGCATCCATCCATACCACCTCGTCCGTTACCACGCTGTTCGTCACTTTGGCATACGGCGCCTCCAAAAACCCGAAATCATTGATGCGGGTATAGCTTGCAAGATAGTTGATGAGACCGATGTTCGAACCTTCAGGCGTCTGGATCGGACAGATGCGGCCATAGTGGGAGCGGTGCACGTCGCGCACCTCGAAGCTCGCGCGCTCGCGCGTGAGGCCTCCGGGACCGAGCGCGGAGATGCGGCGCTTGTGCTCAAGTTCCGCGAGCGGGTTCACCTGGTCCATGAACTGCGAAAGCTGGGATGAGGCAAAGAATTCCTTGATGACCGCCGCGATCGGGCGGAAATTCACGAGCTGGGCCGGCTGGAGGCTGTCCTTGTCTTCCGTGGACATGCGGTCCTGGATGATGCGGCGAAGGCGCGCAAGGCCGATGCGCAGGCGTCCCTGCAGGAGCTCACCCACCGCTTTGAGGCGGCGGTTGCCCAGATGGTCAATGTCATCCGGCTCGGCGTCGGGGTCGTTGTTCAGCTTGATGATCTCCTTCACGATCGCCACGAGGTCCTCCGCCTCCAAAAGCTTCGTGGTCCGCTTCTGTCCGAACTCCAGGCGCTGGTTCATCTTGTAGCGCCCCACTTCCGAAAGGTCGTACCGGTCGGCGCGTTCGAACATCGCCGCAATGAGATTCTTCGCCGTTTCGGCGCTCGCCGGATCGCCCGGGCGCAGGCGGCGGTAGATCTCCACGTACGATTCGTCGGCATCCTTGGCCACGTCCTTCCTGAGGGTGGCGTCGATGTATTTCGTAAGGCCGTTATCCGCATTGGCAAAGGCCTCCTTGATCTTTTCGGTGTCCATGCCGAAGATGCGGAGCAGGTCGGAGACCGGCACCTTGCGGTGGCGGTCGATCTTCACGCTGATCACGCCGTCGATGTCCGTCTCGAACTCCAGCCATGCGCCGCGGTTCGGGATGATCTTTGCGCCGAAGAGCTGGCGGCCGCGGTACGGCACCGAGGTGAAGTAGACGCCCGGCGAACGCACAAGCTGGGCGACCACCACGCGCTCCACGCCGTTCACGATGAACGTGCCGTGCTCGGTCATGATCGGGAAATCGCCGAAATAGACCTCCTGCTTCGTCTCTTTGCCGGTGTGGTTGTTCACAAGGCGCAAGGTGCAGCGGAGCGGAGCCTCATAGGTGGCCTCCTTGTAGCGCGCCGTCGTCTCATCATACTTCGGCTCGTCAAAACGGTAGTCCGAAAAATAGAGCTCAAACTCGTGCCCGGTATGGTCCCGGATCGGCGAGATCTCCTCAAGCAATTCGTTTAATCCTTTTTTGAGGAACCACTGGTATGATTTGAGCTGGGCCTCGTTGAGATTGAAAGGCGAGATGAGCGGCTTCGACTTCGCAAACGATTTGGTTGAGGAGAATTTTGCCATAGGATGAGAATTGTTTTATTAGAGGATGATAAAATACGAAACCCGCCGGCACGCGCCCGCGGTCATTCTATGAATGGATCCAAAAAATAGAATTTCATGGTGATAGTCGACCTTGCAATAAAAGTCAAGAGCCCAATGCGCAAAAAACGGCACTTCCCGATTCGTTTCCGAGGGATACCGTTACTTAGTCGCTTTCTAAGTATTTAACTCTATTTTGGTTCTGTTCGTCAAGGGTCTTGGCGAATATGGTTTTCCCCGTCTTGGGATCGCTCAGGTAATACCAGTACGGGGAGGATTCCGGGTGCATCGCCGCGGCGATCGCGGAAAGTCCCGGATTTCCGATTGGACCAGGGGGCAACCCCCTGTATAGATACGTATTGTAGGGAGAGTCGAGCGTAAAGTCAAGCGCGGTAAGGGGGTAGCAGGACGCCGTACTGGTCGGGTGGGCCAGCAATTTGGCATAACAGACCGTGGCATCCACATCCAGGGGCATTTTCGCGGCCATCCGTTTGAGGAGGATCCCCGCCACCACCGCTTGGTCTTTGGGGTCCGGCACCTCTTTTTCCAGGATAGACGCCAGGATGAGATTCCGTTCCGCATTGGCCGGATCGGCATTCAGGACGGGGAGGGCCTTGGCATCGAAATTGTCCATAAGCTCCTGCACCACGCTGCTTGCAGTCGTGTCGGTATAGAATTGGTAAGTGTCAGGAAACAGCTTCCCCTCAAGGTTGCCGTCGGCATGGAACCCGATGAGGTCCCCCGGATGGATGACGAGCGCACGGCTCAAGATCCCGTCAATCGCATAAAGGTTCATCCCCTCGGGGATAGTGACGGTCGTCTCCGTGGCGGAGGGGTTTGAGAGGACCCCGAGGATCTCCCCGGCGCTCATGGACGCGCTCAGGCGGTACCGCCCCGGCCTCAGGGAAAGCGCCTTCCCGCCGGCAAGCGCAAAAAGGTCAAAGGCCTGTGCGGAGCGTATCAGATGGCTCGCATAAAGATTCCCCGCCACCACCCGAAAGCCCTCTCCCGACGTCACCTCAAACACCACCGTTGAGGAGCTTGCGGCATTGGCCGGCCGCAACGCATAAAAAAACAGGGCGACTGCGGCAAGCACGATGACCGCCAACCCCGCGGCAACAGCGATAAGGTACGGCCGCTTCATCATGATTGTTTTCTGATGGAGTTGATGACCGCCAGCATGAAGGTGTTCGCGAGCAGGCTTGATCCGCCATAGCTCAGAAAGGGAAACGTGACGCCTACGACCGGCGTGAGCCCCGTGGCCGATCCGGCATTCAGGATGAACTGCACGGCGAACATCATTGCCGTCCCAAGGCAGATGAATTTCTCAAAATTCTCGTCAGCCAGCATGCCGATTTTGAGGATCTGGAAGATCAGGAACACAAATGCCCCGCACACCACAAGCCCGCCCAGGAATCCCCACTCCTCTATGGTTGCGGCAAAGATGAAATCCTCGGTGGGTTCCGAAAGAAACCCGAGCTGGGTCTGGGTTCCCTGCCCGTAGCCGCGCCCGAACCAGCCGCCATTGCCAATGGCGATCTTGGATTGCGTCACGCTGTAATTGATGCCCAGGGCGTTGCTGTCCTGCGGGAAAAGGAATCCCATGATGCGCGCACGATGGTAGCTCTTGAGGACATAGGCCCACATGAAGCCCGCGGCGAGAACCAGCACAAGAAGGGCGACCAGGGTTCTCCGGAGCGGGAGGCCGAGCAGGAGAAGGAAACCGAACCAGATGCCAAAGAAGATCACCGCAGAACCGAGGTCCGGCAGTTTCACGGAGATCGCCGCAGGGATCACAAAGAAGAAGAACGAGGTGAGGATGGTCTTCCAGCGCGCGATCGCCATATGCCGCCGGCTAAAGTAGCTTGCATAGAGCAGGATGAGCGCCACCTTCATGAGTTCCACCGGCTGGAGCGTGAACGGGCCAAGCACGATCCAGCTGTGCGTGTTGCGCACAAGCGGTGAGGCGACAAGCGCGAACAGCATAAGGAGGAGCGCAAAGCCGTAGATCCCCCACACCACCCACCGGGAGTTGAAGACGGTGCGGGCATCCACGCGCAAAAAAATCAGCACCAGTATGGCGCCCAAGACTGCCCAGATCGCCTGGAGCACAAAAGAGTGGAACGAGACTGCGGACAACACCAGAAGCCCCGTTCCCACAAGGATCCCCGCCGGCAAGAAGAGTGCGAGCATTATCTATATTATCCCTTTATGCCGTATACGAAGACCTGGTTGTTGGCAGGATCAATGGCGGCATTTGCGGGATAGAATACCGAAAAATCGGCGGTTTGGCCAGGCCCTACATTATTGAGCTCGGTTTGGGTGGCGCCGACCGGAGCGCCGTCCGGCCCCTTGAATATGACGTCCACGAGCACGTACTGGAACGCGGCAATCGTAGTGTTTGTGATCTGCCCGCTCACGGAAACCGTGCTGCTGGTTTCGCTCGACTGGGTGTTTTGGGAACTGAACTGCGGCGTGGCGCCAAGCGTGCTGGAGGCGACCCAATAGACATTGCTGAGGGAAAATCCGGTCGCCACGCCGGGATCCGCAACGGTCACGTTGGGAACTACAAGGAATTTCGTCTGCCCCGCATACAGGAATGAGGTGCCCGGAACGGATTGGATCACCGTACCCGAAGCATCATAGAAATTTATGGCGTAGGTGAAATATTCCGCCGTATAATCCTGGCTCGCATTGGCGATCTGTTCCAGGAAGGTATAGTGTCCCGGACTCGTGATAAAGGTCTTCACCGTGGAGGTCACGATGGCCTCCGCGCCGGCCGGCATGCAGTTTTCGGTGCAGGGCGCCACGACCGCCGGCTTGGGAATCAAAAGCAGCGCCACGCCATAACATGCGGCGCCAATAAGGCCAAGAATTACAAGATAAAGAGCCCCGTAGATGAGCTGCTTTGCACGCCGGGTGGACATAGAGGTATTATACGGCAATGCGGGCAAGATGATAACCTGAAGGCTCGCGGTACGTCCCCGAGACACCCCGCGAGCGCCGCTCCCTTATTACCGCCTTTATGCTGGCCATCAAGATCATCCTTTATACCATTGGCATCGTCCTCCTCGGATGCGGATCGGCGATCCTCCTCTCCATGGAGCTCGCCCGCCGGAGTGCGGCGCCATTCTTCCCGAGCCCCAAATCCATCATGCGACGCGCCATGCAGGCCGCCGACCTCAAGCCAGGCGAGGTATTCTACGACCTCGGCGCGGGCACGGGCGCCTCGCTCGTCATCGCCGACAAGGAGTTCGGCGCCACGGCGACGGGATGCGAGATCAACCTGCTCCCCTACCTCATCGCCCGGCTCAAAATCTTTTTCTCGCGTTCGCACCGGGCCACCATGAAATTTGAAAGCCTTTTTTCGCAGGATATCAGCGACGCCGACGTCGTTTTCTGTTTCCTTACCGAGCGGACCATGGCGAAACTCGAACCGAAGTTCCTGAAAGAGCTCAAAAAAGGCACGCGGATCGCGTGCTATACCTTCCCGCTCCCCACCATGAAGCCGGAACAGGTGATCCCCGTGGGCGGGAAATGGACTATCCTGCTCTATCGGAGATAAAGGGGCATTATTTCTCGGCGTTGTAGATCTGCTGGATCTCAGCGGAGGAAAGGGCGCGATTGTAGAGGCGGATATCATTAATTGAGAATGGACCCCCGGAAGGCGCTAACGCTGAAAACGTAGTGCCGGTCAACGTCTCACCAGGAAGAGTAGCAGTACCACATATATTTCCGTTTAGATAAACCGAGAGAGTGTTCCCATTATAGGTCCCAACGACATAGTACCATGTTGAAGTATTGATCGAAGTCGAGCATCCATCCGTTATCGCGCTCCCTTGAAAAATCGAGAATACCAGCGGAGTCGGCCTGCTTCCAACGCTCAAAACCCAGCTTCCATTACTTCCCCAATTATTAGAGACCAAAACGTTCTGGTAGTTGACGATCGCTGGAAAATTCACCCACGCAGAGATCGTAAGTTGAGAATTTGGCATATACGGAGCCGAGAGAAAATTTATGGAACCCCCTGAGCCAAGAAGGGCAGCGCTTGCACTCGTCTTGCCCGATGTCCATGTACTACCGGAAAGTGTCCCATTATCCCCACTCCCGCTCCAGTCCACCGCGGTGCTTCCGGATCCCTCATTGAGCGGCCAGTAACCCACGAGGCCACGGCCCACGACCGGGAACGTGGTGGCACCGGATCCCGCTTCAATAAGCGTGGGGTCACTGCCTCCGGCGCCTTGTTTCGCATACTTCTGGGATTCCATGAAGGCGGAGACCTCATAGCTTGTCCCGTTCGTCTGATACGTGTAGTAGAGGTTGCTTGAGGTCTGGTTCACGGGGTCCACGGGGAGGGAGGAGAAAGGCGCTCCGGCGCTGATGCT
>DAIDLF010000017.1 GCA_027449645.1 Candidatus Parcubacteria bacterium | reverse complement strand
GGAAAGAAGATGATTTCCGCGCTGAAAAACTATTTCATCCCGCATTCCGGCAACGACCATAAGCCGCATATCTTGCGGCGCCAGGCGGTGGTATTTGTGCTCATCGTGATGGTTGCCGCGGAATCCGCATTTGTGCTTGGTTCGGCGTATCTTGTGCCCCGCATCAAGCTATTCGGCCTTATTGAGGCCACCTCGCTTGTGAATGAGACCAACTCGGCCCGTACGGCGAACGGCGACCAGGCGCTCACGGTGAGCCCATTGCTCCAGCAGGCGGCCCAGGACAAGGCGAACGATATGGCGGCAAACCATTATTTTGCCCACACGAGCCCCTCGGGCGTCACGCCGTGGGATTGGTTCGAGAAGGTCGGTTACCAGTTCAGCTATGCCGGGGAGAATCTTGCGGTGAACTTCGCAAACTCGCAGGACGTGACGAATGCCTGGATGAATTCGCCCGAGCACCGCGCGAATATCCTGAACGCCGATTTTACGCAGATCGGCATCGCGACCGCACAGGGGACATTCAATGGCCAGCCGGCGATCTATGTGGTTGAGGAATTCGGCACCCCGGCCTCCGCCTTGGTGGCATTCGTGAACACCGCTTCGGCTGCGAGCGTGGGGAGCCCGGTTCCCGCTCCCGCTCCCGCTCCCGCGGCGTCATCCGAGCCTGCAAAGCCCAAGCCGGCCTCGGCCCCGAAGCCTGCGGCGATCGTTGTGGCAAGTACCAGCGTGGGGGATTCCAGCTCCCAACAGCTTTTCGTGGCGGTGAAGGGGGCTGAAACCCAGGCTGTTCCGGCGGTCGCCACGGCGACGCCCACAGCCCAGGCCGCGGCATCCGTTGCGGCGCCCGCGTCCGTCCCGCCGCAGGCCCCGGCGCCGGGCCGTTTCCAGGGCGCGCTCCAGTGGCTGGCATCAAATCCCCGGGCCGTGGCCAACGGCTTCTATCTTTTCCTTATCGCCCTCTTTGCCATCGCGAGCATTCTCAATCTTTTCATCAAGATCCGGATCCAGTCTCCGCGCCTCATCCTGAGCGGCATGGCCATCATCATCATCGCGGGCCTCTTTGTCGTGATGAACCAAAGCATCGGGCTTTTGCATGCGGTGATCGTGTAACGTAGAGCGCTAAAAAAAGAAGGAGGAGAAGGCCGTGATGGGTTTCTGCAAGATGCGGCAGTTTTTGTTATAATAATGCCATGGCAGAACATGATGCTCATGCGCCGTCCGGATTCACTTTGATCGAACTTTTGGTGGTGATCGCCATCATTGCCATTTTGGCGGTCGTCGTGGTCCTCACTCTGAACCCTGCGGAGCTTCTGCGGCAATCAAGGGATTCGAACCGCGTTTCCGATATGGACACTTTGAACAGTGCCCTCAGTCTTTATTCCACCGATCAATCCGCGGCACCCTCCTTTTCTCTTGGATCTTCAAGCGTGGTCTATGTCTCCATCCCGGATCCTGCCGCTACGTCTACTGCAGGGACCAACTGCGCCTCCCTTGGACTCCCTGCATTGCCTGTGACTTATAGCTATCATTGCGCCGCGAGTTCCACCTATCGCAATGCGAACGGCACCGGATGGATCCCGGTGAACCTCGCGGCCATTTCCTCGGGGGATCCCTTAAGCAATCTTCCTGTCGATCCTACCAATCAATCCTCATCGCGGCTCTATTATACCTATACGACAAACGGAGCCCAGTTTGAGGTCACTGCGGCCATGGAATCGGCCAAGTATGGATTGGGAGGAAGCAATGATCAGATTTCAGGGGACGGAGGTTCTTTGGCATCGGTCTATGAAAAAGGCTCCAGGCTTGGCCTTGAGCCTCTCGATTATGGAGATCCCACGCTTGCGGGCTATTGGCCGCTTGATGAGGGAAGCGGCGGCATCGCGTATGATGATTCCGGCACCAATGCTACGGGAACATGGTATGGCAGCACCCCGTACTATACCACGGGGAAAATAGGCCCTTACGCCGGAAGCTTTAACGGCGCCAACGATTATGTGAACATGGGGAACCCTACGGCGTTGCAGTCCACAAATGCGCTTACCGTGAGCGCATGGATCAATCCCTCCGTCACCACATCATGGCTGAGGATCGTTTCCAACAGCTGGCAGTCAGGATCTCTTGGAGGCGTCATCGATCTTTCGACGGGGGGCTCCAGCAATGTGTTCTGTTTCATAAAGACCACCAGCGGATCTCCCAGCATTTCTTCTCCCAGCAACTCCATCAGCGCCGGTTCGTGGGCGCATGTGGTTTGCGAATACTCCGGGTCATCTCTTTCGCTCTATATAAACGGTGTCCTTGTGAACCAGACGCTTGTGGGAGGAACGCTCTCTTACAGCAACGGATATCCTTGGGCGATAGGGGCAGAGATGGGGACCTCGACCCCGGCGGAATTTTTCAACGGGGCCATTGATGATGTCCGCATCTACGGAAGGGCCCTCTCTGCTTCAGAGGTCGCGGCGATGTATAACGGAGGGAAATAGTATATCGCCTCGCGCAGGTGCTTCGGTTGCCCTTTCATCCCCTCAGGTTTACAATCCAGGTACCATGCCGTCCTCCACTACCGATCTTATCAAGGGCAAACTGGATGTTGCGGAGGTGCTCCGCGGGTATATCACGCTCATGCCGGCAGGCAAGAATTTCAAGGCGCGCTGTCCGTTCCACAACGAGAAGACGCCTTCTTTTATTGTGTCGCCGGACCGGCAGACGTGGCATTGTTTCGGGTGCGGCCTTGGCGGCGACATTTTCACGTTCGTGATGAAGCATGAGAATCTGGAATTCGGGGAGGCCCTGCGCCTGCTCGCGGAAAAAGCGGGCGTGGAACTGCGCACGCAGAATCCTGCGGAGTACCGTTATACCGGCCTGCTCTACGATCTGAACGAGGCGGCCAAGCGGTTCTATCTGAAATCGTTCGCCGCCGCACCCATTGCAAAAAAGTATCTTGCCGACCGCGGGCTGCTCGAGGAAACCATAGCGACCTTCGAGATCGGCTGGGCGCCCAATGAGCCGGAGGGCCTTTCCATGGCGCTTTTGCACGGCGGCGCCGCGCCGCAGGACCTCGTGCAGGCCGGGCTGTCCATCAAGACCGAGCGGGGATTGATGCTTGACCGGTTCCGCGGGCGCATCATGTTCCCGATCCACAATCACCTGGGCAAGGTGGTGGGCTTCACCGGCCGCATCCTGCCCCAACTCGACACCGGCACGCTCGGCAAATATATCAACAGTCCCGAGACGCCGATCTTCCAGAAGTCGCGCCTTATCTACGGGTTTTGGAAGAGCAAGGACGGCATCCGCGACGAGAAGGCCGCATTCCTTGTGGAAGGCCAGATGGATTTCCTGATGAGCTGGCAGAGCGGCGTCCGCAATGCGATCGCAAGCTCCGGCACGGCGCTCACCGCGGACCACCTGCATACGCTCCGCCGCCTGGCCCAGGAACTGATACTGAGCTTTGACAATGATGCGGCCGGCTCCGACGCCGCCGAGCGGGCGATAGACCTTGCCGAGTCGAACGATTTTACCGTGAAGGTGGCGACGATCGGCGTCCCCGGTGCCGCGCCGGGAAGCATCAAGGATGCCGCCGACGCCGTCCGCGCCGATCCGGAGAGCGTGAAGCGCGCGATCGCATCCGCCGTGCCCGCACCCGAGTTTTATTTCCGCAAATATCTGCCGGCTGACCTCCATGAGCTTCAGTCGCGGAGCGGGCTTGAAAAACTCCGGGTCATCCTGGGAAAGCTGCATCGGATGGCGAGTCCGGTGGAGCGCGATTTTTGGATGAAGGAACTTGCCAAGCGTACGGGGATCGCGGAACGGACACTGGACGAAGAGGCGGCCAAGTCGGATTCGGCATTTGCGGCCCCGCATGGTCCCGAACGGGAAGATGCCGCGGCGTCTTCCGCCGTGTCGCGCCGCGAACTTTCCCGCCGCGAGCGCCTGTGCGAGACCCTGTTTGCCATCGGCGTCGCCCGGAACAATTTTGACTTTATGGAAGATGCCGAGCCGTACCTTCCCCCTTCAGAGAAGGAGATATTCCGCATCCTCAGATCCGGCGCCCGGAAGAGCGACGATCCGGCGCTCGACGAGATCATCAACCTCATCATCCTGCAGGCGCCGGAGGCCGCGGACCCTGCCGAAATTGCGGCAGTAAAGGCGGAACTTGCCAAGGAATACTATAAAGAGCGCCGCCGGGTGCTCTCGCTTGCGGTGCGGAATGCCGAGGCGAGGGGGGACGAGAAAGAGCTTGCGGCGGCGCTCAAAGAGCTCCAGGAACTCTCTGCGCAGGCTCCGGACTTGTAAAAACGTAATAAATAGAGGATAATGAGGTATCAATAGGCAGGCGCTTTCTCTCTTATGCCTAAGGTCAAGCGGGCAAAGAAGCCCCGTACATCTTCTATGAAACCCAAGAAAACTTTGAAGAAGCGCTCTTTGAAGGTGGCCAAGCCGCCGCTCAAAAAGGCAAAGCTTATATCCAGGAAGCCGGGAAAATCGGGCGCAAAATCCGCGGCGGCGAAGAAACCTGTCCGGAAGATTTCCCACGTCCACGCCAAGGAGATCACCAAGCTCGAGAAGGCGCTCAAGGCGAACGCGAACGAGATCAACGAGCTCATCGAGCGCGGCCGTCCGCGCGGTTTTGTGACGGACAACGAGATCCTCTATTATTTCCCGAAGATCGAGGACAACGTGGAGCTTTTGGACGAGATCTATGACCGCCTGGAAAAGGCGGGTATCAAGGTGATCGAGACCTCCGCGCTCATCGATTTTTCCAAAGACGATGATGCAGGGAATCATCTGGACGATTCGCTCGCGTTCGAAGGCGACGTGCCGGATGCGGTGCAGATGTATCTGAAGGAGATCGGCAAGACGCCGCTCTTGAGCAAGGACGAGGAGCGCGACCTCGCGAAGCGCGCCGAGAAAGGGGACGAGGAAGCGCGCCAGAAATTGATGAAGGCGAACCTGCGCCTCGTAGTTTCCATTGCCAAGCGCTATGTGAACCGCACGCCGCATTTGAGCATCCTCGACCTGATCCAGGAGGGGAACATCGGCCTCTCGCGCGCCGTGGAGAAGTTCGATTACCGCCGCGGCTTCAAATTCTCGACCTACGCCACCTGGTGGATCCGCCAGGCGATCACCCGCGCGCTGGCCGACCAGTCGCGCACGGTGCGCATTCCGGTCCACATGGTGGAGACCATTTCCAAATATACGCAGGTGCGCCGCCAGCTGATCCAGGAGCTCGGCCGCGATCCGCTCGCGGAGGAGATCGCCGCGGAGATGGGCATCGACGTGGAGAAGGTGCGCCATATCCAGAAGATCTCGCAAGAGGTGCTTTCCATCGAGACCCCGATCGGCGACGAGGAGGATTCCACGCTGTCCGATTTCATCCCCGACGAGCGCAATGCCACGCCGTCCCAGCTTACCGCGCGCGCAATGCTGCGCGACTTGATCAAGGAGATCATGATCGACCTCACTGAGCGCGAACAGCAGATTTTGAAGATGCGCTTCGGCCTGGATGACGGCATCAGCCATACCCTCGAGGAAGTAGGCAAGGCATTCGGCGTGACGCGCGAGCGTATCCGCCAGATTGAGGCAAAAGCTTTGGAAAAGATCCGCGAACACAACAAGGCAGCGGCCTTGGAAGGGTTCGAGAGCATGGCATAGGCAGATAATCAAACATCTTCGTATTGGAGGGCACGACGTCTCAGCCTTTTTGTTTAATGAAAATGTAATACATTTTTGATGTCCTCCCGGAAAGTTGCGGCCATCCTCCGGAGGCCGTAGAATGGTAATACTATGGCGGAGCGTTATAACCCCAAGGAAATAGAGGCAAAATGGCAAAAGCGGTGGCTGGACGAGAAGGTTTTTAAGGCTGATGACGATTCATCGAAGCCGAAATATTATCAGCTGGAAACATTCCCGTACCCGTCGGGCGCAGGCCTCCATGTGGGCCATCCGAAGGGCTATATCGCCGAGGATGTCCACGCGCGGTTTACGCGCATGCACGGACGGGAGGTGCTGTATACGATGGGGTGGGATGCGTTCGGCCTGCCGACGGAAAACTACGCCCTGAAGGTGGGGAGGTCGCCTCAGCAGGTGACCCTGGAGAACACGGATAACTTCCGCCGCCAGGTCCGGATGTTCGGCTTCTCGTACGATTGGGACCGCGAGGTCAACACGTCCACGCCCGAATACTATAAGTGGACGCAGTGGATCTTCATCCAGATGTTCAAAAAGGGATTGGCGTATCGCGCGAAAGCGAAGGTGAACTGGTGCCCGAAGGATCAGACGGTCATTGCGAACGAGCAGGTGGTGAACGGCGTATGCGACCGGTGCGGCAGCATCATCGAAGAGCGCTTCATGGAACAATGGATGCTGCGCATCACGGATTATGCCGAACGGCTGCTCTCCGGCCTTCAAGGGCTTGATTGGCCGTCGGCGACGGTGAAGCGGCAGGAGGATTGGATCGGCAAGAGCGAGGGCGCGGAGATCGATTTCCCGTTGGCAGGTGCGGATGGCACGAAGATCAAAGTGTTTACCACGCGGCCGGATACGCTTTTCGGCGCGACCTATATGGTGCTTGCGCCGGAGCATCCGCTTGTGGCCCAGCTCAAGCCGCGGATGGCCAATGCGGACGAGGTATCGGCGTACGTGGACGCCTCATCGCATAAGACGGACCTCATGCGCCAGGAGACGACCAAGGAGAAGACCGGCGTGGAGCTCAAGGGCATCCGCGCCGTGAATCCCGCAACCCGGGAGGAAATCCCGGTGTGGATCGCGGATTACGTATTGGGTTCGTACGGCACGGGGGCCATTATGGCGGTGCCTGCGCACGACGAGCGCGATTTCGCATTCGCGAAGAAGTTCGGCCTGCCGGTGAAGCAGGTAGTGGAACCCAAATTTGTCGCCGGACCGGAAAGCGAATCGGCGGTGAAGCCGGGGCTTGAATTCGTGAAAAGGAACGCGGTCTGCGCCGTGGTGCGCAATCCCAAGGATGATTCCTATCTTTGCGTAAGCTGGAAAGGGGTCCACATGCACGGCATGGTCACCGGCGGGATAGAAGAAGGGGAAGATCCAGTGGAGGCGGCCCGGCGGGAGGTCCATGAGGAGACCGGCTATAAGAACCTGCGATTCATAAAGAAGCCAGATGTCGTCATCAACAGTCTTTTTTATCATCGTGTAAAGGAGCAGAACCGGTGGGCGAAGTTCCACTATGTGATGTTCGAGCTGGAGAATGAAGAGCGCGATCCCGTTGACGAGAGAGAAGCGAGTCTTCACGAGGTGGTCTGGAAAAAGAAAAATGAGTTCGACTCGTTCTTTTCCGTGATTGAGGGCCAATTCGTAAAAAGCTTGATCAATGAGGAAGGCTATGTCTTTACCGGCGAAGGCATCCTGCGCGATTCCGCGCAGTTCTCCGGCATGGATTCCGAGGCCGTAAAATGGGAGATCGTGAAGTTCGTAGGCGGCACGCGCAAAACGCAGTACAAGCTGCGCGACTGGTCCGTGTCGCGCCAGCGCTACTGGGGCGTGCCGATCCCGATGGTGCATTGCGAAAAATGCGGCATCGTGCCGGTGCCCGATGCGGAACTGCCAGTGATCCTTCCGGTACTTGAACATTATCGTCCGCAGGGCGTGGCCCCGCTCGCGAGCGACCCGGAGTTCATCAACGTGAAGTGTCCGCAGTGCGGCGGCGCGGGCGCGAAGCGCGATTCGGAGACCTTCGACACCTTCGTGGATTCGTCGTGGTACTATCTGCGCTATCCTGATCCGCATAATGCCGCGGCGATTTTTGACAAGGCAAAAGTGAGGCACTGGATGCCGGTGGACCTCTATATTATCGGTGCGGAGCACACCGTATTGCACCTGCTCTATTCGCGCTTTGTCACGAAATTCCTGCACGACGAGGGCTGGCTGGATTTTGACGAGCCGTTCCTGAAGCTGCGCCACCAGGGTTTGATCCGCGGCGCGGACGGGCAGAAGATGTCCAAGTCCAAAGGCAATGTGGTGAATCCCGACGAGCTCATCGCCGAATATGGCGCGGATACCGTACGGCTCTACGAGATGTTCATGGGGCCGTTCGAGGAAGGTGCGCCATGGGATCCGAAGGGGATCTTGGGGGCAAGCCGGTTCCTTGTGCGGGTCTGGCGGTATGTGACGGCGGCGCTTGCAGGAGCGCCGGCGCCTGCCGCCGCGGGCCGTCCCGCCGTTTCGGCATCCGGCGCCCTGCATCGGGCGATCAAAAAAGTGGGGGATGACATTGAGGCGCTCAAGTTCAATACGGCCATCTCGGCGCTCATGATCCTGCTGAACGAGCTGGAACCCGCCGCACCGCTCGCGAACGACGAGCTCGGGATGCTCATCAAGCTGGTGCATCCCTTTGCGCCGCACATGGGGCAGGAGCTGTGGTCCCTCGCGGGCCATGAGAGCTATCTCGACTTCGAGCCATGGCCGGAATACGATCCGCGGCTTATTATAGAGGAAGAGCTTTCCTTGGTGTTCCAGGTGAACGGGAAGGTGAAGGATATTGCTGCGGTCCCTGCGGCGATCTCCGAAAGCGAGGCGAAGGCGATGGCGCTCGGGAATGCGAAGGTGCAGGCCGCGCTCGGCGGCAAGGATCCGCAGAGGATCATCTATATTGAGAAAAAACTGGTGAACATCGTCATATTATGATCGGCAAGATCGTCGGCATCATCGGTATCGTACTTCTCCTCGCCCTGGGGGTGTTCCTCTACCAGGTCGTCATGCACCCCGCGGCGTCCGGGATCCCGTCGTCATGGTTCCATGGCGTGGCGAGCTCTTCGGCGTTCAACTTCAGCCTGGGATCCTCGCATGTGGCGCAGGGGCCGTCGGGGCTTCCGGCGGCGACCGGGACCTACCTCGCCTCGCCCTCGTCCACGGGCGCGCCCGCCATCGATCCTTCGCAGATCCCCGCAGGCTACACCTTGGCCGAGCTTTCGCCTTATTTCCACCAGATCCGGCTGGGCAGCGTTTCCGCGGGCACGAGCTATTATTATGGGCAGATCACGCTCTATGCCTACCTGAATTCGGGGGAAAAGGTGGACATTACCGGATGGCAGATCAAGACGAACAACAGCGGCGAATATATCCCTCAGGCGATCAATCTCTACGATCCTTCCGGGCTCACTCCCGCAAGCGATATCGTCGTGAAAAGCGGGGATACCGTCTCGCTCTATTCCTCTTCGGCGCCTTTCAACCTCCGTCTCAATGCCTGTGTGGGGTATCTTGCGCATGTGGCGAACTTCAAACCGGGGCTTCCGGAGAGCTGCCCGTATATCGACCGCTCGGCGCTGCAGAACTTCACCGGCGCCTGCCAGAATTACATTGGATCGCTCAGCGGATGCGCGTCGCCGGACCTCAACAACGTTCCCGTGCCCCGCACGGATTATGCCTGCTATGACTACCTGCAGAACCACTTCAACTATAAATCGTGCTTCACCGACCATGTGGGCGACGCGAATTTCCTGAGCAATCAGGTGTGGGTATGGACCGGATCCAACGTGGTGGACCAGTATCACGACACCGTGAAGCTCTTGGACAGGCAGGGCCGGCTCGTGGATCTCTACTCCTACTAGGCTACCGATTTCCGTTCTGCGAGTATGAGCTTGATGGGGAACTGCTTCCCGCTGCGCAGGATGAGCAGATGCACTTCGTCGCCCACGTTGGAGTTCTCGAGAAAATCCTGGATGGGATGGTTGCGGTCCAGGCGACCCCCGTTCAGTTCAAGCACCACGTCCATCTCCCTGATGCCGGCCTTCTCGGCGGGGCTTCCGGGGATGACGGCGTAGTCGTGTTGGCTTTCGCGGAGTACGAGCGCGCCATAGTCCACGGAGAGGCCCATCTTTGCCTTCAAGTCGTCGTCCACCATGATATAGCGCACGCCAAGGAGCGGCCTGCGGATGCGGCCGTAGCGGAGCAGGTCATCGATGTCGCGCCGCGCGGCGCTTACCGGGATCGCAAAGCCGATGGATTGTGCGCCGGAGACGATGGCGGCGTTCACGCCGACCACGTACCCGTCGCGGTCCACGATCGGTCCGCCCGAATTGCCGGGATTGATCGCGGCGTCGGTCTGGATGAGGCCGCGCATCTCCTGTGCCGGCGCTCCCGGATCGGCCTGCGCGGTGATGGCACGGGAAAGGCCGGAGACGATGCCGACGGAAACGGTGTTGCGGAAGATGCCCAAGGCGTTGCCGACCGCAATGAGCGACTGGCCGAGCTGGAGCTTGCCGGCATCGCCGAGCTTGAGGCAGGGGAGCCGGTCGGCATCGATCTTGAGGATGGCGACGTCATTGATGGGGTCGCGGCTCATCACGCTTGCCCGGAAGCTGCGCCCGTCGTTCAGTATCACCGTGTATTCGGCATTTGCATCGCTTACCACGTGCTTGTTGGTGAGGATGAGCCCGTTCGGCGCCACAATGAAGCCAGAACCGCCGCCGATCTCCACCATGCCATGGGCATCCGCCGCGCTTTCAGGGATGGTGGTCTCCGGACCGTGCGGAAGCTGCTTGCGGAGGTCCTCAAGTTTTTCCGTGATCGCAATCGAGACCACCGAAGGCATGATCTTTTTTACGATCCTGATGACGCGCGCATCGTCCATATGGATATATTGTAGCAGATTTTCGCCGCGCCGCCGCTATCGCGCGAAGCGCACGTAGATGCCCGAGGGGATCACGCGTCCTCCTCCGCGCTCCTCAATGCGCAGTTCGCCGAACTCGGCGTGGTCCATGGCGCCGAATGCGCTTTCCGCTGCCTGGACGAACGATTGCGGCGCATAGCCTGCCGCGTAGCCGTTCAACAGGAAGAACGCGCCGGGCGCAGGGGAGAGCAATCGGTGCAGATCCTCAAGCAACGGCACGATGTCCGTCTCTATATGCCATACTTCGCCCTGGGCGCCGCGGCCGAACGCGGGCGGGTCGAGGATGATCCCGTCGTATGCGGCGCCGCGCCGCAGTTCGCGCTGGACAAATTTGAAGGCGTCGTCCGTGAGGTAGCGGATACTGCCCTCCGGGACCTCCGAACGCGCGGCGTTCTCCCGCGCCCATGCGTTGCTTTGTTTGGAGGCGTCGCAGTGCGTCACCTGCGCGCCGGCAAGCGCCGCGGCGATGCTTGCGATGCCGGTATAGCCGAAAAGGTTGAGCACCTTCGGGGATCCGCCTGCTTTGTCGTGCGCGGTGCACGCCGCAACCCGTTCAATGACCCACTCCCAGTTGGGCGCCTGTTCAGGGAAGGCGCCGGTGTGCTTGAATGCCGTGAGTCGCAGGGAAAAGCGCACTGCCGCATCCGTCCCGCCGGCGCTCCAGGAGATATCCCACGGTTCCGGCGCCCGCTTCCCGTGCCATGATCCCTTGCCGCCTTCCATGCGGAACTCCGCATCGGCGCCTTTCCAGAGCTCCGGATGCAGAGGTTTCCAGATGGCCTGCGTTTCGGGGCGGATGGCGGTGAAGCTGCCCCAGCGCTCGAGTTTTTTGTTGTCGCCGGAATCGAGAAGTTCGTAATCGTTCCAGCCGCGGGTTGCGAGATCGGTATGCTTCATATCCCTGATTATATCAGAAAATCCGCGACCCTCTTATCCTGATCCCAGGGCATCAGGATGCCGTACGCTCCATGCATAGAGGACGATCGCCGCCGAGACGGAGGCGTTGAGCGATTCGCAGCGCGGATCCATGGGGATCCGCAGGCGGACGTCGCAGCGTTCCATGGTCTTTTGGCGGATGCCTTCGCCCTCGTTGCCGACGATAAAAAGCGACGGCGCGTCAAAGCGTTCTTCGGCCACATTCATGGCGCCGTTCATCACGAGTCCGTATACGCGGAACGCCTGCTTTTTGAGCGCGTCCACCGCCTGGTTCACGTTGCCGATCTGCACGATGGGCACGCGGAATGCCATGCCTGCGGATGCTTTGACGACCGCGCCGGTGATCGGCGCCTGGTTGTGGACGGGAAGCAGGACGCCTGCCGCGCCGAACCCGGCGGCGCTCCGGATAATGGCCCCGACGTTGTGCGGATCAGTGAGCTCGTCCAGCAGTACGAGCATCGTGCGCTCGTCCATGCGGAGCGTGCGCAGGAACGGGTCGAAATCAAGGACGATCGCCCCCGGGTCGGCGATGGCGATGACCCCCTGGTGCGCGGTGTCGCGGCCCACCATGTGCCCCATTTCGCGCGACTTGAGCTCCGCGGCGGCAAGGCCGCGCTTTTTGAGGAGTGCCCGGAGTTCGGGGTCGTTCACTTCCGGCGCGAGAAACACCTTCTTCACGGCATGCGGCGCATTCGTGAGCGCCTCGTTCAGGGCGTGCTTGCCATAGATATAGATCTTTTCCTGGCGGTCGTGTCGGCGCGGCATATGTCATCTAGTGTAATGATGCTGCCGGCGCTTGGCAATGGCAGCGGGGATTCATCGAATTCGCGTTTCCTCCCGGGAACGCGAACTTTCTTTTTGTGCGCAGGCTTTGCAGGTGCCGTAGAATTCGAGCGAATGCTGGCTGATGTCCGCGAAATGCTTTGATTCGGCAAGGACCTCCCTTCGCATGGTTTCCATGTTGCAGCGATGGACGTCCTCCACTTTGCCGCATCGGGTACAGACAAGATGGTGATGTTCGCCGAGGCTGGCGAATTCATAGTGGGCATGGTTATGGCGCAGGTCTACCTGGCGGATGATGTTCTTTCCTTTGAGCGAGCGAATGGTTCGGTAGACGGTGGCCTGGTCTACCTCTGTGCCGATGCCTTCCACGATCTGGCGCGCGGAAAGCGGCCGCGGATGCTTTTTGAAGTAGGCCAGGATGGCGAGCCGTGCATGGGTGGCCTTGTAACCGCTTTGTCGGAGGGTTGCCGCAAGGGGATTCTGCTTCATGCCGCTATCATATTCTTAATGCGAATTATTTGCAAATAATTTGACGCGGTCCCTGTGGGCGGTATCATAAGGGCATGCACCAGAAGACCAGGATATTTATTGTTGCCGCTATCGCGGTGGCTATGGTCGTAGCGCTTGCCATCGCGCTTTCCCGCACTCCGCACGAGGCGAATTCCGGGCGCTCCGGGCCTTCGGGCCCCGGCGGCATCCTGCGGGTGGTTGCGGCGGAGAATTTCTGGGGCAGCCTTGCTGCGCAGATCGGCGGCGCGCACGTGGACGTGCTCTCCCTGGTTTCCGATCCGAACGCGGACCCGCACGAATATGAGGCGAGCGCGGCCGACGCACGGGCCGTGGCGCAGGCAGATTATGTGATCGAGAACGGTGCGGGCTATGACAGCTGGATGGACCGATTGATCGGGGCCGGGCAAGGATCCCGTTCGGACCGGAAGACGCTCAACGTGGCCGCGCGGGTCGGCGTGCAGGAAGGCGGCAATCCACACCTGTGGTATGGCCCGGATTATGTGAATGCTGCCGCCGCGCAGATGGAACAGGACCTTGCCGCGCTCGACCCCGCGAATGCCGCCTACTACGAGGCGAACTATCAAACGCTCCAGGCGTCGCTTGCCGCAGGGTATCAGGGCCGCATTGCCGCAATCAAGGCGCAGTTTGGCGGGACGAAGGTCGCGGCCACGGAGGATATCTTTTCCTATCTTGCCGATGCGGCAGGGCTGGACCTTGTTTCGCCGAAGCCCTTCATCTCGGCAGTCGCTGAAGGGAACGATCCGCCGCCGGCGAGCGTGGTGCAATTCGAAGATCAGCTTCGCTCGGGCCAGGTGAAGGTGTTGGTATATAATGAACAGACGGTGACGCCGCTCACGGACAGCATGCGGCAGATCGCGGCGCAGTCGGGGATCCCCGTGGTCGGCATTACGGAGACCATGCAGCCGCCGAACGCCACCTTTCAGGATTGGATGGGCGGACAGGTGACGGCGCTCATGCGCGCGCTCTCGTCGGGAAAATAACGCGGCCATCCATATACTTTTATCAGCATTATGCACGTCATTGAGGCAAATAATCTGGAAGGGGGATACGCGTCGCACGCCATATGGCGGGGGGCGAATTTTTCCGTGGGACAGGGGGAGTTTGTTGCCGTGCTCGGGTCCAACGGCTCCGGCAAGACGACGCTTTTCCGGATGCTTCTCGGCCTCGCCCAGCCGCTCGGCGGATCGATCTCGGTGTTCGGCGCCGCGCCGCGCCGGGGCAATCCGCGCATCGGCTATGTGCCCCAGCGCCATCCCATCGATGCCGAGACGGGGATCGAGGCGCTCCAGCTCGTCTGGCTCGGCGCGGAAGGGAACCGATGGGGCATCGGCACGGGCGGCCGCGCGGCCACGGAGGAGGCCATGGCGGCCTTGCGCACGGTCGGCGCCGAGGATCTGGCGCACCGCCGGCTCGGCATGCTCTCGGGCGGCGAACTTCAGAGGGTGTTCCTTGCGGAGGCGTTGGTGGGAAAGCCCGACCTTCTGCTCCTCGATGAGCCGCTCGCAAACCTTGATATGCGCCGGGAGTCGGATCTGGTCCGGCTTATCAATGACGTCGTGCGCGCGCGCAAGGTGACCGTGCTGCTCATTGCCCACAACATCAATCCGCTCCTGCCGGTGCTGGACCGAGTGATCTATGTGGCCAACGGCCGCGTGGCGACCGGTGCACCGGCCGAGGTGCTCACTTCGGCATCGCTCACGGCGCTTTACGGCGCGCCCATCGAGGTGCTCAAGGATTCGCGGGGGCGGATCGCGATCGTCGGCATAGACGACACGCCGCACCATGACCATGGCGAGGATCATGCCGAAGGAGGGCACGGTCATGCCCATACCGACCACGCCGGCCATCATCATGATGAGCACGGCCACTGCTATCACGACCATGCCTAATGCCGCCCTTTTTACTTTCAACATCTTCGCCGACCTGCAGGGAATGTGGCAGTACGCTTTCATGCGGCATGCTTTTGAGGCGGGGACCGTCGTCGCGGTGGTGGCGGGCATCATCGGCTATTTCATCGTGGTCCGCCAGTCGTCCTTCGCCGCGCATGCGCTTTCGCATATCGGCTTCGCCGGCGCGGCCGGTGCGGTACTGCTCGGGCTGAATCCGATCGTGGGACTTCTTGTCTTCACGGGCGGCGGCGGCATTGCCATTGCGTCGCTCGGCCGCCGCGCGGCGAACCGCGACGTGCAGATCGGGACGGTGCTGGCCTTCATGCTGGGGCTCGGCGTCCTTTTTATCAGCCTCTATTCGGGCTATGCCACCGAGGCATATTCTCTGCTGTTCGGCGAGATTCTCGGCATCAGCGCAGGTGACGTATGGGTGACGCTCATCGCCGGAGCTGTGCTCCTTGCCGCGGTTGCCGCCGTGTATCGCCCCCTCCTTTTCACATCGCTTGACGAGGATGTTGCCGAGGCGAAGGGCGTGCCGGTCTTCGCGCTTGGACTGGTGTTTATGCTGCTGGTTGCCGTCGCGACCTCCATCGCCGTGCAGGTAGTCGGCGTCCTGCTCATCTTTGCGCTCATGGTGACGCCTGCAGCCGTGGCCCAGCGTCTGGTCCGCCGCCCCGCGCAGGGAATCGCCCTTTCGGTGGCCATTGCCCTCGCGGCGACGTGGATCGGGCTCTTCCTCTCGTTCTACCTTTCCTACCCGGTGAGCTTTTTCATCACCACCATCACCTTCGCCGTCTATGTGGCGGTGCGGTTCATCCAGGCATAAGGACCGAGGCCGGGAAACGCCGGGAAGAGGCGTGCTATATTTCACCCCAAAACCGCTTCAGGGCATGTTCGCTTTCGCCAAAAAATTTTATGCCATCCATTTCGTCCTTCTCTATCCAGCGTGCTTCGCCGATTTCTTCCGAGGGGACCGATAACGGCCCGTATTCGTCGATATTTCTCGCGGTAAAAATAATAAAAAGGTGCGCCGGCCTCTGAGGTGCCGAGCCTCGCGGTTCCGAATGGACGAAGTCCCCGAGTTCGACATGGATGCCGAGCTCTTCCTCGATCTCTCTCGTGAAGGCTTGTTCAACTCCTTCTTCGCAGTTTACTCTCCCTCCGGGAAGTTCCCATTTGTCGGCATTCTTTCGGTCGCGGACAATCAAAACCTTCCCGGATTTTTCAATGATGGCCTTTACCGCCACACAGCCCAAGAAATGCTCTGGTTCGTTCATCGTGCGGAGAGGGTGGGATTCGAACCCACGGTACCCTTTCGAGTACACCGCATTTCGAGTGCGGCGCCTTCGACCGCTCAGCCACCTCTCCATTGGTCGCCCGGGTCGCCTATGATTCTAGAACTCATCGCAAAAATAATCCAGCCCGCAATCCCAGAGGGGCATTGAAGGGCAGGCAGGAGGAATCTTAATGGTTCTGATCTACCGTGAACGTGGAAAGCATCATCTGTACCTGGGAAAGGTCCTGGGGAATCTGCTGGAGGGGATATATGATCTCAAAAAGATTGTTGTTGACGGCAAAGAAGATGCACCGGGTGACCCCGAGGGGCTTGCCGTTGAGTTTGGTGGTGAGGTCGGTCATTACCGCAGGCAGATTGCTGATGGTGGAGGAGGCGGGGGCGGTATAGGTCCATCCATACCCATGGCTGCTGTCCGTATAGCTCGACATATAGGATTCCACGGCCGCATCAAGCGTTGAAGTCCCTTCAATGGCTTCGGCTTTCTGGACCTGTATGCCGCTGTTGTAGGGCGCCGCGGGATTATAGATGGTGATGGAGGTGAACGTATTCGTTCCGGATCCGACGGCGACGCTGGTCTGCGTCCATGGCGAAGGATATTTCACCGTGTAGCCGTTCTGCGCATCGGTGTAGGTTTTCCAGCCGGAAAAATCCGCAGCAGGAGTGGAGGTCGGATGGGTGACCGCGCCGCCTTGCCCTTGGGGGCTTGGAAGAGCGCCCTGTTTGTTCGCGTACCAGATGGCCGTTCCTGCACCAAGCGCCGCGATGATCACGATGGCGGCAATGGCGAGCGCCCAGCCCCTCTTGGTATTCATGGTTCTATTATAGCACTTTTATATGTCCCGCAATGTGCATTACTCAGGGTGCCCTCGGGAAGAATCGCCCGCGGCTCAAATGCTCGCCGCCGCTCGCATCTGGCCTGGGCACCGCCTCGCCGGATTTTCCTGCTGAAAAATCCGGTTCCGGCGTTCGATCCTTTTTATATGGTGCCCTCGGGAAGAATCGAACTCCCATTTTGCCCTTAGGACGGGCCAGTTCTATCCATTGAACTACGAGGGCATTTCGTTTACTATACTATAGTCGTTGCCCCCTGGTATGGCAATGAAACGCGGGGATTTGTCCGCATACTTCGGGCTCATAGTAAAATGGTATTACGCCTCCATGGCATGGAGGAGGTCGGGGTCCGATTCCCCGTGGGTCCACAGAGGTAAGGTGGGGTGGCTGAGTGGTTGAAGGCAACGGTCTTGAAAACCGTCATACGGGAAACCGTATCGTGAGTTCGAATCTCACCCCCACCGCACGGATATCCAGCAGGGAATAGTGGCGCGATGGCGCCCTTTTCCGGCGGGCGATATAATATAGCTATGGTTTTAGGGAGAAAAGGGAAGTTTGTCGCCGTCGTCCTCGGGGCGATCCCTGTGGTGTTTTTCGGGGCATTTGCCATCGGCGAAGGAATGGCGGGCTGGTCCCATTACGCCGAAGTGCTGGCGCTCATCGCGCTCCTTGCATGTGGATGGTTTTGGCCGCGCATCGGAGGCGCGGCGATCCTCGCGCTCGGCATCGCCGCCATGGCGGCGTATCCGCTGATGGCACATCCCTCCCTTTCAGCCTTGATGATCGTGGAATCGCTCGCATGCCTTCCGGTGGCGCTTTCGGGGATCTTTTTCATGGCCGCCCGGCACTGAATCGTTATATGGAACTCAACCAAAACACCCCGGTACCGACCGCCGGCGATATCTATTGCCACTACAAGCATCCCGGCCGCTATTATGAGATTGTGGGCGTCGGCATACACAGCGAAACGAAGGAGCGCGTCGTGATATACCGCGCGCGCTACGATTCCCCGGAATTCGGGGCGAAGGCGCTCTGGGTACGCCCGCTGGAGATGTTCCTCGGCACGGTGATGGTGGACGGCAGGGAGGTGCCGCGTTTTCTGAAGGTGAGTTAGGTTGCGCACCGGCGGCGTTTTCGGTAT
>DAIDLF010000016.1 GCA_027449645.1 Candidatus Parcubacteria bacterium | reverse complement strand
AGCTTATTTAGAAGGAGCTCGTAGCGTTTTTAACGTCTCCTTCACTCCTGCCATCTCCCTCAAAAACTCAAAAAAGAGTTTTGATTCTGGGAATGTTAGGCACCCACTCAAAATTCAGCCCGTTCTATAAGGATTCTTTCGAAGCACCCTGACGGGATGCCGGACTTTTCGTTATACTATCCCCATGGAACCTAGGCTTGACCTTACTGATAATAAAATTAAAAATGTGCGTGCAATTATCTGGAAAGGCGACGGGGAAGAAAAATTCTTTTTGCTCACGGAGGAACGCGAAGGATATTTTACTATCCCCGGCGGCTGTAAAGATATAGATGATGGAGATTTGCTTTCCACGCTGCAAAGGGAAATAAGCGAGGAACTCGGACTGGCGCCCAGCGAATATTCGGCTAGAAAGCTCGACTTTCGAAAAGAATATGAAAATCTCTATAACAACCCCCGATCGGAGCGGTTTGGGAAGGTTACCATAGTGACTCTTTTCGAGATCTACGACCTTAAAAAAGAACCGTCAGCAAGCCACGAAGTTAAAGATGTTGTTTGGGCAGACAAAGACGAGGTGCTGCAAAAGTTGAACAGCGAACACATGAGGGAGCTTTTTCACTCTGCACTACAAATCATAAATAAATGACGAGCGAGGAAATTTCCAAACTTGTTCGCACGAACCCCGATGAGGGACTTACGATAAGTGGCCTTTTGGGGTAGTCTTAGAAAAGAGAAAGAGGTGCCTCTATGCCGAGAAAAGAGGATGATCTGTATGAGGAGAAAGCTACCTATGGAGGACCGAATCAAGCTTTCGATCCGCTTCCTCCAAAACCAAAAACCAGGAAAGAGATTGACGAAGAAAAGCTAAGGGAATGGGAAGGCCTCTTAGGCGGAGGCATGCGAGACGATGGTTTCAGATAAAAATTCTGAGCATGCCAATGAAGACTCTGGGGGCTGGTGGTGCTTACGGCAGTCGCACAGGAGGTTGATTCAGGGGGCAGATTCAATGGTCAGACCCACCTCAAAGCAGGTGGGTCACTTTTATCCCAATATTTCTTGATTAATAACCCTATAAAAGTTTCCGACTTCCCCCATAAGTAGTGTAGAATGAACGTATGGAATGGTACCTCTATGTCGCGGGCTTCTTCGCAGGAATCTTTCTAGCCAATGCGGTTCCGCATTTCGTACAGGGCGTTTCGGGAAACAAATTCCCATCGCCTTTTGCCAAACCGCCTGGCAGAGGACTCTCGTCTCCGATTGTGAACGTGATATGGGCGTTATGCAATGTGCTGATTGGGTATCTGCTTTTTCAACTGGGGCAGGTGAGCTCCGCCCATATGCCATCGCTCGCCATATTCTTTCTTGGCATCGTCGCGATCAGCATCTTTTCAAGTGCTCACTTTCGGAAAAAAGACAAAGAATAGGGCAGGTCCTGGCTTCCCCCGCTAGCCCACCCATTCAAAACAGCTTTTTCCCGCAGACGGCCAACGTACCATAACCGGCAGGATAAAAAGAGGCCCCGAAATATCCGGAGCCTCCCGATGGAACGGGCCGTCGGCTACGACAGCGCCGCAAGACGGCAGAAGCACATGATCTTCACAAAAATCCATCCCGGATCCACCTCGCTCCACCGGTAGCGGAGCGATGGGTTTCCCGGCCGATGATGGTGGTTGTTGTGCAATCCTTCCCCCATGGTGATCCAGGCAATGAACCGGTTGTTGAATGCCACGGCCAAGGGGAAGTTCTTGTATCCCCTGGCATGGCACCAGCCGTTGACCAGGTTGTTCAGGAAGAACATGTAGAGCAGTACATGCGTTCCTGCGATGATGAGCATGGGCCAAAATCCAAAAACCATCCACAGCACGGCGATCCCCGCAAAAAGCCCGAGGAACGTATGGTGGAAGACCTTCCGCTCCGCGAGGGTCGGCACGAGATTCCTTGCGTACCAAAGCACGCGGGGATCCCGCGCGGCGCGGCGATAGAGGAAGAGGTTCCCCAATTGGACCCGCCAAAGCCCCAAAAGGCGCGGACTGTGCGGATCGCCCTCCTGGTCTGCATGGGCATGGTGGCAAAGATGGACGGCAACCCACTCCTTGCGGTTGATGCCAGTGGTGAGCCAGAGCCCCAATTGCATCAGGAACTCAAGGGCCGGGTGAAAGGTTATCGACCGGTGCGTGGACCCGCGATGAAGGTACACGGTGGTGAACAGCGAGGCGGCTTCCGCGAGTAAAAACCCGAGGAACAGATACGTCCAAACGGCATGATGCACGATGCACCTCCTAAGGGGCATGCCCTGCGGGAACTGCCATCCATCATACCATTTCCCCGCGTCAGGAGATGTCCAGCAAGGCGCGCACCCCGTGGGACTGCTTGATGGCCTCGATCGCGAAAAAGCTGACGACAGCGCTGAAGGGTATGACCGCCAAAAATGCCGGCGGCATTGCGGGAATGAATATGCCGAACCCGGCAATGAGCGAAGTGAACGCCAAAGAGAATATGAGCGCGCCCACCAAGGCTTTGCTCGGACGTACGCTCCAGCCGAGCGGCCACGCACGGATGGCAAGCAGGGTCGTCCCGCCGAGATAGATCAGGGCGCCGTATACGATCGTCCTTATGGTGTCGAATGGATAATGGAACCGTTGGGCCAGGGCGTAGATGAAGATCGAAAAGAAGACCGGCACCGCCGCGATGATCGCCGATGCGGCGATCAGCCGCGGGACATTCCATCGGGCAGGGCGGAGGAGGGGTTTGGTATGATCAGTCGCAATAGTGATGGTGAGAAAGTCGTTCGCCAGCAACACAAGGATGGCGATCAAGGGCGAAAGGATATAGGAATGCGTCATGACGAATATGACCGTGGCAACGCAGAGGATCTCCACGGATTTGATCACTTTGTTCAGGGCCCAGGTGCGGATCCTCATGTAGACGCGGCGGCTTGCCGTGACGACCCGGCGCACGCCTTCAAGTCCCGGAGTGGTCAAGATAAAGCTTGCTGCCTGCTTTGCAACTTCAGTCGCATCCTGGACGGCGATGCCCACTTCGGCCTGATGCAGGGCCGGCGCATCGTTCACGCCGTCGCCCGTCATGCCGACCACATGCCCCGCCTCCTGCAAGGCTTTGATGATACTCACCTTGTCCCCGGGGTAGGCCTCGGCGAACACCGCGCCCTGAAGGGCGATCTGCGGATGCTGTTTCAGATCCTCTGGCGTGAAGACCTCTCCCTGCAGGCCGAGGTCGCGGGCTATGGCCCCCGCCGTAATGCGCCCGTCCCCCGTGATCATCACCACGCGCACGCCGAGGGCATTGAGCTCTTTGATGAGGGCCGGTGCGTCGGGGCGGATAGGATCGCTTAATCCGATAAGGCCCGCGCATTCGGCCACTGGCGCATCTGCCGCCTTCGCGACCACGGCAAGCACACGAAGTCCTTTTCCGCTCATGCGGGCGACGTCTTCAAGCGCCTCCTTGGAAAACCGTACCTCGGGGATGAGAAGCAGGTCCGCAAGGCCCATCTCGATCTTTGTCCTTCCCCCACGCTCAACGATCTCCGCACGCGTCCTCTTGGTGGAGGAATCAAACGGGACAAAGCTCGCCTGGGGCGGAATGGCCGCGCCGAGTTCAGCCGCCCTCCGGAAAATAGCCTGGTCGATGGCAGAATCCTTGTCTGCCATGTTGCTGCAGGCCCCAGCGAGCATCATGAGTCGCGACTCGCCGCTCGTTCCGTAATGGACGGCCTCCGACACGCCAAGCCGGTTCTCCGTAAGCGTTCCTGTTTTATCGCTGCACAACACATCCATAATGGCACCTTCCTGTACCGCAGCCAACCGGCGGACGAGCACTTTGGATCCCTGGTTTTCATCATTGCCTCCCCCTTGGTTCAACTGAAGGGCGCCGTACGTCTGGGCCACGGCGAACATCGTGGGAAAGGCAATAGGCACGGACATTAGCAGGAGCACGATGACAAAATTGGTGATCTGCAATGCTGGCGCATGGACCGCAAGGCCGAAAATGACCGCGGCAACGGATACTGCCAGATTGAGCGCAAAAAAATATTTGATGATGTCAAAGACCACTTTTTCCATATGCGTCGGCGGATGCGCAACTTCAAGGAGCTCGGTGGTCTTCCCGTATTGGGTCTTGGCGCCGATGGAGGATACCTTCGCGGTCGCTTCGCCGTGGCGCACGATCCCGCCCGAATATACGGCATCCCCCGCGCCGAGGTCACGGGGCAACGATTCCCCGGTAAGGCTCGAAAGGTCCACGCTGAGGCTTCCTTCCAGAAGCTGCGCATCGGCGGGGACGATATCCCCCGCACGCAACCTGATGACATCACCGGGCAAAAGCTCGCGAGAGGCCGCCACATCCCACAGGCCGTTGCGCCGCACCCGGGCAGTGACCTGTATCGCATGCTGCAGGGTCGAGAGGGCCGCATCGGCGGACCTGCGCTGATAGATATTGATGCCGCTGTTGGCCAGAAGGAGGAAAAGGATGACGGCGGCCTCGAATACATTCCCTGAGAGGAAAGTGACCACGACCATCGCCTCCATCAGCCAGGCGAGCGGCCCCCAGAAGTTTTTTGCATACAAGATGAAAAAGCTCTCGTGGAATACGGGGGTCTCGTTGAAGCCGTACTGCGCCCGCAGTGCGGCAATATCCGAATCTTTTAATCCTTCCTGGGCTTCCATGTCGGTGGCGGGCGAAGCGTGCCGCCTTGCTGGTAATACTACCACAGCAATCACGGACCTGCCGTGCTATACTCAAACCCATGACCTATCTCAAAAAAGTGGAGGAGGCGAAGCGGCTGATAAAAGAGTCGATTGCGAAATATCCGAAGATCGTCCTCGGGTCTTCCTTTGGCAAAGATTCCATGGTGACCCTGCACCTTGCCCTTTCCGTCGACCCCAGCATCCCGGTGTTTTCCATTCTCGCGAACACCGAATTCCCGGAAACCTATGCCTTCGCGGACAAGATGGCAAAGCGCTACCACCTGAACTACACCCCTTATGTATTTGAGCAGGTAAAAGGAGAAAAATGCTGCGGCAAGCCCAAAGTGGAAAAGACCAAGGAGGCGCTCAAGGAATATGACGCCTGGATCTCCGGGGTGAGAAAGACCGAAGGCATCACAAGGGCCGATTTCCATCCCGTGGAGGAAAAGAACGGACTGACCAAAATCAATCCGATCCTTGAATTCACCGAGCTCGACATCTGGAGGTATCTCGCACTCAATGAGGTCCCGATAAATCCCAAGTACCAGGAGGGCTACAGGAGCCTTGGATGCGGCCTTTGTTCATTCCCCGAAGAGGACGAATCCGAGACCGAGCGCGCCGGAAGGTGGAAAGGCACCCCGGATGCCTGCGGCGAATGCGGCATCCACACCCAACCGTTAAGGTAGGCTTGGCTCATCGATGGACGACAAACACAGGCGAAGCATAGCCAAAGCCGTAAGCTGGAGGATCGTGGGGACTTTTATCACTTCCCTGCTCATCTTCGCGTTTACGAGGCAATGGACCCTCTCGCTGGGTATCGGCGTTTTGGATTTCACCATCAAGGTGTTCGCCTATTACCTCCATGAACGCGCATGGCTTGCGGTTCGCTGGGGGAAGCAAGTGCACTGAAAGCCTGAAGCCGCAAATTTTATATATCCCTTTGCCCGTCTTTGCGCAGCTCCCGCAGGGAATAAGGGCGCATCTGCGGAACCTGATAGTGATGCCTCGTGGTCTTTTGCGGATAAGGTTTCCGGGAAAGCCCGCGCCGCACGACATCTTCCTTGCTCACCGGGATCTTGCGCCGGCGCGGCGCCACGGTGACGGCCTCGTCCGAAAGATAGGCGATCCGCCAGCAGGGAACCTTTCTGAGGCCCAACAGCAAGGCGACAAAGCGCCGGTGATGTCCGTCGAGGACCACGCCGGATTCGGCATCAACAAGGACAGGATCCTTGAATGCCCCATCGCGAAGCACCTCCATAAGCACCTGGACCACCCTCAAGGGGTTGGTTTTTTCGTGCACCTTGAGCGATTTTGGATCAAGGAGCGCGAATTCGGGTTCATGCCGGCGGGACATCCCTCAATGATACCCTTAGGCGAACACTACGAGCAACGCCCCCGCCACCATGAAGGCCACGCCAAGCGCCACTTTCCAGGTGAGCGCCTCGCTGAGGAAGACCGCAGAGAGGATCACCACGAACACCACGGAAAGCCGGTCGATGACCACCACGCTATTCACCTGCCCGATCTTGAGCGCCAAAAAATAGAAAAGCCACGACGCCGCGCCGGCAATGCCGGCGAGGGCGATGAACATCCAATCCCGGGCGGCAAGCTGGGAAACGGCGATGCCGTTCAGTTTCCCGAGCGAAAGGCTGGTCAGCACCAAAAGGACTGCCATGATGATGGCGCGGAGCGTGGTCGCGAGGGTGGTATCCACCCCGGAAAGCCCCATCTTTCCGAAGATGGCCACGAGGGCGGCGCTCACCGACGAGAGCAGGGCGTACACGAACCACATGCCTTCATAGTAGCACCTTTCCGCCCCTGCCACGACGGGGTATAATGGAACCACCCATTCTTTCCATGCTTAAAAGCTATATCCTGTATTTCCTGACCGGCGGCATCTTCACGGTGCTTATCGTCGCCCTTGAGGAAAGCAATTACCACCTGCTTTCCGGGTTTGCCACCCTGATGCCCGTTTTCACTCTCGTGGCTTATATCTTCATCGGCGAGACAAGCGGCCCCAAGGCAGTCGGACAGAATGCCTGGTTTGTGCTCATAGGCACCTTGGTCTCCTGGGTCCCCTACATGCTTCTCGTCGCCTATCTTGCGCCCCGCATCGGCACGCGCGGCGCCATTGGCGTCGGCATCCTTGGATTCTTCGTGCTTGCCGCGATCTATCTCCTCGTGGTCTACCACTATCACTGGTGGGGCGAATAGCTACTGCGTAGGCTCGCACCGGTATTCGCCAAGCGCCTTTACGGTGAGCGCCGGAAGGGCGAGCTCCACGTGCGACACGATGACCGATCCCAACCCCTGGGAGGTCCATGTGCCGGCATCCGGGCAGTTTGCCTTGGTCACGGCTTGCGTGGTCGCTTCCCAATAGGTCACCGTATCCGTGGCAAGGGAAATCGGCCTGTCATAGGTATCGGTGAAGGCCGGATGTGCCGAATGGGAGGCAAGATCATATACCAGAAGCCCTCGCGGCGGCGGAGCCGTGCCGCTGTCCACGATCAGGAAGCGGCTGCCGGCAATCCCGAGCACGAATTCCGGCAGGTCATTCTGCAACTGCACGGACGATGATGACGATGACGGGGACAGCAACGCCGCAGCGGAGGAGACGGTGCACGGGAACGTCATGCCGGCATTCGTCTTGCGGATAGCCACCACATCGAGTCCCGGCGCGCCGGGATTCCTGTCGATCACGAAATATTCCGGACTATCCATGCAACGCACGGAGGCGGTGGCCGCCGATGGCGCAGACGGGGAAGATTGCGGGCCCTGCGGATGCCGATATGCGTACCAGAGCATGCCGCCGGCAATGCCCGCCGCGAGGACAAGGGACCATAGCACCACGCGCAATGAAGGAAGGTATTTCATGGGCATAGGCGGGATATGTTCTTATTCTATCAGATTGCCGCAAAAAAGATGGCGCCCCGGACATACCCGGAAGCGCCATCCCTGCGAGGCAAGGGACAAGCCCTGCTACATCGCCCTCTTTCCCCCCGCACCCCAAAAACCGACGATCGCGATCACCACGCCAAGCACCGCGAGCGTCCACATAAGGGAAGATCCGGTAAGCCCCATAAAGGCGACCACCAGCACTACGAGGCCAAGGATCCCATTAACCCAGCCTTGCCACATAAGGGTAGTTTGGAACGTTAGTTTGTCGGCCTTTGGTGAAAATCTCTTGCTTTTATTATACCACGCCGCTACCGGCGCAAGAGGACTCCGAAAATGGCCCCTAATCGCACAACCGCAATGACGGCAACCTGAAGGATGAGGTTTACGGCAATGAGGCCCAAAGCCATGACGCCCATGGCGGTGAGCGATGGAGCGACCCATGCAGAGGGCACAAAGAAGAGGAGGATGAGCGCAGGCCAGACATTCTTGAGGTCCCGGGGCGAAGGACCCAGCATGGCGCCGACGTTGAAGAAGAGGAGGATCATCACCCAGCTCTGCCATTGCAGGAAATCGATCTGTGCGAGGAATCCGAGCGGGATGGCAAGGAACGCCGCCCAGTCCTGCCAGCTGGACACCGCAGGCGCATGCGCGGTGAAATAGCCTCCAAGAAGATATTGATTCACCAAAAAGAGGAAAAGGAGGCCGCCCACGATCGGCGCCGCCGAGATCAGCAATTCGCCGACCAGGGGAATTTTTGATTTTTGATGCGCTACCTGCGGCTGATGCGAGAAGACGGTGAATTGCTCAATCCTCGCGCCGGTGAGGATGCAAAGGGCCGCATGGGAAGTCTCGTGCACGAATGCGCCAACATAATAGAGAAGGCGCACGGCACCGACATTCACATAGCGCCAGTTCAAAAAATTGCTGAGATATCCGCTCGCGGCGATAAGGAGGATGATGGCGCCAAGGTTCATTTTCTTTGACCGGTACTTTAAATGTTTATATACTTAAGGCAATATGTCCAATCTCACCAAGAACATCATCTGGGCGATCATCACGCTGATCGTCATCTCGCTCGTCCTTTCCTATTTCGTCGGCCCGCAGACCCAGCCGAAGACCCTCAGCCTGAGCCAGCTGGTAAGCGACGTCAACGCCAACCAGATCAAACAGATCAAGGTGAACGGCGATGAGCTGGATATCACCATGACGGACGGCAGTGCGGCCGTGGCACAGAAGGAGGACGGCACCAATATCACCGACACCTTTAAGAACCTCGGCGTGAATGACCAGGCCCTCCAGGGCGTCGATCTGCAGGTGGTGAACCAATCCGGCTGGCAATACTGGATGAGTCTGCTCGGACCGGACATTCTCACGCTCATCGCGATCATGTTCATCTTCTGGCTGATGTTCCGCCAGGCAAAATCGGGCGTGAACCAGGCCTTCAACTTCGGCCGCTCCAACCTCAAACTCTCCACCTTCAAGGACCGCGTGATGTTCAAGGATGTCGCCGGCCTCAAGGAAGCCAAAGAAGAGCTCATTGAAGTCGTGGATTTCTTAAAAAATCCTAAAAAGTTCCTTGACCTCGGCGCGCGCATCCCCCGCGGCATCCTCCTTATGGGGCCTCCGGGCACCGGGAAGACCCTCGTCGCCCGCGCCGTCGCCGGCGAGAGCAATGTCCCCTTCTTCTATATCTCCGCCTCTGAGTTCGTGGAAATGTTCGTTGGCGTCGGCGCCTCGCGCACGCGGGATGCCTTCATGCAGGCCAAGCACGCATCGCCCGCCATATTGTTCATTGATGAAATAGACGCGGTCGGCCGCCAGCGCGGCGCCGGCATGGGCGGCGGCAACGACGAGCGCGAGCAGACCCTCAACCAAATCCTCGTGGAAATGGACGGCTTCGACCGGGACACGCGCGTCATTGTGCTCGCCGCCACCAACCGTCCCGACGTGCTCGATCCGGCACTCCTCCGTCCGGGCCGCTTCGACCGCCGCGTCATCCTGGACCTTCCGGACATGAATGACCGCGAAGCCATCCTCAAGATCCATGCCGAAGGCAAGACGCTCGATAAGGATGTCGACCTTCGCCGCGTCGCCATGCGCACTCCGGGATTCTCCGGCGCCGACCTCGCGAATCTCATGAATGAGGCGGCGATTGCGAGCGCGCGCCACAGCAAGACATCCATCGGCCAGGCGGAACTTCTGGAAGCCGCGGAGAAGGTGATTATGGGGCCGGAGCGCAAGAGCCGAGTCATCTCCCCGCGCGAGAAGGAGATTACCGCATTCCATGAGGGAGGCCATGCCCTTGTGGCGGCAGCGGTAAAGGATGCCGATCCGGTCCAGAAGGTCTCCATCATTTCCCGGGGCTTTGCGGGCGGCTACACCATGAAACTCCCCAATGAAGACCAGCACCTGAAGACGCGCGCGCAGTTCCTCGCCGACCTTGCCATGATGATGGGCGGCTACGCGAGCGAAAAGCTCACCTTCGGCGACGTATCCACGGGCGCCTCAAGCGACCTCAAAGAGGCATCCAAGCTGGCCCGCCGACTGGTCACCAAGTACGGCATGAGCGATCTCGGCCCCCAGGTCTTCGGCGATAGCCAGGAGCTCATGTTCCTCGGCCACGAGCTCTCCAACGAAAGGAACTATTCCGATAAGGTGGCCGCGGATATCGATGAGCAGGTGCACAAATTCCTCATGCACGCTTATGAGATCGCCGAAAGGGTGCTCAAGACCCATAAGACCGCACTCAAAAAGATCGCCGACACGCTGATAGAGAAAGAGGTGTTGGAGCAGGACGATTTTTATGCGCTCCTCAAGCCGTTCAAGATCAAGGCGATCGCCGCATAAGGCAGGCAGAGGCCGCAAGGCAAGGCAAAAAAAACGCAGGATCCCCGCTTCTATGCGGGGATTTTATGTGGGCACACTAGGATTCGAACCTAGGACCGGACGTGTATAAGACGTCTGCTCTACCGCTGAGCTATGTGCCCTTCCCTGAAAAAGACCGTCGATTCCCTACTTCTCTATGTTGTCGAACCTGTCCATGGCCTGGCCTGCCTGCGCGTTGAAGTTATTGATGGCGTTCACATCAATATTGATCTGATCCACCAGCGACTGCACCTGGCCTTCGGTGGTGGGAGTCCCGCTGAACTTCGCCTGAAGTACATTGAGCAGTTTGCCAAGATCGCCGCTGTAATTGACGAGCTGATTGATGACGGCAAGCCGGCTCGTGATCGCCTCAAGCGCCGCCTGCTGGGCATTGAAATCCTTTACGTCGGACAACGCCTTGGTCATGTTCTCCACCTGGTTGGAAAGTTCCACTGCCTGATCCCGCATGTCCTGGCTTTTGGCAATGAGGCCGGTGGTCAGCGCAAGGGCATCCTTGTAATCCCCTTTGCGGTCGTCCTCGTTGATCGTCTGCAGGGTCGCCGTCGACTGATTGGAATTATTGACGATGTTTTGGGCGATGATGGCGCTCTGGAGGCGCGCCGCCGTAAAGTCCTTGGGTATGCCATTCTGGCTCTGCCAATACAGGGCAATCCCATAACCGACCGCAATGACGGCAACAAAGGCCGCAATGATCTTCGTGCGACGGGAGAAAGTAAGCATGAATTGAATATCCTAGTTTTAACAAAAATAGGGCAGAAAGGCAAGTATTCCGCATGCGGCATAACCTCCAACGGCCCGCGCCGCTATTGAGAATTCTCCCTTGAGAATATACAATGGAACACGGACTTATTGGTGCATCCGCGGGTATGGTATAACGGTATTATGTCACCCTTCCAAGGTGAAGACACGGGTCCGACTCCCGTTACCCGCTCAGCATTATGCTGTCCTTAATGCATAGGGTATGATTTCGTCGATCCAATCTTTTAATCCAGGGATAGCGGGGATGGTAGGGGCGATCATCGTATTGCTTTCCTTCCTTTTCGGCGTTTTTGGGCTGCTCTTTTTTGACCCATCGCATGGTGTTTCGCGGACAAAGATCTTTTTTCGATATTTTATCACGATCATAATCGTTTCTCTCTTGTCGATATTTTCATTGCATGAAGGCGGGTTTCCTGGACCATGGATGGGCGGAGGGGGTTATTCTGGCGACAACTATTTTCAAGCAAGCATCAATACATTCCTTTTATTGATGGCATACGGCGCATTTGTGGGAGCTGGCGTTTCTTGTGTCGGTCTGCTTATGGGAGCAATATGGCCTCCTTTTATTTTCCGCAGAACCCGCGGAGAAGTCGTCCGCTATTGGGGAACTCTATTGCTTGCCTTGCTCGTGATCGGCGTATTTTCCTGGAGTGGAGCATCTCTGTGGAACTCATATGCACGTCCCCCTATTTTCGGGGGCGGCAACAACCCCCCTTGCGTCAGTGCGCCCGGCAAGGTTCCCTGCATGCCAATATCCATCCCCGCCAAGCCTGTCATTTATCTCTATCCCGTACATCCGGAAAAGGTATCGGTCACCTTGGATTACGCAGGGACGCTTACTGCGGTATATCCGGCATTCGGCACGGGAACGACATGGAATGTTACGGCGTACCCCAACGGAACCCTCATTGATCAATATGATGGGAAATCATACAACTATCTCTTCTGGGAAGGAGAAGACGCGCATCCATATAACCTTTCCACCGGCTTTGTCGTCAAAGGAAGCGAAACCGCATCATTCCTTCAATATCAATTGGCCGCCATGGGCCTCACGCCGCGGGAATATAATGAAATGATCGTGTACTGGCTTCCGAAGATGCAAAATAATCCCTACAATCTTATTCATTTTGCGGGAAGCGACTATACGAACCTTGCGAAACTCACGATTGCTCCAAAACCAGACTCCCTGCTCCGCGTGTTTATGGTTTGGAAGCCGCTGCCAAAAATCGAACAAGTTGAACCGCAGACATTCCACGCCTTCGCGCGCAATGGATTCACCGTAGTCGAGTGGGGAGGGGAAGAGCGACAATAGCATCTGCCGCCATGCGTATGAATACCGATCGGCCTTGTGCCGGTCCGTGTTTACCTCTTGCATCCACGCGTTGTTTATAGTATAATTTGACCCGGCAAATTCATTTGAGGAGCATCCGCGATGAAAAGCAGGATGAGCTACTTCACCAAGAGGGATCTCTTTTCCCTTGAAGTGGCAGTAACCGTAGACGAGGTAATGCAGATAACCCGCAGCGTTCTTGATCGGACGCCCAAACCCCGCGAATGGGTAGTGGGAGCATTGACTTCAGGATTGAGGGCCCCCGAGGAGAACAGGAAACGCCTTCACAAAACCATTGTCTGCTTCAAAGAGCGAAGACAGGAGCGCAAGAAAGCCGGAGCTACCATCAATCACCTCCCCTTCCAGCGCTGCGTCATGAATATCCTGAGGCGGCGCATCAACAAGAAGAATCTCTCGCCTGCCGAGGAATTCCTCCTGCAGGAGCAGCTCAGGGATGAATTTTACATACCCCTCTTCAAAGAAGGATATGTGGACCAGCTCTGCATTCTGCCAGGATCCGATGCCTCCTTGAACATCCATTGGATGCGGGAATACTGCCTCACCCACGGCATCCCCGTCCGTTTTATCCCCGTGGAAATCATCAAAGACCTCGAACAAGAATAAGGTCATCGCAGTCATTTTGCCGTATTCGGCAAACCCCGGCAATCGTCGGGGTTTTTCTTGCCTGACCCCCAAAAACGCAAAAGGACAACTCCTTTCGTAAAAAAATAAGAAGTTGTCCCGTTTGCAGGATAGATGACCGCGGTGGTGCTTACCTTCGCTTCTGCCACAATTCGGCAAAATTGCCGCATGACTGCCGCATCAAAGGCGGCCCAGATTGATATTTATTTATTGATGTCCTAAACCTATTGTACCAAATCCGGCAATTCTGTAAAACGGCAATTGTGGATAACTCTCGGCAATACGGCAAAATAATGCGGCAAAATAAGGGCCCGGCTTTTTGAGCAGGGCCCTTATCCACAAGTATTCCCCAGTTTTCCCCAGGCTGCCGCAGGGCGGTATTATGACTTTTTGATGATGGCATCCACCACGCCATATTCCTTGGCCTCATCCGCAGAAAGCCAGAAGTCGCGTTCGGTGTCTTTCTCTATCTTGGCAAGCGTCTGGCCGGTATGCTTGGAAAGGATCTGGTTCAGGCGCTGTTTCGTCTTGAGAATCTGCCTGGCAGAGATCTCGATCTCCGTGGCCTGGCCCCCGATCGCGTCCACCGCCACCTGATGGAGGAGGATTTCCGAGTTTGGGAGGGCAAGCCGCTTCCCCTTCTTGCCGGAAGCCAGCAAAAACGCCCCCATGGAAGCCGCGACACCCACACAGATCGTGGAAACGTCCGCTTTGACGAACTGCATCGTGTCGTAGATCGCCATCCCCGCGGTCACCGATCCCCCGGGGCTGTTGATATAGAGCTTAATGTCCTTTTTGGCGTCCTCGTGGTCCAAAAACAGCAGCTGGGCAATGACGATATTCGCGACCCCGTCATTGATAGGCCCTCCGAGGAAGATAATGCGTTCCCGGAGCAGGCGCGAATAGATATCGTAGGCCCGTTCGCCGTACTGCGACTTTTCAATGACGGTCGGAATAAGATACTGGGAGTACTCATCCGAACCGCGCAACGTATGATCCTTGGTATTTGCCATGTGACAGTTTTGATTTGGATTTAAAGGGTGCAAGCCCCTGCTTGCCGTCTTCCCTTCATACTACCATACTACAAACCCGGCAAAACTAGTGCAAGAACCTCACAATGAGGAGGGCAATGATGTTCACCACCTTGATGAGCGGGTTGATGGCGGGACCGGTCGTATCCTTGTAAGGATCCCCCACCGTGTCGCCAGTGACCGCCGCCTTGTGGGCTTCGGAGCCTTTGCCGCCGAAATTGCCGTCCTCTATATATTTCTTCGCGTTATCCCATGCCGCACCGCCCGCCGTCATGGAGAGCGCCATAAAGAGGCCTCCGGCGATGACCCCAATGAGAAGTCCGCCGAGCGCCTCGGCGCCAAGCAGGAAACCGACCGCCAGCACGCCGACAATCGGGACGATGGCCGGGACGATCATCTCCTTGATCGCCGCCTTCGTCACGATGTCCACGGCACGTCCGTATTCAGGCTTCGCGGTGCCTTCCATGAGGCCTTTGATCTCCCGGAACTGCCGACGGATCTCATCCACCACTGCTCCCGCCGCCCGGCCCACCGAACGGAGTGTAAGTGCGCCGAAGAAGTAGACCATGGCCACGCCGAGAAGCAGGCCGATGAGCACCTTCGGGCTTGAAAGATCAAAGATGACATTCTTCACCTCGCTCGCATAGCTCGAGAAGAGCACGAGCGCCGCAAGGCCCGCTGACGCGATCGCATAGCCCTTCGTGACCGCCTTGGTGGTATTGCCAACCGCATCCAGGGCATCAGTGATCTTGCGGACGTTCTCCGGCTGCTTGGTCATCTCCGCAATGCCGCCCGCATTGTCGGTGATGGGTCCGAACGAATCAATGGATACCACGATTCCCGCGACGGAAAGCATCGCGACCGACGCAATGGCCACGCCATAGATGCCCGCAAGCGCATAGCTCACAAAGATGCCGAGCGCGATGACGAACGCCGGAAGGAGCGTGGACTCCATCCCCACCGAGAGGCCGATGATGATGTTCGTGCCGTGCCCGGATTTGGATGCTTCAGCAATGGACTTCACGGGACGGAACTGCTTCGCCGTATAGTAGTCCGTGATCACCACCATGAGCGCCGTCACCGCGAGGCCAGTGAGGGATGAAAGGTAGATGGGCAGATAGCTGCCGCCGAAGGCATAGGCCGAGACAAAGTAGAATCCGATCGCCGCAAAGACCAGGGATGAGATCAACCCCCGATACAGCGCGCCCATGATGGACTGCTTCTTGCCGAGGCGCACAAAGAACGTTCCGAGAATGGAAGCAACGATGGAAACGCCGCCCAGAAGCATCGGGAACTCCACGGAGCCGGAAACCGCTGCCGTGAGCGATCCGAGCAGGATGCCGGCCGTGAGGGTCACGGCATACGTTTCAAAAAGGTCGGCTGCCATGCCGGCGCAATCCCCCACGTTGTCCCCTACGTTGTCCGCGATGACGCCAGGATTGCGCGGATCGTCTTCCGGAATATTCGCCTCAACTTTCCCCACGAGGTCCGTACCGACGTCCGCCGCTTTCGTATAGATGCCGCCGCCGAGGCGCGCAAAGATCGAGATCAAGCTTGCGCCAAAGCCAAGGCCGATAAGCGCCGCGATGTCGCCTCCGGAGACATAGTAGGTTCCCGCAACCGCGAGAAGTCCGAGGGCGGTCACAAGAAGCCCCGTGACGGAACCTGCCCGGAACGCGAGCGAAAGTGCCGGGAACAATCCCTTCTTCGCCGCCTCTGCGGTCTTCGCATTCGCGCGCACCGCCACGTTCATGCCGATATAGCCCGTAAGCGCGGATGCAATGCCGCCCACGAGGAACGCGAGCGCAACCGCCATGCCAAGCGTGAACCATATCGCCGCCGCAAGCACCACCGCAACGACCGCCACCGTCTTGTATTGGCGGTTCAGATAGGCCATCGAACCTTCCTGGATTGCTTTGGAGATCTCCACCATATCCGCACTGCCCGCCGGCTGCCGCTTGAGCCACAGCGCAAGCACCGCACTATATATTATTGCCAACGCTACCGGGACAAAGATGACTGCGTACCACATAGACAGCTTATATTGTTAATTTTTACGCGACGTTTTTGTTAATTGATGATGTCCTCCTTCTCATCATCTTCTGCAGCAGGCACCTGATCAGTATCTGCGATCTCCGCAACGCCGCCCTCCTGCACCTCTTCGGGATTCGTCTGCGAGCGGACGTCTATCTTCCATCCCGTAAGCTTGGCGGCCAGGCGGACGTTCTGTCCTCCTTTCCCAATGGCAAGGCTCAGCTGGCTTTCGGGAACGAATGCGCGTGCCTCGCGCCGCGGGAGGATCTCCACACGCTCCACTTTCGCCGGCGAAAGCGCATTGGCGATGAACCGCTCCGGGTCCTCCGACCATTCTGCGATATCAATTTTCTCGTTGCCCAGTTCGTTGTTGACCGCCATCACGCGGGTTCCGCGCTGGCCGACGAGGGCGCCCACGGGGTCCACCCCATCCGCATTGGACGATGCGGCGATCTTTGTGCGGTTGCCCGCCTCGCGCGCAATCGATTTGATCTCCACCGTACCTTCTGCAAGCTCAGGGACTTCCATCTGGAAAAGTTCCGCAACAAACTTCGGATGCGAGCGCGAGAGGATGATGCCGGGCAAGCGGGTATCTTCCTGCACGGCGACCACCAGGAAGCGCAGCCGTTCGCCCGTGCGATAATGTTCTCCGGGAATAGATTCATTGGCGAACATCACGCCGATCGTCCGCCCAAGGTCCACAAAAATATTTCCGCGCTCAAAGCGCTGGATCACGCCGCTCACGATCTGCCCTTCCCTTCCGCGCCACTCGTTCAAAATGGAATCGCGTTCAGACTCGCGGAGCTTCTGGAGAATGACCTGCTTTGCGGTCTGTGCCGCAATGCGCCCGAAGTCATCATGGGTCTCCAAGCCGAATGCCAGCTCGTCGCCGAGCTGAACATCCTTTTTTATTTTCTTCGCTTCTTCCATGGTGATGTGGCGCTCAGGATTGAACCGGGGAAGTTTCTGCTCCTCGCTCTCCGCATCTTCCACGACTTCCTTGTTCGCCTCATCTCCCTCCTCTTCCTCGCTTACGAAACGTACCGTGCTTTCGTCCACTGCCGTCTTGATCTGGGAAAAGATCAACTCTCCGGTTTTTTGATCGAGCTTGCAACGGATCACCTCTCCCCTCTCTCCGTACTCTTTTTTGTATGCCGCGGCAATCGATGATTCGATCACTTCAAGAACCTGATTCGGGTCAAGTCCCTTCTCGTCCGCTACCTGCTTGAGCGCTTTGGTTAATTCTTTTATGTTGAGCATTTCTTTAAAAAGGGCCGCTTCCCAGCGGTCCACGTTACTTTTTGAGTATACCTTTTTTAGGGCATCTGTCAATGAAAAACCATCGCGTCGAACGTCGTCATCGATAGAGTTTTATATATTTTTATAGTGGCGGACGGTGGCCTTATTTTTCCCGAGGACAATCGCCACGAGATCCATCCGCCATCCCTTCTCTTCATTGACGAGCGCCGGATGAGTATCTGAAAATTTCTGGCACGCCCTTGTAAACCTTCTCATTTTTGACTGCGTCATATGATCCTCCGGCATAAATACCATTCCCCTGCCCGATTTGTCTCTTTTGGTCTTTACCTCTATAAAAACCAATGTCCCATCCATATCTAAGGCAATAATATCAATTTCATCAAATCCTATGCGAAAATTTTTATTAATAATTTTAAATCCTTTTTTAATTAAAAATTTTAATGCCAAATTTTCCCCAAAATCGCCTATTTCTTTATTATTATCCATGCTTGAATTTTTATTGTGTTTGTCGGCAAACATAATAAAAATGTTTTATATAAAAAAGACTTAATTTATATTTAAATGGTGTTTTACGACAAACATCATTTAAATTCATTATTATTTTTAAATGTGTTTGTCGGCAAACACTTTGTAAAACAATTTTGTTTGTCATCATATTTTACAGGCTTATCGGGTTATCTGATATTTAAATAAAATGTGGCAAAGC
>DAIDLF010000015.1 GCA_027449645.1 Candidatus Parcubacteria bacterium | reverse complement strand
AATCTGGAGACCTTCCAGACAGAGAAGGTCGGGGCCATCTATATCCGGTCCTATCCTGCCGATGCCCAGATCTCGATCAATGGGAAGCCCGTGCAGAACGGGTCCGGGTTTCTGAGCCCGGGAACCTTCATTTCCAATCTTTTCCCCAAGAGCTACCGCGTCACTCTCGAGGCGCCCGGCTATGACGCCTGGACCGAGACGGCGCCGGTCATGCCATCCATGGTGGTCCAGATGAAATACGCCGTGCTGGTTCCGAATGCCGGAACGGATATGGCAACGACCACCGGAGCCGTGAAAGACTTCTTTGAAGCGGGAGGCGACGTCGTGGCCACGGAAGCTTCGGGGTCGGCCATCGTATGGGAAGGCAAAAAGATCGGGATCGGCGCCATAGTGAGCCACAGCACCAACCTCAAGAACTTCGTCTATCGATCCTCCGCGAACGGGGCCTATCTCCTGTATGATCTCACCGAGGCAACCACCACGAATCTCACCCCCGCACTCCGAACCCTTGGGGCGACGGCAAAGACCATCACCCGCATCACGATCGACCCCTATGACGCCACGCGCGTGATCGTGCAGACGCCGCAGGCCATCGCCGCGATCGATATCGCAAACCACGCCCGCACGATGCCGATCGCCACGGCGCCGCATGGCACCTCGCTCCAGCCGCCACTCGCCATCTCGTCGGACCGCTTCGCATGGAACCAGTGGAATGCCGCATCGGGCACCTCGCGGATCTTCGTCTACGACAAATTCTCCGGCAATGTCACCGACAGCTCGCTCGTCATCCCCGATTCCATCAAGGAGCTCAAATGGATAGGCAACGGAGAGCTCGGCATCGTGCTCCAGGACGGATCGCTCTATCGCTACGACGTCGCTTCCGAAACGCTCATCAAGATCGCCGATGACGTGCACGATTTTTATCCGACGGACGACGGCACCATGCTCGCCGCGCTTGAAAGCCGCGGAGTGGAGATATTCTCCTTCACCTCCTCCGACTATTACCGTTTCATACTCCCCGATGCCGGCACGATCCAAAGCCTTGCCTGGTATCGCGATGACGCCCACCTTTTCGTAAGCTATCCCGACCGGGTGAATTTCCTTGATCTGCAGGACGCCGGCCTGCATAACTTTGCCACCGTCTCGCCGGGCAACGCGGCATCATATGACGCCCGCGGGAATTCGCTGTACCTCGTTAACCAGGGCGGCGCGCTTACCCGTTTCGATTTCCCGAACTAGCCGCAGAGAAGGGGCCGCCGCCGGATGCATGCCGCCGCGCGCGCACCAAAAGCTCTTTCTGCACAAGCTTGGCCTTCGTCTTCCCGACGCCCGGCAGGACGATCCGGTTATAATCCGAAGCTTGCTGAGTGGCGGAAAGGACGAGCACCACCGTACTCACGCCGACCAGCCGGTCAAGAGGCCTGCGCTCGATGTTCACATTCTGGATCTGGTGGTACAGCGTGGCCACCTCGTTGCGCAAAATATACCCCTGATGCACCACGAACGCCTCGGGGGTAAAAAGATAGGTATAGAAGCGGTACTCCAGATACGTGTAAAAAAGGACGATCAAAAGCCATGCCGCCGCGGCGAGCGCCACGATCTCCGCGGCATATCCGGTCCAGAACGCCGCATCGCCCGAGAGGCGGCCGGCGCCCCACCACAGCCCTCCCGCAAGAAGGAAGAGGAATGCGGCGAATTTGATGCGGCGGGAAAGGAACAAAAAGAACGCGCGATGGCCGAGGGTATGCTTCCGGTGGTTCTCCATCATATGGTTATAGTATAATGTATCCATGAGTACCGGCAATTCGTCCCGCGTCCCCCATTCGCTGCGGATCGTCATCTTCTTCCTGCGCGCAGCCCTGGGGCTCAGTTTTTTCTATCTTGGCTTCACTGAACTCTTCGATCCGGCGCTCGGCCGGCAATTGGACGCCCACTCGCTCCACGAGCTCTATGCGTGGATGGCGACCATGCCGTCCCTCACCTGGCTCCATGCCGTTTCCCCGTGGGTCTTCATGGTCATCGGCGCCTGCCTCGTGCTCGGCCTCGCCACGCGGCTCGCCGCAATCCTCGGCATCATCTTCACCCTGCTCAGCTATCTGCCAAGCATCAGCTATACCGCCATCACCGTGGAGCAGTTCATCAATGACGAAGTAATCATCATCATCTGCCTCCTTGTCCTGATCTTCTCCAATGCCGGCGCCTATATCGGCCTCGACAAGTTCATTCACGTCTCATTCAAGCATAAAGAGAACTAGCCTCATGCGGCCAGCCAGGCTCGGAGCGGGCACAGAGGCTCCTATAACGGGTTCTCCGACAGGGCAAAATCCTCAGGGAAGAAATACTGCGACATTCTGAACACGCCATAGGTGATATATGGCGCCGCAAGCACGTCTATGGAATAGTGTACGTGTGCAAAAAGTACGGCGATGCCGAAGACGACGGCCAGGATGAAGTAGGCATAGCGCCAGATTTTTTCGCGCCAGAAGACGAGCCCCATGAGAAAGGTGAGCCCCGTATGGCCGGAAAAGAAAAATCCCCCTTCAAGATCGAAGTCGGTGTAGATGCGGTCCAAAAATCCGTTCCCCGGATTCACCTGGCCCGGATAGATGCCGAGATGGGTCAGCGAATTGAACACGCCGCGGGTCGCAATGAAGATGGCGGCGGCCTTGAGGGCAAAAGGAAGGTACTGCGGTTTGATAAGCAGCAGGATGACGCTCCCCGCAATGGCCCCAAGCGCGCCCTCTACAATGATGGGGTTCAGGTTGACGATCGGGATATTATCAAGCACAAGGTCGTGGACGAACGTGCTCGGAACCCGCGCCGCGTAAGAGAGCGCATACGCCTGGAGCGAAAGCGCGAGCACGAGCAGCAGCAATCCGAAAAATACGGACCGCAGGTATTCCCGCGTGGCGATCTGTTTATATCGTTCAGGCATGGACGATGAAAGGAATATTATCTTTTCATTATACGCTTCCTACGGCGCGATTTCCACGATTTTCCGCCTCGACGAAAGCCCTGCGGCAACGCGCACCCGCGACGGCGCGACGCCAAAATGCGCCGCCACGGCGCGCGCCACGGCAAGATTGGCCTTGCCGTCTGCGGCGCGCTCCCTCACGGCGACCACCCATATACCGTCCTTTTGGGCGATGGCGGGCACCTTCGCGCCCGGTTTGGCAATGACGGAAATCTTCATTGCTTCCAGTATACCATCCGGAGTGATATGATATCCCTATCGCATGGAATTCCTTCTTCCGTCGCTCGTGCTCGTCCTCAGTATCGTCGGATTTTTCGCGGGTTACCGCCTGCTCTTTGTGGTGGCGATCGCGCTCGGGCTCATCGTGCTTGGCCGCAACTCCCTGAGGTCCTTGCGCGAAAAGCGCTATTCGCTGGACTATATCGCCATCCTTGCCATGGTGGTCGCCCTTGCCACCGGCGAGTGGGGCGCAGGATCGGTGATCTCCCTCATGATCCTCGTAAGCGAGGCTCTTGAGGCATACAGCTCGCGCGAGGCGGAAGCCGCGCTCAAGAAGTTCGTGGAAAAGATCCCGAAGACCTGCGAGGTCAGGACCGCGGACGGGGCCTATAAGAAAACGAGCATCCACGAAGTGAAGGACGGCGACGTCATCTTCATCCGCCCGGACGAGATCGTGCCGCTGGACGGCTACCTGGTCTCTGAGCGCGCGCTCATGGACGAGGCGAACCTTACCGGCGAAGTGGAGCCCCAGCCTTACCGCCCGAACCAGCTCGTAAAGAGCGGGCTCATCAACCTGCAGGCATCCATTGAGCTGCGGGTGACGGGCGACTTTTCGCACTCCACCTATCAGAAGATCGTGGACCTCGTGGAGGAATCCAAGCGTCATCCGGCGCGGATCGTGCGCCTTGCGGAAAAATACAATTACGGATTCACGGCCATCACGCTCGCCATGGCCGGGGGCGCCTGGCTCATCTCCTCCGGAAACTGGACCAACCTGCTCGCCGTGCTCGTGATCGCCACGCCATGCCCCCTGCTCATCGCCGCGCCCGTGAGCTTCCTCGGCGGACTCAACAAGGCCTCCAAGCAGAACATCATCATAAAAAAGCCCGCGGCACTCGAGACCCTTTCGCAGATCACCACCATTTTCTTCGATAAGACCGGCACGCTTACCCTCGGCATCCCCCGCCTCGTGCGCACGGAGCCCGTCCGCGGGCAGAACGAGAATGCCCTTCTTGCCGCGGCGGCGGCGGTCGAGCTGCATTCGCTCCATCCCCTCGCCAAGGCAGTCGTGCAGGCGGCCAAAGAACGGAACCTCCTCCGCCGGGAAGCGATCGGCGTGGAGGAAAAGATCGGCGAAGGCATCATGGGCACGGTCGACGGCGCGGCGATCCGCCTGCAGAAATCGGCATCCGACGGCGCCGGAAAAGACGGCATTGTGATCGACGTTTTTTCCGACGACCGCCTTGCCGGACGGCTGTTCTTCGAGGATGAGATCAAGAGCGGCACCGCGGAGCTCCTCGCAGGGCTCAAACAGCGCTATGCCGTCGCGATCCTCACGGGCGACACCGAGGAGAATGCCGAACGGCTCTTCGGACACCTTGGCGTCACCATACATGCGCGATGCCTCCCGGAAGACAAGTTCTCCATCGTAAAAACCGCCCAGGCCCAGGGCGGCAAAGTGATGATGGTGGGCGACGGCCTAAACGACGCGCCGGCGCTCGCACTTGCGGACGTCGGCGTCGTTTTTTCCGGCTCGGAGAACAGCGCCTCCATTGAAGCGGCCTCCATCGCGATCCTCAGCCGCAACATCGAGCGGGTGGCCTCGCTCCTCGCCATCGCGAACCGTGCGACCCGCATTGCCCGCGAAAGCATTTTGTGGGGCATCGGCCTCTCGGTGGTCGGCATGGGCTTTGCAGCCTTCGGCTTCATTCCCCCGGTCACCGGCGCCATCCTTCAGGAAGGCATCGACGTGAGCGTCATTCTAAATGCCCTTCGGGCGGCGGGATAACCCGCAAAGCCCCTTTCGCCGCGCACAGCACTACTTGCTGAACAGCTGGGAGAGCTTCAACCTTGCGATTGCAAAGAGGTAGATGATCTCCAGGATGCCGAGGGTGTTCACCACCAGCATAATGACGAACCACCACGGCTCGCCGCGCCGCCCCGAATGCCAAAGCGCAAGACCTTTCCAAAAAATGCTCCACACGATGAGCAATGCGATCCACGGCATGAACTCGTGCATCCAGAACTCCCCCATGCCAAGACCTCCGTTATAGCCATAATTTCCGTAGAACATAAAGATAGTAGTAAGGGTTAACGTAATACCGACTGCCGACCGATCCCGACCATGTCGCGACCTTTATCTCATTATACCACGCCCTCGCCCTTCTGGTCGGGAAATATTGCCTTCGCAAGCGCGGCACGCTCGCGGGGATCCAGGCGCGCTTTGACAAGGGTGATCAAGAATTCCGCATAAGTCCGGAAATGCGGATCCTCCGCAAGCGCCAAAAACTCATCCAGGGTCGCAAGGGATGTCGTGATCTGCTCCCCGGCATCCAGATCAGGATCCTGCACTTTCCGGCAATCGCGGGCGATAAAGCAATACTGCTCACGCACCACTCTCCCTTTTTGCCGCTGAGACCAGAACAAGGTCCAGGTATCGGATGCATATCCCGTCTCCTCAAGAAGCTCCCGCTTGGCCTCCACAAGCGGATCGTCGCCATGATCGGCCATCCCTCCCGGAAGACCCACGATCCCTTTGCGGTCGGGCTGATCCTGGCGTTCGATCACGATCTTGTCTCCTACCGTGGCAATGATCTCCACGCTCGGGCAACGCCATGCCCGCTCAAACACCTGAGTGGTGCCATCAAACATCTTCTGGTCCCACTGCCATATCTCAAAAATGACCCCTTTGAATGCCAGGCGGGCGTTGGGAGGAAATCCCGGGCGAGGCGTCATTTCGTGCGGCATGGACGGCATATTATTCCCCTATTTCCTCCTTAGCGAACCGTTTTCGGATGTACCAGCGCACAATATAGAACGTGGAAAGGATGCCCAAAGAACCGGCGACGGCATACTGGATGTTGTCCACAATGTTGGCAAGGGACCCGCCGAAGGCATTGCCGAAGAAGTAGCCAAGAAGCACGAGGCTGAAATACTCCACCACTGCCACGATCGCGCCGTAGGAAAAGAACTTTACGAGCGACATCTTGACCACGCCCGCGACCGCCACGAACGCCGCGGCGACCCCATAGGACAATTTCCCTACGAACATCGTCCGGGCCGGGTATTTGTCCCAAAGGTCGTGGATCTCCTTGATGTGCGATTCCTGGATATCCATCTTTGCGAGCATGCGGCGCGCGAACGCGGTCTTCCATCCGAAATGGCCGGCATAATACCACGCCGCATCCATGATCATGTCGCGCGCAAAGAAGAATGCCAGAAGGCCGTACAGGTTGAAATACCCGATGGATGAGAGCGTACCGGCCACGAACGCCACGATGGGACCCTCTACGATGGCGAGCGGAACGAGGATCCAATAGCGATATACGATGAGAAGATGGGCAAGCTGTTGTGGGTCCATAAGCAACGGATAACAGTAGTCTTCATTCTACCATAAACGCCCCGTGGGGCGATAAAAAACTCTGCGAGGCATTGCTGCCCCGCAGAAAAATCAGATAGTAAAAACCGTCAATGCGGATCGCGGGTGGCCTTCCATGCGTTGCGGACTTCGCTCGCACGGCGCGGATTTCTCCCCTTTTTCCGCGCCTCGCGAAGATAACGGGAAAACTCCCGCCTCCACGCCTTGGCGATCGCGAGCGCCTTGGGAGGAAGCCCGCAATCCCAGTCTTCCCGGGTTGCGAATCCGTCAGGATGCAACGTCCTCCGATAACACCCCCAGAAAGTGGCACCGGATTTTCTGGTACAGATCTCCATGAATTTCCCGCATGCCGGACACAGGGGGCGATCCTTGATCCTCCTTTGGGTGATCCATGCGCGCCGCAGAAGCGTCTTCACGAAGTTCCTGGTACGGAACGCAGGTCGGGCAAAATACTGTGCCGCACCCCGGAAATCCGCAATGAGCACCCAGCCGCAGTCTTCTTCGGCAGGACGGCTCACCACGATCTGGTCTGCCGTACCCGGAGCGGAGCGGCGGCATTGCTCGACGACGTCTCGCATGCAGCTCGTCCACACCTTTACAATATACCCGTGGAACGAACACCGGTAGCCGATCTCCCCGCAGCGCGTCTCGCGCGGAGGAGGTTGAAGGCCGTAGGCCTTGATGATCACTGCCATCTCTCGGGGGTAGATCTCCACGAATCCCATGGATTTCATGCCCGCCTCAAGTTCCAAAAACTTCTTGAAGGTTACCGGAACGAATTCCGCCACCGCACTCACCTCGCTTTCTTATTTTGATCCGCTTACGCTGGCTCCTTTATAGTGGAATCGCCACAAAAAGGCAAGGGCTGCGGGAGCGGTCTGCCGTACTTAAGAGGATGTCGGAAAATCGCTGATCAGCGGGACCATGATATTCCTGCCCGACACTCCTCCGGATACGGGGAATGCATATGCGGGGACCAGGAATTGTTCCGCCGTGCCATCGGGGGCCGTTTTGAAGATCTGCGCATAGGCGAGTACCGGAGTGCCAAGGATTCCGGCAATGGACGACGAAGCATCTGTTGCGGTATCCACAGCCGCGGACCGCAGGCCGTTATAGATGATCGGGCGCACGGAGGCATGCTCTGCGAGCGAAAGAATGGTGCTCGTGCTCGTGATGGCGCCATACGCCGACGCCTCATAGGTCTCTGCATTCAGGCCATAGACGCTCGTTACCCTGCCGTAGTGCGCACTGACCGTGACCGTCACGCCAATCTGGGTGCCTCCCTCGGAATACACCTCCATGCCATTCACGATGAGCGGATAAAGGACTGCTATGGTGTCGGGATGGTAGGGAATCATGGGCATCTCGGCAACAGGGGCGGCGATACTGGTATCGCTCCTGACCTCCGGAGCGCCATAGCGCCCCATCGCAATGCCGTGATCGCCCAGGAATCGGTTCGCAATATTGATGGCCGTGCTGGTTGCCATGGGGGAAGGCCCGGATTCTGCCTGAGGCCACTCATCGCTATTTTCGCTGATGGAAATGCTCCCGCCCTGGAGATCAAGCTGGATAGTATAGCCAAAAGGCTGACGCTCTGAAAGCGTCGCTTCAGTCATGGAGGCATCGCCGAATCCCGTCTGTGCGAGCGCCTTTGCCGCGGCATCGGCAGGGATGGCTTCGGGCAGCACCTTCAACACATCAAGCGAGGCATGGCCCTGGACGAAAGCGCTTCCCCCATAGCGATAGGTCGGCTCGGCGGAAGGCGCTGCCGAGGGAGGCATTGCGGCAACGCTCATCATTTTGGGAGCCATGGCAGGCGCCGCCGATGCTTCCGGCGCTGCCGATACCGCGCCGCCGGAGGCCGCATCAGAGGCGGCGCCGGGAGCCGCGAACGTGCCGAACGCCCGATCCCCCACCCTCACGATATTCGCACTGCCGAGAAGCGCCACTGGGCCGCTCTGCCCTTCGGGAGCAGCGCCTTCATGCCGGACGAGCCCCGTCACGGCAATCGTTCCCAAAGCGATCACGAGGACCGCCAATCCCGCAAGGGCCGCGCGAGGGAAAGAAAACCACGCAGGCCGATGGAGTCCTGACGGCGCCTTCCTTTTTGCCCCTTCATCAAGCGCGGAAAGCAGTCGGCCCCGGAGGCGGTCTGCAAAAGCGGGATCGAATTCCGCACCGGGCTTCGTGCGTGCCATGATGGCTTCCATAGATTCTTCCTGGTGACGTTCGGTCATTGCAATGTAGCTCTGAAATTCCCCGCGGCCCGCGAAAACGCGACCTTGCAGCTCGCCTCGCTTTTATCAAGTATCTCCGCAATCTCCTTGTAGGAAAGTCCGTCCCACGCCCGCAAAACGACCACTTCGCGCTGAACCGGAGAAAGCGTGCCGAGCACGGCGCTCACCTTGCGGAGCAGGTCGCGGTCCGCAACCTCCTTTTCCACATCCCCGTTTCCCGGAGTGCGCTCCGCATCCTCGAGCGGAAGATTCTTGGCGTTTGCCCGTCGGCGGCTGTGGTCATAGAGCGTATTGCGCGCGATCCGGTAGAGCCATGCGGAAAACGTCCCTTTGCGCGGAGTGAACGTATGAATGCCTTCGATGGCTTTGAAGAACGTCGCGCTCACAAGATCTTCCGCAACCGCCCGATCATGCGTCCGGTAGAAGAGATAGGCATATATGCGGGGGAAATAGGCGTCGTAAAGCACACCAAACCGGTCAGTGTCGCCCGCCTGCACCTGTGCGATGATTTCTGCGTCATTCATGCCTCTATGCCTTTATACGATACCACGTCCCCGCGAGACCCTCCATGCGGCCTGGACCGGCATGCTACTCGATCTCATACTGCAGGGAGACCGTCGCATCCACTTCCTGCGAGCCGGGCTGGATGACCGGCGACGGCGCAGCCGAGGAAAGCGCCGCCTTCATCCCGATGCCCGCCGCATCATAGGCCATGGGCGCATACACTCCCGATCCTTGCTGGACGGAAAGCAGGCGTCCGATCTTGAACCCTCCTGCCTGGGCGATCGCATCAGCCTGTTCCTTGGCCTTGGCGATGGCATCGGCGCGGGCCGCATCCTGGACCTTGGTGGGATCATCGATGGTGAACGAGAGCGCACCGACCTGGTTCGCGCCGTTCGCCACGATGCCGTTCATGATGGGGCCGATCTTGCTGAAGTCGCGGACCTTCACATCCACGGACTGCGTCACGGTGTAACCCACGATGTCCGGAGGCGGACAGGCGGCGGCAGCCGATGCAACCGAAGGAACCGAGGAAACCGATGCCGAAACCGGCGAAGTGCGGCAATCATACGTCTGATACCGCGGATCGATATTATAGTACTGCGTGGCGATATCGCTGTCCGCGACGCCCTCCGACTTCACGAACGCAATGGCTTTGTTCACGTTATTAGTGTTCTTCGCCTGGAGAGATGCGACGTCGGTGCCCCCTTGGGTGACCACCTGGAAACTGAATTCTGCGATATCGGGAACGGCGGTCGCCTTGCCCTGCGCCGAGACCGTGAAGCTCCGGAAGGAGGACGGCTGGATGGATTTCCCATACGACATGGCATAGCTTACCGCGGCGTATCCGCCGAGGAGCGCCGCAAGCGCAAGGGCGCTGCCGATAATGGTTTTTATATGCTGATCTATATGCATAAGTGCCGTATATTGGTTATTTTTTGGCCCGAGATGGCCTTTCTTTGTACTACGCCGCGGCGCCAAAAAGGTAACCCTTCCTCATCCATAGAAAAAGGGCGCGCAGTATTCACGATCATTGCTGATCTCCTGCGCGCCCTTTGGCGATGATTATCCAACCTCCGCGAGAAACGGCACCTCATCCGTGCCGCGATGGCCGTCATAGAGACGGTGCTGCGCATGGACCCGCTGATGCAGGTACTGCGCCCCGATCTCCGAAAGACCCGAATTGACGCATTTGGCGAGAAACCGCCCGAGCAGCTGCGCCGCCTCCTCCGGTGTGCGGGAGAACTCCTCAATGGCACGCAGAAAACGCCCTGCGTAGCTCTGGACCAGTTGATCCCCCGTGGTAAGCGCGAGATGCGAAGGGGCAGCTCCGCCCCGTGCGATGATCCGCCGGGCAACCAGCTGTCCCGCGAGCTCCATGGAGAGCAGAAGGAAAAAGGCATCGCGGTCGCCATCCCCCACTGCTTCATAGGAATCCCTCTGGATCTGGTTAAGGAACTCCTGCTGTTGAAACTCCCTTACCTGCCATGCTTCAGGCATAAACGGTATCCTCCGTGATTGAGATAGGTTCCAAAAGAACCGCTTTAAGCTATAGCGCAGGAACGGGAAAATGTCTAGCGAAATGGCCCGCACCATCGCACGAGGCGTTTACCTTTTTTGGGGCTTTCGGAGGCCGCGAAGGCGGCCGAGAACGAAACGCCCCGCCAGCAGGCGGGGACGTTGTACCCAAAAGAATGATGTGCAAATGGGCTCTAGCGCTTCGCCCACTGCGGACTGCGGCGCGCTTTGCGCTTGCCGTACTTCTTGCGCTCCACCATGCGGGAATCGCGGGTCATATAGCCCATCGTGCGGAGCTGGGGCTTCCAATCGGGAGACTTGGCAACGATCGCGCGGGCAAGGCCAAGGCGCACCGCTTCTGCCTGGGCATGGATGCCGCCGCCGGCAACCTTCACGGAAATGTCGTACTCGTCGAGCTTGAGCTGGTCCACCGGAGCCTTCGCCGCAGCCACGAGGCGCGAAAGCGTGAAGTAGGCCTTGGGGTCTTTGCCATTCACGGTCATCTTGCCATTGCCGGCACTGATGCGCACCCGCGCGATCGCGGTCTTGCGGCGGCCGACGGCCTCCGTGTAGCGCGAAGACTTCTTCGCGGCAGGAGCGGCGTGGGCGGCGTGATGGGTGGTTGCAGGGGTTGCCATGATGATGAATAAGGGTTGCTACTCGGCGGATGTGGTGGCTTTTTCGACGAAGACCAAGTTCTTGATGCGTTTCTGCGCAAGGAAATTCCGCGGAAGCATCTTGAGAACCGCATGGCGCAGTACCCAACGCGGATCCTGCTCCATCTTCTGTTTGAGGGTCTTTTCCTTGAGGTGGCCCACATAGCCGGTGTGCTGGTAATACACCTTTTGAGTCATCTTGCTGTTGCCGGTCACGCGGATACCCTCCGCGTTCTTCACGTAGACCTTGTCGTCGCTTACGCGGTTGCGCTGATACGCCGCCGATTTCTTGCCCTGCAAGATGAGCGCGATATCGCCTGCCACGCGGCCAAGCACCTTGTTTTTTGCGTCAATGTGATAATCCATGGTGGGTCAGTAATTCAGGGATAGTGTACAGGAAATCTTAAACAAATTCAATACGGGCCATGGGCGAGGCGTCGCGCTTGCGGGCTTTCGCCAGTTTCGTAATGCGGAGATAGCCGCCGTTCCGTTCGGCATAGCGCTTGGCGTAATCATCGAAAAGCTTCTTGGTGATGCGGGCATTCTGCACGCGCGACAGCACTTCGCGCCGCGAGGCGACAGTCCCCTTTTTCGCATGGGTCACCAGACGCTCCACTTTCGGACGGATCGCCTTTGCGCGCACTTCGGTGGTCTCGATCGCGCCCGCGCGGATCAGATCATTGCAAAGGTTGCGCACGAAGGAAATCCTGTCGCCGCGGAGCCTGCTGAATTTGGTTGCTTGTTTTTTGCCGTGCTTCATTGCCGTGGTCGTAAGAACGTTCGCTTATTTCTTCTTTGCGGAAGCTTTCTTTTTACCGCCCTCTTCCTTGGGAGCATCGAATTCCTGCACTTCCACCACGCCCACCTTCTCAAAGTGGTCCTGGAGGATCTTCGCGGCCTTATGAAGCGCCGACGAGGGGCTGATGGTGCCGTTCGTCGTGACTTCCAGGCGCAGGCGATTATAATCCGTGCGGTCTCCGACACGCATGTCTTCCACGGTGTAATTCACCTTGATGACCGGAGTAAAGATGGCATCCACCGCGATCGTCCCGATCGGCAGGCGCCCTTCCGATTTGCGGGCCTCGGACGGCACATAGCCCAACCCGCGCTCCACGCGCACCTCCATATCGATCTCCGCATCCTTGGCCGTCAGATGGCCGAGCACCTCATCGGGATTCAAAAGCTCAACGTTGGAATTCAATTCGATGTCGCCCGCCGTGACCTCGCCCTCGCCCTTCATTTTGAGCGAAAGCACCTGCGGCTCGTCCACGTGGCAGCGGAAATAGAGTTTCTTGAAATTGAGCGCGAGCTCCACGATGTCCTCCTTGAGGCCGGGCAATGTGGAAAATTCGTGCGGCACGCCCTTGATCTTGATCTCGGTAACCGCGGCGCCCGGCAAGGAAGAAAGCAGCGCGCGGCGGAGCGCCGTGCCGATCGTCAGGCCGTAGCCGGCGTAGAGCCCTTCTATCTCGAACACTCCCTCCTTGGCATCCTCGGAGATGGTCTTGATGGCGACGCTTGAGCTCACATGTACGAATTCCATGGAATTTTTTATTGATAGTTTATTTGCTGAAGGAGTCGACCAGAAGGTTGATCTCGAAAGGCGGGTTGAGGTCGCTCGGGATGGAAAGCACTTCGCCCTCCATCTTTTCAGGGTCCATGCGCAGCCACGTCGGCGCATCGTACTGCTGCAAAAATTCCTTCCTGCCGGAGAATGCCGCGCGCTTGGAGGAGGTGGGGTTTACGGAGATGATGTCGCCCACGCGGAGCTCATAACCCGGGGATTTCACCTTCTTTTTATTGACAAAAATATGGCCGTGGATCACGAGCTGGCGGGCGCCTGCGCGGGACGGGGTCCAGCCAAGCTGGAACACCGCGTTGTCCAGGCGGCGCTCGATGAGCTCAAGCATCTTGGCGCTCAATGCACCTTTGGCTGCCTGTGCACGGGTGAAAATCTTTTTGAGGTTGTCCTCGTTCAGGCCATATGTGATCTTGAATTTGCTCTTCTCGCGGAGCTGGAGGCCGAACTCGGAGAGGGCTTTGGTGCGGCCGTTCGGGCCGTGCACGCCCGGGCGATACGGCTTGCGCACCGGCGAAGACTTGGGCGAAAGCGCCCGGTCCCCTTTGAGGCCGAGACGTACCCCGAGTGCCCGCTCTTTCCTTTCTTTAGGTCCTTTTACCATGGTTTTCGTAAGGCGTAATAAATGGGATTTAGACGCGGCGTACCTTTACCGGACGGGGGCCGTTGTGCGGCACCGGCGTGGCGTCTTTGATGGAAGTCACATTGAAACCGTTATTGATGAGCGAGCGGATGGCCGAGTCGCGGCCGGAACCGATGCCCTTCACCACCACGGCGATATCCTTGGGACCCGTGTTCTGCACCTTCTCCGTGATCGCCGAAATCACCTTGGACGCGGCGAACGGCGTAGCCTTCTTGGGGCCCGCGAATCCGAGCGAACCGGCGGAGGCCCATGCCAAGACATTCCCCTTCGCATCAGTGACGGTCACCACGGTGTTGTTATAGGTGGCGTTGATGAACACCTTGCCGTCCTGGACGCGGCGGGATTTCTTCGCGCTCGCGGACTTCGCGACCGCGGCATCCACGGCGGCGCCTTCCTTAAGGGACGATTCGCCTGACTGGGTTGTGACTTTTTTCTTTCCCATGGGATTGGATTATTGCGTATACGTTACTTAAGGTCAACTTTTCTCTTGCCGGATCCGGCAGTCTTGCGGACGTTGCCGCGGACCGTGCGGGAATTCGTGCGGGTGCGCTGGCCGCGGACCGGGAGCCGCCGCGAATGGCGGGCGCCGCGGTAGGTCTGCAATTCCTTGAGGCGGGTGATGTTCCCGCGCACGAGCTGGCGCAGCTCGCCTTCCACCGGATAGTTCTTTTCGATGAAGTTCTGGATGCGGAGCACCTCGTCGGCGGAAAGGTCCTTAGCCCTCTTGCTGACCTCCACTTTGGCCGCCGCGAGCGCACGGTGGCTCACCACCGGACCCACGCCGTAAATATAGGTAAGCGCGATCTCAATTCTCTTATTGTCCGGGATGTTGACGCCGAAGATACGCATGGTGATTTAGCCTTGACGCTGTTTATGTTTCGGATTTTTGCAGCGCACAAAAAGCTTGCCGTTCCGTTTGACGATCTGGCAGGTGGCGCAAATCTTCTTGATTGAGCTGCGTACTTTCATGGTGATAGATAGGGGGTCGCGTTTAAAGTCTCCGCACAATACGCCCGCGCGCGCCATCGGGGCTCATCTCCATGAGCACGCGGTCGCCGGGCAGAACACGGATATTATGGATCTTCATTTTACCGGCAAGATGGGCTAAGACAAGATCCGTCCGTCCGTTCACCTGGACGCGGAACGTCAAGCCTGGAAGGGCTTCCATAACCTTGCCCTCAATCGCCTTTCCCGGTTCCATTATCACAAAACGAAGGCGTTCATAACGGAGTCGGGGGTTCGATAAGGTAAAACAGTCATAAAACCGATGAGGAGATTATAGCGGAGGAGGGACCGGCTTGTCAACTAGTTGATGGTGATGTGGACCTTCTCCGGGTCGGAAGGGATCGTGGACAGCCAGGAGGGCCATACGGAGATCTCGGCGCTTGCAAGCTGGGGCAGCTGTTCAATGGCATTCCGCGCGTCCGCCACGCTCTTTCCAAGCACGCTCCCCTGGAGGGTGGCCACGGAAAGCTGGGGTTCCAGGTCGCCCTGGGCCGACAGCGAGAAGGACACCGTGCCATTGGTGAAGTCGGCGGCCACATTGCCGTAATTCAGGCTGATATCGGCGAATATCGAACTCGTCTCCACCGACTGGGCCTGGGCCAAAAGATCGTTCTTGAGCGCGGTCTCGTCAAAGCCGATCGCATCCAGCGTCGCCACGCCAAACACCGTGAAGTCGCCATTCGCATCGGTGGAAGTATTTACCGTAAGCGTGGTGATCTGGATCTGCGTCGCGCCGTCAAGGATCTTGAAGTTGTTCGGATAGCTTCCCGAGAAGCCGCCCTGGAGCGAATCCTGCAGGATCGCCGTCGTGGAAGCCTTCGCCGCCGTGATGTCCGCGGCAGTCGGCGTCGCCCGCTGGCCGATGAAGCCTCCCGTGGTGGGGGCGGTGATGGTGCCATAGAAGCCTGCTTCGCGGGCGGCATCTTTGGCGAATCCCGGGATGGTCAGCTTGGCTACCGGACCGATGTTGTAATCGGGGCCTGCCTGGTCCGCAATGATCGGCGCCGTAATAGAGGAGGGCTGGAGCGTGCCATTGGCATCCTTGGTCGCCCCCGGCACCACCACGCCCTTGGTAAGGCGGAAGATCTTCCCGTCGGGGGTGAGGAACCGCGTCGTGGCGACAAGCTCCTGGGACCCCGTACCATAATCGTTATAGATGGTAATGGTCCCCTGCGCCTTCTGGGATACCTGCTGCACCGAAGATCCATGGAAGGTCTCGGTAAGGTTCTTGCTGGAGGTGAACACCTGCGCCGCAATGACGTTGTTTGCGAGATTGTCCGACGAGGCCGATTTGTCCGCAGTCAGGTTTAGCTGGTCGCTCCACGGGGTCTTTTTGAAATTGATGGTGATCGTCGCGTGGTTGAAGAACGTGTTTGCGGCATAGGCCCCGCACACGAGCACGATGACCGCGACCAGCGTCCAGGTGATCATTTTGCCGCGATTTCCGGGCCGAGGGCCGTTATCCTCGTCATCGTCGTCCTCATGGCCATCGTTCCGGTCGTCACCGTCATCATCGTCTCGCCGGTGCGCAATGCGCGAAAAGAACGGGGACTTCGCCTCGCGGGCCTCTTCCCGGATCTCCTCTTTTTTGAAAGTCTCCTCTTCTTCGTCATTATCATCCTCATCCTCGTCTTCGCGTTCATCCGCCTCTTCATATTCCTCTACGCGGCTCTTGGGCTCTTCAGGCTCGGCTTCCAATGCCGCCGGCACAATATGCTTTTTGGATTTGGGAACGATA
>DAIDLF010000014.1 GCA_027449645.1 Candidatus Parcubacteria bacterium | reverse complement strand
TCAGACGAACGGGACAAGCTATGAGGTCTCCGCCTTCATGGAATCCCAGAAGTATGCGAAAGAGGCCTCAGGAGGCTCCGATCCCACCCTCTTGGAGATGGGGCCCGGCGCCACCACCCTGCCTGACCTCGGGAGAGGCCTCGTGGGCTATTGGCCGCTCAATGAGGGATCCGGAAGCACCGCGGTGGACTGGAGCGGGAACGGGAACACGGGGACGTGGTATGGGACGCCCTTTGGCACTTCCGGATATTATTCTCCGGGAAAGGTTTGGCAATGGGGAGGAACGTTCAATACCAGCAGCACCGATTATATAAGCGTTGGGTCACCGTTGGCTGCTTCGTCCAGTATTACCTTGGCACTTTGGGTTAATCCCACTGCCCTTAATCCCTTATGGAATTTTGTGTATGGCGGCGGTGCTGGCGATTTTGCATTGGGATACCAGGGAAGCGGCAGTACGGCACAATTGAAACTTACCAAAGTCTCTATTGTGGATGCATGTTCATCGAGCGGTACTATCACCACCAATACCTGGTCATTTGCCGCGGTGACCTTTGACAACACTGCCAAATTAGTCACCTATTACATCAATGGTCTTCCCGCGGGGTCGTGTTCCTTTAATATAAGTTTTATTCCTGGGGCTGAAACTATTGGGAGAGCTGGTGCCAGCTCCTATGCGTATACGACTGGGATTTTGGATGACGTCCGCCTCTATAATCGCGTTCTTTCCGCGGCTGAAATCCAGCAGCTCTATAACGCCGAGAAGTAAGGCGTGGTAGCGGCAGGGCGGCCTTCCTGCCGCCAATGAAAATAATCTCTCTGTTCCCCGGAGAAATTTGGTATACTGAGTCTACCTATGCATAAGAGAAAACTGTGGGGATGGCTTGCGTTGGCGGGAATGATGGCGGCGCTCTGCCTCTCCATCCCGGGCGCGGCGTTCGCGCATGAGGTCTATGTGCTTTCGCCTCAGGAGATCCAAATAGCCATCCATACGCCTTCCGTACCGATCATGTCGGTGATCCGCGAGCATCTCGCCGAGTTCATCCAATGGGCGGTGTTCGGCGCGGTGGTCGTGCTTGCGGTATTTTTCATCTCCATCATTCCGGCCCTCACGCGCCGCGCAAGCCCGTTCTTTGCGAAGACAAAACCTTGGGGTCCCGTGATCAGCCGCGTCACGATGGGCGTGAGCTTCCTCGCTGCGGCATACTACCAGGCTTCCTATGGCCCGGAGCTCCCGCTCGCAGGGATCTATGGGGCATGGGCCCCGCTTGCGACGGCGGTGCTTGTGGTGATCGGCGTCCTTATCATCATCGACAAATGGGTGCGTCCCGCGGCGCTCGTTGCCCTTGCCATGTTCGCAGTCACGGTTTGGTTCCATGGCTGGTACATGCTGACCTATGCAAACTATCTGGGAGAGATAGTGGTGCTGCTCATGCTCGGTGCCGGCGTGCATGCCGCAAAGGAAAAAGTGTCGCGCAGTTTCGCGATCCTCCGGGTGCTTTTCGGCACCGCGCTCATTTACGCCTCGTTCTATGCGAAGATCCTGTATGCCAATCTTGCCCTTGATACCGTGAACCAGTATCATCTGACGAATTATCTCCACTTTACGCCGCACTTCCTGGTGCTCGGCGCCGCGATCGTGGAGATCTCCATCGGGCTCTTCTTCATCTTGGGCATTGAGATCCGCTTTGTCTCCCTGTTCTTCTTATTCTGGCTCACGCTTTCACTCGTCTTTTTCGGCGAGGTCGTGTGGCCGCACCTCATCCTTATCGGCATCCCGATCGCGTTCTTCTTTTACGGCTATGACCGGTATTCCCTTGAAGGCTATTTCTTTGCGCGCGACGGCCGGGAACCGGTGCTGTAGCCGCTATCGCGTTCCGTCTTGTTCTGCCGCTTGCGGAGGGAAGGCGAGATCGAGCAACATGCCGGCCACGTCGAAACTCGGGCCATAGAGCACGTCGCTGTGCAGCTGGATGTTCGGGAGGCTGTTGCATTCCACGACGCCGCAGAGTTTTTGCTCGTGCCACGGGCGCGCCATGTCGCCAATGATAAAATCGATGCCCACCAGCGAGTCATCGAGGGTTTCGGCAATGCGTTCGAAGAGCGCCAGGTTGTCCGGATGGGCGCGTCCGGTGAAATCCGTGGTGGATCCGCCAAGGAACCGCGAGATGCGCTGCGAAAGCGTCACCATGACGCCTTTGGGAGGGATGCGGTCCCACGCATAGCCCTGCCGCGCAAGCTCCTCGCGGGCCTCGTCGCCATCCGTCGGCAGGAGATGGAACGTCGGTCCCTGCCGGCGAGGGTTCTGGTTCTCGCGGAGGGCAAGGTCGTGAACGGTGGAAACGCCGTCGCCCACCACATGCGCCGGCTCCCGGCGGAGGACATTCACCACCTTTTTGGCAATAAGGAGCACGCGGAAGAGCTCGCCTTGGAGTTCCTGTTCCACTACGACCCATGGCGAAAGCTGCTGCGCGCTCCGAAACCCTTTTTTGAGCTCATCGAGGTTGGTAAGGTGCACCGTGGAATGCCGCCCACGCGACCCAAGGTTGGGCTTGGTGATGACCGGTGCGCCCACTTTACGGAAGGTATCGGCCGCCTGGTGGAAGGTGAGGCATCCGCGGCCCTGCGCCACGGGGATCCCTGCGGCAAGAAATCTTTTTTTCAGGATGGCTTTGTCATCCACCCAGGCGAGCGATGCCGGCATGCCGCGCTCGGGGCGGGGGATGCCTTCGAAAGCCCGCATACGGCCATCCTGTGCGCGGGCAATGAAGACGCTGAACCCGTCAAAACGGCCAAGGGCGAGAAATTGCCGGAGGGCGATATGGCGGGTTTCCGCCGCGCGCCATACGAGCTTGGCCCGGGTGCTCATGCGCTCATCCATGGCGGTCTCGATCGTGCCGAGGTGTAGGAAGGCCAGCGTGTGAATCAGGGGAAGCGCGGCCCAATCAAAAGAAGGCTGGCCGCAAAAAAGCCAGATTCGGTGCGATATTGTGTCGAGGAAGGTGAACAGCGGTTCCAACGAGGAATCGACGAGCGCCGAAAACCATTCGGCGCGATGGTTCACGGGATATTCTCCGCAGTCGGCGCATTGCGGTTTGTTCATAGCTCGGTATAGCGGGCAAATCCTTCCGTCATGGTGGCGACCCTGTCTTTGTCGATCATATAGCCTTCAAAACCCTGAAGCGAGGCGATGAAACGGATGGCGTCCCGGCCCATGGCGAAGGCGCCGGTGGCGAACCGGTCCGCCTCGTAGATGTTGGGGCCGATTACGGTAAGGCTTACAATCTCGTTCGCCGCCGCCCCGCCGGCTTTGGGGTTGTAGATATGTTCCCCGCGGATGTAAGTGCCGGAGGTCGCCACGCCTTCATTGGTCACATAGATCGTCTTCACCGTTTCGTCCGCGTTCCACGGGCTTCTGATGCCAACCGACCATTTTTCTCCCTCGGCATTCTGCCCCTGTGCCTGGATGTCGCCTCCCGCGTCCACGTAGAAATTCCTGAAACCGCGCTTCTCGATCAGCTTTGCGGCGTTCCAGATGGCCCATCCTTTCACGAGCCCCGAAGGATCATAATTGCCGTCCGGTTTCGTGATATCAAAATAGCCGCCCGTGGCCTGCTTTGTCTCTTCGGCGAGCAGGAATACCATGGCCATCTCTTCGCTCCATGATTCGCGGGGCGTTTTGTCGCGGTTGATCGCCGTAAGTTCGCTGGTCGTTTTATAGGGGCTGAACGTCTCGTCGATGTGCGTGAAATACGCGTACACTTCATCGAAGATCGCGTCGTCCGCACCGCGATCCACAATCTCCACCGTGACCGGCATTCCCATAAGCAGGCGGGTCTGTTTCATTGCGCTATGGGCATATTATAAGAGAGACGCCTCGGGGGCGGCAAGGCTCGCGCTTTTGCGCCGCGTGAGGTACCATAACCGCATGCCATCACGCTATACCATCGACCCGGAGGACTTTGATCATGCCATCCGTCCCGCCGACGATTTTTTCCATTATGTGAACCATGCCTGGATCAAGGCAAATCCCATTCCGCCCGAAGAGTCGCGGTGGGGCGCGTTTTATGTGTTGCGGGTGGAGGTGGAGCACCAACTGAAGAAGATCCTTGGCGGTCTTGAAAGCGCGCATGACGATGCGCTTTCGCCCAATGCGAGGAAAGTGAGGGATTTTTACCGCACCGGCATGGATCACGAGCGCCTCGCTTCGCTCGGGGATGCGCCGCTCAAAGGATTGATGGACGCCATAGACGCCATAGAGGACAATGACGGCCTTTCTGCGGTCCTTGGAACTTTGCACCGCGCGGGAGTGGATGCCTTCTGGGGTTTGCTGGTGGACCAGGATCTCCGGGCCAGCGAAACCATGGCGCTTTACGTGATGCAATCCGGGCTCGGCCTTCCGGACCGCGACTATTATCTCAATGAAGACGAGGCAAGTGCCGCCATCCGCGCGAAATATCTCGCCTACGGTTCGGACCTGATGGCGGCCGCTCCGGCCCTCCGTTCGTCCGGCGCAGGGGATATGCAGAAAGTGATGGATATGGAGCGCCGCCTCGCGGCGGCATCCATGACCCGCGTGGAGCTCCGCGACCTCGCGGCGCAGTACCACAAAATGACGCCTGCGGAACTTGCCGCGCTTGCGCCGCATGTGCAGTGGGACCGGTATCGCGAGGCGGCGCAGCTGCCGCAGCCGGAGTATGCCATCGTATGCCAGCCGAAGTTCATGGAAGAGACGGACCGCATCCTTGCCGGATCTCCGCTTGCGGATATCAAAATCTATCTGAAGTGGCACGTGCTGAACGGGCTCGCCAATTTCCTCGGGGAGGCCTTCGACGAGAAGGTGTTTGATTTCTATGGGCGCACGTTCGCCGGCGCGACGGAAATGAAGCCGCGATGGCGCCGCGTGCTTTCGGTGGTGAATAAGATGCTCGATGAAGCAGTGGGGGAGCTCTATGTGAAGGAGCATTTCAGCGGCGACGCCAAGGCGAAGATCAACGTGCTGGTGGACCATCTGCTTGCCGCATACCGCACGCGGATCGAGCGGCTGGATTGGATGGGCGCCGAGACAAAAAAGAAGGCGCTTGCCAAACTTGCGACCGTGGGACGGAAGCTGGGCTATCCGGACCAATGGAGGAATATTGACCGGATGCAGATCGGGCCGGATTCGTATTTGGACAACTATCTTTCCGCCCATGCGTTCGAGTTCGACCGGCAGATCGCGAAGGTCGGCAGGCCGGTGGACCGCTCGGAATGGTACATGTCCGTGCAGTCGGTGAACGCCTGCTATAACCCTTCCATGAATGAAATGCTGTTCCCTGCGGCGATCCTCCAGCCGCCGTTCTTCGATCCCGACGCCGATCTTGCCGTGAACTACGGCGGCATCGGTACGGTCATTGGCCATGAAGTGACGCACGGGTTCGACGACCAGGGCGCGCTCTTTGATGCCCAGGGCAACATGCAGAACTGGTGGACAGAGGATGACAAGAAGCGTTTCGACGCGCAGACCTCGCGGCTTGCCGCGCACTATGACGCATATGAGGTTTTGCCCGGCCTCAAGGTGAACGGCAAGCTCACGCTCGGCGAAAATATCGCGGACCTCGGCGGGGTGGTCATCGCCTATGATGCGCTTGCGCTCGCCCTTGCAGAGTTGCCGCCGGGCGCCGGGGATATGCCGGAGGGCGGGCTTTCGCCCGCCGGACGTTTCTTTGCGAGCTATGCGGTCACCGAGCGGGGCAGCATCCGCGATGAGGCGCTCCGGCTCCAGGTGCAGACCGATCCGCATTCGCCTTCGCCCTGCCGCGTGAACGGCCCGCTTTCCGAACTCCCTGAATTTTATGAAGCATTCGGCGTGAAAGAGGGGGATGCGCTGTGGCGCGAGCCCGGCGACCGCGTGAGGATCTGGTAGATGCATGGGCGCGGAATGCGTCCGGTAATGCGATGGATTTTGGCTGGTTTTTCGGCGAAAAATATGCTAATATGCTCATATCGCCCTTGAGGCATTTTTTAAGCAAAAACCCCTAAAAATGGCTGAAAAACCTGAAAAAAAAGCGGCCCAGAAGGAGGAGAAAGGCATCAGCAATACCAAGGGCAGCGCTTCCTACGGAGCAAAGGATATCACCGTACTTGAGGGGCTTGAACCGGTCCGCAAGCGGCCGGGCATGTACATCGGTTCCACGGGAACCACCGGGTTGCACCATTTGATCTGGGAAATCGTGGATAACTGCATCGACGAAGTGATGGCAGGGTTCGCCACCACGGTCACGGTGGAGCTTCTGCCGGACGGGAAGGTGAGCGTGCAGGATGACGGCCGCGGCATTCCGGTGGACATCCATCCGCAGACCAAGAAGTCCACGCTTGAGACGGTCATGACCGTGCTTCATGCCGGCGGCAAGTTCGGCGGCGACGGATATAAGGTTTCCGGAGGATTGCACGGCGTGGGCGCATCGGTGGTGAACGCGCTTTCCACCTGGGTCAAGGTGGAGGTCAACCGCGACGGCGGGTCCTTTGTGCAGGAGTATAAGCGCGGCGTTCCCGAGTATAAAGTGAAGAAGATCGGCGCGTCCAAGAGCCACGGCACGAAAACGACGTTCTCCCCGGACCCCACGATCTTTTCCGAGATAGAGTTCAACGACAAAGTGATCCTTGAACGTTTGCGCCAACAGGCATATCTCACGAAGGGCGTCCGCATCAATTTCTATGACCGCCGGAAACCGGTGCCGTACTTTTACGGATTTTATTTTGAGGGCGGCGTGCTCTCGTATGTGAAGTATCTTTCGCAAAAAAAGAACCGCCTCAACGAAGACATTTTTTACGTGGAGAAGGAGGCGGAGAAGCTCGACATCGAAGTGGGATTCCTGTATGTGGATGACACACGCGTTGTGGAGATGAGCTTTGCAAACAACATCAACACGCCGGAAGGCGGCATGCACCTCACGGGATTCCGTTCTGCCCTTACCCGCACGCTCAACAACTTCGCGCGCGCGGAAGGCTGGCTCAAGGAGAAAGAGGAGAATCTCACGGCGGACGATGTGCGCGAGGGATTGGTCGCAGTCATCTCGGTGAAGCTTCAAGACCCGCAGTTTGAAGGCCAGACGAAGGCCAAGCTGGGCAATCCTGAGGCGCGCACCGCCACGGAGTCGGTGGTGAGCGAGGCGCTCAAGGTGTTCCTTGAAAAGCATCCCCAAGAGGCGAAGTCGATCATCAATAAGGTGCTCCTGACCGCAAAGGCACGGCTTGCCGCAAAGGCGGCGCGCGATACCGTGCTTCGCAAAGGCGCTTTTGAAGGGCTTACGCTTCCGGGCAAGCTTGCAGACTGCACCTCCAAGAGCGCGGCAGATTCGGAGCTCTTCATCGTGGAGGGCGACTCGGCAGGAGGCACCGCAAAGCAGGGCCGCAACCGCCACACCCAGGCGATTCTCCCTTTGCGGGGCAAGCCGCTCAATGTGGAGCGTGCGCGGCTGGACAAGATGCTTGCGAATGCCGAAGTGCGGTCGCTCGTCATCGCGATCGGCACGGCAATCGGCGAGGAGTTCAATATAGAGAAGCTGCGCTATCACAAGATCGTCATCATGACCGATGCCGATGTGGACGGCGCCCATATCCGCACATTGCTGCTCACGCTGTTTTACCGCTATTTCCGTGCAGTAGTGGACCAGGGCTATGTATATATTGCCCAGCCGCCGCTGTACCGCATCCAGCTTGGCCGGGAGATCCGCTACGCCTTCTCGGATGACGAGCGCGATCGCGTGGTCGCAGAACTCCAGAAGACGAAGGCGACCGGTGCCGCCGCCGCGAAGGCCGCCAAAGGCAAAAAATCCGCCATGGCAGCCGGAGGGGAAGAAGAGTCAGCTTTGAGCGGCGAAGAAGCTCCCGCGGAGGGTGCGGCAGAGGGTTCGGGCGATGGCAAGCGCCAGCCCAACATCCAGCGCTACAAAGGCCTTGGCGAAATGAACGCCGAGCAGCTTTGGGAGACCACGATGAACCCCGAATTCCGCATCCTGAAGCGGGTGACCGTGGAGGATGCCGAGAGGGCAGACAAGCTTTTTGATACGCTGATGGGCGACGCCGTGGAGCCGCGCAAGAACTTCATTCAGGCGCACGCCGCGACCGTGCAGAATCTGGACGTATAGAAGATTGACGGGCCGCCCTTTTTCGTGCTATACTCCATAACAATGTTTGCCCGCACGAAGAAGTTTTTTTCCGAGGCCCGTCAGGAGCTGCGTCATGTGAATTGGCCGACGCGCGAGGAGGCGGTCCGCCTCACGAGCATTGTTATCGGCATCTCGGTGGGGATGGCGCTCTTTTTGGGCGCGTTCGATTACCTGTTCTCATTCGTTATCAAAAACATCATCCTTCAATCTTAACCCTCAGCATTACCATGGCCCTGCACGTTCCTCCTTCCAAAGGACAAGTTGACAAGCCGCGCACCCGCGAATGGTATGCGGTGCAGACGTATTCCGGCTACGAAGAGGCCGTCGCCCGCTATTTGCGGCAGCGCGTGGAATCCCTCGCCATGAGCGACAAGATCTTCAACATCCTTGTGCCGAAGGAGAAGACGACCAAAGTGAAGGCGGGCCGCCGCCAGACCACCGAGGAAAAGATCTATCCCGGCTACGTGCTGGTGGATATGATCCTGACCGAGGATTCCTGGTATGTGGTGCGCAATACGCCGCGCGTCACGGGGTTTGTGGGGCCGGACAATACCACGCCGTCGCCGCTTTCCAAGGAGGAGGTCGAGGCGCTCCTCGCCCGGACCGGCAGGGAAGATAGCCGGGTGACCATTGACTTACGGGTGGGAGATCTGGTAAAAATAACCGACGGTCCGTTCAAGGAATATGACGGCAAGATCGCGGAAATCAACGAGGAGAAGGGCAGCATCAAGGTATTGGTGCCGATCTTCGGGAGGGATACCGCAGTCGAGCTGGATTCGCTCCAGGTAAGGAAGGTCTAAACTACCACTATCATTTCACTTCATCCATCCATGTCCCAACAGTGCTTTTTCTGCTCCCAGAACCTGAAGAACATCGACTATAAGGAGGTCGATCTTTTGCGCCGGTTCGTCTCCAGCCAGGCGAAGATCGTGGATCCCCGGCATACGAACATCTGCGCAAAGCATCAGCGCAAGCTCTCCACCGCCATCAAGCGCGCGCGCTTCATGGCCCTCCTGCCCTACGTCCGCAAATAGTCGGACAGCTTTTCCTGTGCCTGGCGCAAAAGCCCGCATGGATGCGGGCGGCGTCAGGCAGTTTTTGATATACTATACAAGAGACCAATGACCTCATTGAATCAGCAGCTGTTCCAGATTTTTTACATGTCGGCGCATCGCAACGGCTTTGAGAACGCCGCCGCGATATTCTTTGCCGAATGGCTGCCCTATCTGCTTGTGGCGGCTTTTTTGGTGCTGGCCTACTATCAGAAAGGGTGGCGCCATAAGCTGTATCTTTTTTGCGAGGGCGCGCTCGCGATCATCCTTTCCCGCGGGGTCGTTACGGAGGTCATCCGGTTCTTCTACCATCATCCGCGGCCCTTTTCCGTATACCATTTTGTGCCGCTTTTCGCCGAGGCCGGCTGGTCGTTCCCGTCGGGCCACGCCGCCTTCTTTTTTGCCCTTGCGGGGACCGTATGGTTTGCCAACCGAAAATGGGGATGGTGGTTCCTCGCGCTCTCCGTGCTGAATGGCGCCGCGCGCGTCTATGCGGGGGTGCATTGGCCCATGGATATCCTCGGCGGCGCCGCGGTCGGCATCGCCTCGGCGTGGTTTATCCACTGGCTGCTTGCGGAAAGCCGGCATGCGCTCAATGCGCACGCCTAACGGGGGCTATCCCTCTGCGGGCTTCGTCTGAACCAGGATGGCCGTGCAGTACGCGCATCGGCGGGCCTTTGCGGGAATCTTACTCAGGCATTCCGGGCATTCTTTGGTTTCTGCTTCTGGCGAGGGTCCCTTCGGGGCGATCTTTTCCGTCAGTTTATTGATGGGGATCACCACAAAGAAATAGATGGTGACGGCGAGGATGAAAAACGAGATGAGATTGTTGATGAAGTCGCCATAGAGGAACTTGCTTCCGTGCAGCGTAAAGGAGAGTTGGGAGAAATCCGGCCGTGCGGCGATGGCCGCGATGAGCGGCGTCATAAGGTCCTTTACGAGCGCGTTCACGACGGCATTGAATGCGGCGCCGATCATAACGCCGACTGCGAGATCGATGACGCTTCCCCGCAGAATGAATTGCTTGAAGCCTTTCAGGGTTTCCTTGAGCATGGACGGATAATGGCAGGATCATCATATCATAAAGGCCGCCCGCTCTGGTAGTGTGCGGCAAATTGCCGCACGTTGTCGCGCTCGGCAAGCGCCCGGGCGGCGCCGGCCTCAAGCGCGCAGAGCCGGTTTTCCATAAAATCTTTGTCGGCGATCGCCGGCGTCCGTGCGCGGGCCTCCCGCGCGGCGGCAAGGTGTCCGCGGATCAGCGCTACCACCTCATCGATGGTCTCCTCCCAGAAATATTCCCGGAGGCGGGGAAGGGTATCCAAAAGGTCATTTCGCGCCTTGTCGGGGTGCCGCTCCCGGAATCCTTGCATGGCCATGGCTCCTGCGCTCGCAATGCGTCCATGCAGAAGGTCATCAGCCCAGTCGTGCGCATCGTCATGGAGCTGGCGCGCGATGAGATAGTGGCGGAAGAGGTCCAGGGTCGCCGCGAACGCGGGGGAATCTTTTGCATAGCCGGCCATCAAAAGCACTGCGAGCGGGCCCATGGCATGGCCTATGCTCCGGTCGGCGAGAGTGCGGCAGTCTTTGAAGTCGGGGACCCTTTCCGGCATGCGCGCGCCGGGACCGGAGGGGAACCGGCAATGCCGCTGTTCCCAAAGGTGGGCGCCGTCGACGGCATTCATGATATCCAGGAAGAGGGTGCGGCAATCCGGATGGTCTTCGCCAAGAACACTGTAGAGGGAGGCCAACTTGCGCAGGAAAAAATTTGCCACAGGAAGCGCAAAAGGACCCGCTGCATCGTCGAGGATATCGTCATAGAGGTCATAGGCGATCCAGCCATAGAGATTGCCGAGGGCAAGTGCGTCCGTGGCGGCCAAGGGCACGGCGTTCCCGCATGTACCAATGGCATTGCGGAAGGCGTGCGGCAGGGTGGTGATCTCATGGTCGTGCACCTTGAAAACATGTTCTTTGACGGCACGGCGCAGGTGGAGAGGGGCATTTCCACGATCCGCATCGGCAACCGCTGACGCGATGATCCTTCCGTGAACGTGCAATGTCTCGCCTTCCTCATGGCGTTGCATGCGGGCAGGTGTCCCTGCCGGCGCGGACGTTTTCATATAAAGCGAGAGGGCTTCTGCGACGAATGCCGCAGTGAGCGCACCTGCGCCTGCGTAGCACGGGTTCCCTCCGCGTGAAGGATCCATGCAGAATGCATAAGGTTGCCATTGCTCCTGCATGGCCTGAACCCCGAGCGCCTGCAGGCGCTCGGGGTTCAGGGCGTTGCGCGCCCCGCAGCGCATGAGCGAGGTAGCGGTCATGGCGTCTTCAAGCGGGGTCAGGGCGCCGCCCTGCCGCGCGCGGAAATCCAGGATCGCCGCAGCGACCTTTCTCCCCACGCCCTCCATGCCATCTTTCGCGCCGCCGCAGTATCGTGATATGAAATAGAGCACTGCCGTACAGTTCGGATAATAGAGGGACTGAGGAGCGTCTTGTGCCAATGATGCGGTTATCAGGTCTTCCACGTGCGGGAGGCGGACGTCAAAAAGCGAAAGGAAGTAGCCGATGGTGCTATTTACGGCGATGTCGACGTCTGCCCAGGGCCCTTCCTGCAGTGCGGTGATCCAGGTGCGATAGGGGCCTCCTTCCTGCACTTCCGTGCGGGTGAGGATATTCGCGGCGGCGCCGAGAATTTTGCCCTGCATCAGGGAGCGGTCATAGCCTGCGAGTGCCGCAAGCGCATTGAAAGTATCGTCCAGGTCGTCTGGGTAAGGTTTGGAATTCCGTTCATCGGCATCATGCGCCCAATAGTTGAAGGATCCGCACGGATGCATTTCTTCCAGGAGCCATGCGGTCGCTTTGGCCCGCACCGGATCAGCGGCGCACCGCCGCTCCGGAATTTCGGCTATGGTATTGAGGCAGGACAGGATATTTGCGGTAAAAAAAGTCGTGGCATGCCGGACGGCATGCGTAAAGTCGTTCGGCCGGAAGCTGGAGAGACTGGCAAAAGCGCCGGTCCCATGCTGGGCTTTCGCGATATACGCCAAAGCTTCCTTGATGATGAGATCAAAAGGGATCGTGGACATATGGAGGATGGCGGGCGTCAGCTCTTGCGGGCGGGCGGCATGCGGGCAGGAAAGGCAATGAGGAATATCGTGCCCTGCCCTTCCACCGTGGAGAAGGTGATGCTTCCTTTGAGGTCCTCTTCCACGATCTTTCTCACGGTGGCGAGGCCGATGCCGCTGCCCTGTGCGCCCGTTTTTGTGGAGAAGAACGGTTCAAATATCTTGTCCTGGGCGGATTGGGGGATGCCTGCACCATGATCCTCCACGCGGAGATGGAGCGTTCCCTGTTTCCTGTCGAGTTGGATGACGACGGTGCGGCTTCGCGCCCCGTCATCGGGGAGCCCTTCGTAAGATTCTATGGCATTGATGAGCGTGTTGATGACCACCTGATGAAACGTGAACGGGTTTCCGAAATAGGAAGGATTTACGGCGGGGTCATGCCGGAACACGATCCGCACCTTGCTGACATTCGCTTTATAAGCGACCAGCTGGATCGCCTGATCGATGCTTTCTGCCAAGGAGAACGATTCGCGGGCATCGTGGTGGTCCAATTGCCGGCGAATGGCGTGCATGAATCTCTGGATGAGTTTCGTGGTCTGAAATGCCTCTCCAAGCGGATATGCGTCGTCATGGCTTTCCTCTGCGCGGAGCGCGATGACATTCAACAAATTCAGGATGTCATGGAAGATGCCCGATGCCAGTTGGCCGAATTCCGCGAAGCGGCATATTTGCTCCACTTTCTCGAATTGCGTTCTGCTCAATTCCTGCGTGCGCTGCGCCACGGTGATCTCCAGATTATCGCGCTCCGCTTTCAGTTCTTTCTCCGACCTCCTCGCCCTCGAAAGCGACTTTTCTATTTCGCGGTTGGAAAGCCAGGCGATGACCATGACCAGGAACAGGAGCACTGCGAATACGATGCCGCCGCTGCCATTGGTATGGATCTCGCCTTTGGGGATCAGCAGATGGTGGTGCTGGGCGTATCCGAGCGGGATGACGAAGAGTGCGATCAGCCCGGTTACGAGGAACCCGAAACGGGTGTTGATAAGGATGCTCGCGATGAGGATGATGAGGACATAGCCCATGAGAATCTCCGGAAGCCGCACCTCCCAGTAATATGCCGCAATGCTGTCGCTTACGAGATACGCTCCAATCAGCAGATAGGAGGATATTTGGGCGTGCCCTTTTCGGGAGAGCAGCTGCAGGAGTATGAAGAAAAGCGGGATAATGGAGAACACCGAAAAAGGAACGCCATCGTAGTCCGCCCCGGTGAGGAGGGCATAGTAGAGCACGCTTGCATCCAGAAGGATGAGCATGGCTACTGAGCCGGCGAGGATGATGTTGAGGATGTATTCCTTTCTCGCGGTGTCTTCATCGGTTGCCTTGGGCAGGATCAGCCATCGCGAAAAGAGATGGATGCCCCTGCTTATGGCGCCGCGCCTTTGCCGTATGAGTCCCGGGGCATCCATGGGTTCGGTTCAGTTCCACGTATCGAATTGTTCCTGGGTGGCGCCGATCGCGGCGATGGCGCCGGGGTTGCGTGCCGCTTTTTGCGTGAGCACGGCTTCCAGTATCTCTTTCATGGTGATAGGTGATGGTTTGGTTCGGCCTTTCGCCTCAGTATACGCGAAAGGCCATCAAGAAAAGATTAAAAATGGGGCTTTGTCATGGGCATAGCCGATATCCCTGTCCGTGGACGGTATGGATAAGCTTGATCTTATGGCCGCGGTCGATCTTCCTCCGGAGGTTCGCGATATGCGTTTCTATATTGTTGGAGAAGGGGTCTCCGGCGTCGTCCCATACATGTTCCATGATGTCCTGGCGGGATGCCACCTTTCCTTTCCGCCCCGCCAGATATTCCAAAAGGGCGAACTCTTTGGGAGTGAGGCTGATGCTTTTCCCCTTGCGGGCCGCGGAAAAGGTCCCGCGGTCAAGGGTGAGGTCGCCGACCTGGATAAGGGAGCTTTCTACCATCGGGGGCCGGCGCAGGATCGCTTTCATCCTTGCCGCGAGTTCGGTGTAGGAAAACGGTTTAGGGAGGTAATCGTCCGCGCCGCAGTTCAGCAGCCGGATCTTTTCCTGGATGTCCGATTGTACGCTGAGCACCAGGATGGGCGTATGCATCTTGTATTCCCTGAGCCCGCTGCAGATCTCCGGGCCGCTTTTCCCGGGAAGGATGTTGTCGAGGAGGATGAGGTCGTAGTGGTTGGTCTTTGCGCGATAGAAGGCGCGATCGCCGTCGTGCTCCACGTCCACGGCATAGCACTCCGCCTCAAGTTTCTCCTTGAGGATATGCGCGGCGGCGGGTTGGTCTTCGACCACGAGGATTCTCATAGCGCGGAACTTTGGTATCTATGGTACTTCCTGGCGGCTCCCTGTCGAGCCTTTCTTTATTTTTTCTTTATCCTTTCGCACTGAATCCCTTGGCGGCAGTGCGGCAAACTGCCGGCAGGAATCACTGCGCCACGAGCGCGCCGCCTGCCACCCGGTAGATGGCAACTTTTTCAATGCTCGGCGCCGTGGAGAAGGGCTGGGTGGGACCGCGGTCCTTATAGTGGACGATGATGGCGCCATCATAGATGGTGATGCTTTCGGTGGTGATCCTGTCGCCGAGCAAGACCGCAGGAGTCGTCGTCCCGTCGGCGAATACGGCCGCAAGATAATAGAAGACCCCCGTGCCGCTCGTGGAATTGATGAGGATGACGGCGGCATCCTGTTCGCCGTTGCCCAGAAGGTCGCCGCGCGTGGCCTGATACAGGCGGAGCGTATCCAGGGCGGAGGAATTCGGCTCAGGCACCGCCGCGACGCCGTCGCGCATGGCGTAATCCGTGCCCGAGATGGTATAAGCGGCATCGGCAAGGTTCGGGACCGGCGTGCTCGCGGCAGGGGTGGGGGTGACCTGCGGCGCACGCGCTTCGGGGGCGTTGGTCATGAGATATGCGACGACCCAAACCGCTAAAATGATGACCGTGGCCCAAACGACCCTCCGTGTGGTATCCATATGCTTATTGTAGCATGTCCGCCGCGCGGCGCTATGCGGCGATGTGCACCGTGGCAACGATGGCACAGTGGTCGCTGACCCCCGCCTGGAGCCGCACCTTTTCGGCCCGGTAGCCCTGGGACAGGAAAAGATAGTCCACCATATAGGTCTTAAAGATCTTTGCGATATCGGGGTTTCCGCCTGCGCGATGGAGGGAGGTATCCAAACTGGATGCATAGGAGGAAGGGATGGCATCGCGATAGCTCTTGGCAAAACGCGGATAGAGGGCGTTTACCCCGCGCGGCATGTTGAAGTCGCCGCAGAGGACGATCTCCGGGAACGCGGCCAGCGCCGCGAAGAGCCCGTCTGCGGCGGCATATTGATATTCGCGGGGAAGCCCGTCCGGCGTCAGGGTAAAATGCGTCGTCGCCACGGTAAAAATCCCTTCCTCATGATGAACAGGCGCCGAAAGGAGCGAGCGGCGCACGGTAGCATCGATGTGATCGTGATCCGTTTCGTTGATTTCCATGAGCGCCTGGCCGGAAAGGTGGTAATCGTGGATGGCGGGCTTTTCCATGGGCAGACGTGAGAGGATCGCAATGCCTTGTTCTTTCAGGACGGCCGGTTGGCCGTGCATCCTGAGGCACATGGGGGCGAATGCCGGTTCCATGCCGAAGGCGGCGGCGATCCGTTCTGCGTCGTCCCGGTATATTTCCTGCAGGCAGACGACATCAGGATCTTCGCCGCGGAGGAATGGCGTGATAAGGTCCCAATGCTTCGACCCCTCTACATTCAGCGAGATGAGTTTCATGGGATCATGCGGCAGAGTCCTCTGCGTTGATGAATGCTTCGGCAATCGACCGCACTTCGGCGGCATTTTGCGCATCCATGAGCCTGATGCGCAACTCCTTTGCGCCGTCGAAGCCGGAACAGTAAGCTTTGTAGTGCTTCTTCATCACGTCAAAGTTTTTGATCGCCCCGGCCCGTTTCGCGACATCGCTATGGTAGAGCTTTTCAAAAAGCTCGGTGTGCCGGATCATCCGCTCGAGCCGCGCGCGGAGCGACGGCGCCGCGCCGGAAGCGGTGAAGAACCACGGATTGCCGAAGATCCCGCGTCCGACCATGATGCCGTCCAGGCCGGTCTCCTTCACGCGCCGGAGGGCTTCCTCGCGCGAGGCGACGTCGCCGTTGCCGAGCACGAGCGTCTGCGGCGCCATGCGGTCGCGCAGCGCTACAAGCTGATGGGCGAGCTCCCAGTGCGCCGGCACGAGCGACATCTCCTTCCGGGTGCGGAGGTGCATGGTGAGCGCGGCGATGTCCTCGGCAAGGAGTTCGGGCACCCATTCTTCCAGTTGGGCCTTCTGGTAGCCGAGCCGGGTTTTCACCGAGACCGGAAGGTCTCCCGCGCCGCGCTTCGTCGCGCGGATGATCTCCCTCGCCCGCGCCGGATCCTTGATGAGCGCCGCGCCTGCGCCCTGCTTTTCCACGGCGCGGTCGGGGCAGCCCATATTGATATCGATGCCGTCAAAGCCCAGCCCGCGCACGAGCGCGGCGGCAGCCTCGAATTGTTCAGGCTTTGCGCCGAAAATCTGCGCCACAATGGGATGCTCATCCTCGCCGAACCAGAGATCGGGGAGCAGCTTGTCCTTGCCGGGGGAGAGCAGGCCTTCCACGGAGACGAACTCCGTCCAATAGACGTCCGGGCCGCCGCATTCGGCGAACATGCGCCGGAATGCGGCGTCGGTGACATTCGCCATGGGGGCGATCGTCATGATGGGCCTCTTGAGGGAGCTCCAGAAATGTTTCGGCATGGTTCTCAGTATAATAGATGGCGGGTTGCTCCGACAAACGCTATACTTTTCCTATGACCTATCTTCAGGCGATCATCATGGGCGCGCTCCAGGGGCTCGCCGAGCCGTTTCCGATCTCGAGTCTCGGGCACAGCGTGCTCTTTCCGTCGGTCGCAGGCTGGAGCGTGGACCAGAACGATCCGTTCTTCCTCATTTTCCTCGTGGCCACGCATGCCGCGACGGCGCTCGTGTTCTTTTTTATCTTTTGGAAAGACTGGAAGAAAATATTCGCCGGCATGGGCCGTTCGCTCCGCGACCGCGTAGTGGATGCGAAAGAAAATCCCTATGGCCGCCTCGGGTGGCTCCTGGTGGTGGGCACCATTCCTGCAGGGATGCTCGGTCTCCTCTTCGAGAAGACCTTCAAGGATCTTTTTGCCGCGCCGCGCTATGTGGCATGGTTTCTTATCCTGAACGGCATCATGCTCTTTGCTGCGGATTTTCTCCGCCGGCGACGGATCCGCAAGGAAAAGGATGCCGGCACTCCGGCCGGCGCGGCCGAGAGCGATGCGCGGCTGGGGCATCTCGACTGGGCGCAATCGGTGAAGATCGGAGTCCTGCAGTGCCTTGCGCTCATTCCCGGATTTTCGCGCACGGGATCCACCATCACCGGCGGGCTTCTGGCCGGATTCTCTTATGAGGACGCTGCGCGGTTTTCGTTCCTGCTTGCGACGCCGATCATCGGCGCCGCGGCGCTGCTCAAACTGCCGGAGCTTGCCATGCAGCAGAGCGCGAATTTCAGCCTCGGCGTCGTCCTTGCGGGCGCCATGTCGGCCGCGATCGTGGCCTATTTTTCCGTGAAGTTCCTCTTGAGCTACTTTGAGACGAAAAAGCTGTGGCCGTTCGGCCTTTATTGCATGATCATCGGGCTCGCCGCCGTGGCGCTCTTTGTCTACTAGGGGCTATTTCGCTTTTTTTGCGGTGCCGAACCAGGCAAAGATGAAGCAGGCGAGGCCCACAATGAGCGAGGCAAGGCCGTGTTTGAAATGCACGTGCACCGATCCTGCGAGGTAGCCGGGCATGAACGCCGGCAGGGAACCTGCGGGGGTCATCCAATAATAGGCAGCAAGCACCACGAATGCGACGCCGAGCACGGCACCGCCCCAGACCTGGAGTGTTTTATTCATGGACCCAGTATACCAAATTGCGCGGCTATCGCGCCACCTTCCGTTGCTGACGGCGGCGCAGCACGACGATCATGCCGGTGGCGGAATCAAGGACGGTGACCGTGGCCACGTAGAGCGCGGTGACGAGGCTCCAAGTACCAAGCGCCGCAAGTGCCGCCGCTCCCGCGCCGGCGCTCAGAAGGTGTGTGGAGGCGGTTTCGGTGCCCGGTTCCCAATAGGATTTCCGCAGGGTCGGCAAGGTCCCCATAAAATCAGTGAGCGTGGCGAAGGCGACCGAAAGGAGCGGGTCGTGCAGAAAAAGATATGCCGCAAGCGCCGCAAGCGCGCCGGCGAGGGAAATAGTATCGAATCGGGTGATATGATCCGCGCCGTAGCGGAGCGAGAGGAGGAAAATGGCCGCACAGAGCACGGCGCCGATCACGGATGAGGCAATGGCGATGCCCGCGCCGCCATTCCACATCGCCTTGGCGACGATGGCCTGAAGCGTTGCCCAAATGAACCACGTATAGCGGTGCGGCTTGGTCGTGCCGCGGAAGATGTCGCGGAAGTAGGGGATGAAGCACAGGATGCTCAAGACCGACGAGAGTCCTGCGAAAACGACACGGAATATTTCCATGGTGCGGCTTGGTTGTGGCGGTTACGATCCGCCGCTCTGCCGCCAGAGCGTCTCAAAGAGGATCTCCATGGTGTGGTGGATGTCCTCATCCTCTATGAGGATGCCCACCGGCTTCTTTTTGTTGAGCGTGATGATCGCCACCTTGTTCGCATAGATGAAATTCGCGTTCGTCACGGCGACGAGTTCGGGGAGAAACTGCGTCACGCGCAGCTCCTGGCTGTCCTTGCTCTTGAGCGCCGCGGCATTTTTTGTCTTCGGCACGAGCAGGCGCATGCGCAGGTAGTGTCGGTAGCGCAATTCGGTGAAATCCTCGAGATATGCCTTGCCCAAAAGGTCCATCCAGTCGTCATAGGAGAGGATGGCGGAGACATGGTGCTTGGATTCCAGCAGGTCGTTCAGGATCTGCTTGATTTCTGAGGCGCCGTGGTACATGCGCACCGTGGATTGCGTCCCGATATCGCGCCGCAGGGCGTGCAGCTCGGGCAGGACGCTCTTGAGGGCTTCCTGGCTTTCGTTCAGTGCGGCCATGAGGCGTTCCGGATTCTCTGCGGTGAAGATTTTGCGCCGCCGCTTGAGATAGGCGTTCATCAATCCGCGTTTTTGGAGCGAATGGATGACCAAATTGACCGTAGTGCGCGGCAATTTCGCCTTTGCGGCGATATCCGTGACGGTTGCCCCGCCCAATTCCAGCGCCGCGAGGTAGACCGACGTCTCGTGGGGGGAGTAACCAAGCTGTTCAAGCACCGTGCGCACGTTCATGGGATGAGGTTTCTTCAATATAGCATATTTTTTACAAAATGACAGCCGAAATGTCGCCAATTTCAATAGCAAAAAGTTCAGGAAAAATGAGGGTTTTCAGGCACCGGCGCCACCGGCGCTGGTCCTTTTTTTGTCGGCGCGAGACAATAGATAAGCACCATGTATGAAAAGATCCTGAAGCCTGTTTTTTTCCGCTTTGACCCCGAGGCCATCCATGATTTTTTCGTAGCATTCGGCATCATGCTTGGTGCGTGCCCGCTCTCGCGGTGGGTCGTCGGGATATTCTGCGAATACGAGCATCCGGCATTGCGTACGCGCGTGGCGGGGATCGATTTCCGGAATCCCGTCGGTCTCGCTGCCGGCTTTGACAAAGATGTCCGCCTTACGAAGATCATGCCGTCGGTCGGCTTCGGCTTCATGGAGTCCGGTGCCGTCACCCGGTATCCCTATAAAGGCAATGACGGCCTCCGCCTTGCGCGCCTTCCTGCCGACCAGTCGCTCGTGGTGTATTACGGGCTCAAGAACATCGGCGCGGAGGCCGTGGCAAGGAACCTGCGGCATCTTGAGTTCCGCATCCCCGTCGGTCTCAATATTGCGAAGACCAATCGCGCCGACATCAAAGGGGACCTATCCATTGAGGACTATGCGGCAACATACCGGATGCTTGCGGGACGCTTTTCCTATGTGACGCTCAACGTTTCCTGCCCGAACGCGCAGGACGGCTGCCTCTTTCAGGAGCCGCATCTGCTTGATGCGCTGCTGGCCGCAATGGCCAAGGAAGAGAAGAAGGGCCCGATCTTCCTGAAGCTCTCCGTGCATCTCCGCACCGACGAGATAGACGCCATCCTCGAGGTGGTGGACCGGTATCCTTTCGTCGACGGCTTTGTGATCGGCAATCTCGCGAAACGGCGCGAGATGCTCCGGCTGACCTCGCCCCCGGAACAGCTGAATGCCGTTCCCGAAGGAGGCATCTCGGGACGGCCGATCAGGGAGCTTTCCACCAACCTGATCCGCTACCTGTATCGGAAGACGAAAGGCAGATATGCGATCATCGGGCTCGGAGGGATATTCACCGCCGAAGATGCATATGAAAAGATCAAGGCAGGGGCCTCGCTCGTACAGATCATCACCGGACTCATCTATGGCGGACCAGGGACAGTGAAAAAAATAAACCGAGGACTCGTCGAACTCCTCACGCGCGACGGATACCAGTCGATAGGCGAAGCGGTCGGAAAAGAAAACCTCTAAACAATATCAATCATGGCAAGCACCATCAATCGAGTGAAGACGGCAGGAACGGCAACCGCGCCCGCGGCGGAAGCGGCAATGATGACCATCCAGAAACGCGATGGCACCGTGGTGCCGTTCGACAAGGCAAAAATAGTGAATGCCGTCCATAAAGCGATGATCGCGAGCAAGGAAGGCTCGCAGAAGGAGGCCGAGATGGTGGCCGACCGCGTGTATGCCGACGTGTTCCGCATCGGGAAGAAGTACAAGAATTTCGTGCCGAACGTGGAGGGCGTGCAGGACACCGTGGAAAAGGAGCTTATCCTCGGCGAATATGTGAAGACCGCAAAATCCTACATCCTTTATCGCGAGAAGCGGGCCAAGCTTCGCACGCAGGGCGTGCATGTCCCCGCGAAGGTGAAGAAGCTCGCGGCGGAGAGCAAGAAATACTTCAGGAACTCCCTTGGCGAATTCGTCTATTACCGCACCTATTCGCGCTGGATCGACCGCGAGCATCGCCGCGAGACATGGATAGAGACGGTGGACCGCTATATGCATTTCATGAAGGAGAACCTGAAGGACAAGCTTACGGCGGAGGAGTACGCCGAGGTCCGCATGGGCATCCTGAAGCAGGAAGCCATGCCGTCCATGCGCCTTTTGCAGTTTTCCGGTCCTGCGGCGCGTCGCTCCAATGTGTGCGCATATAATTGTTCCTATATCGCGCCGGAGACCTTCCGTGACCTCGCCGAGATCATGTACGTATCCATGAGCGGCACCGGCGTCGGTTTCTCGGTGGAGAGCAAGAACGTCCAGAAATTCCCGCAGATCGCGTTCCAGACCGGCGAAGTGGTGCCGATGTATGTCGTCCCGGACAGCAAAGAAGGCTGGGCGGATGCCTTCATCGCCGGCACCAAGGCATGGTCCGAGGGCAAGGACATCGCTTTCGATTATTCCAAACTCCGTCCGGCGGGCACGCGCCTCAAGACGATGGGCGGCAAATCCTCCGGTCCCGAACCGCTCCGCCGCCTCCTGAACTTCACCCGGGAGAAGATGCTTTCGCGCCAGGGCCGGCGCCTGCGCAACATCGATGTCCACGACATCATCTGCACCATCGGCGATTGCGTGGTCTCCGGCGGCGTGCGCCGCAGCGCCATGATCTCGCTCTCCGATTTGGATGATACGGATATCCGCGATGCCAAGAAGGGCCAGTTCTACCTGAACGAGCCGCAGCGCATGCTGTCCAACAATTCCGCGGTGTATCTGAAGAAGCCCACCAATGAGGAGTTCATGGACGAATGGGTGGCGCTCATGAAGTCCGGTTCGGGGGAGCGCGGCATCTTCAACCGCGGTTCGCTTGCAAAGACCTTGCCGGCGCGGCGCATCAAGGTGCTCAAGGAGATCAAGGGATATTTCGACCCGTCGGGCGAGATGATCGTGGGATCCATGGGGACGAACCCGTGCGGCGAGATCATCCTGCAGTCCAAGCAGTTCTGCAACCTTTCGGAGGTGGTGGCGCGCGCGGAGGACGACGAGGAATCGCTCACGCGGAAGATCCGCCTGGCGACCATCCTCGGCACCTATCAGGCGAGCCTTACGCATTTCCCCTACCTTTCCAAGGAGTGGCAGAAGAACTGCGAGAAGGAGCGGCTGCTCGGCGTTTCCATCACGGGTCAGTGGGATTGCCCGGTGGTCGGGAACAAGGACGTGTTGGCGCGCCTCAGGGATGTGGCCGTGAAAACGAATGCCGAATATTCCAAGCGGCTCGGCGTGAACGCTTCCACGGCGGTCACGGCGGTGAAGCCGTCCGGCACGCTTTCCCAGACGGTGGACTGCTCATCCGGCATGCATCCCCGCCATGCGCCGTTCTATATCCGCCGCATCCGCATCTCGGCCACGGATACGCTCTTCAAGATGCTCAAGGACCAGGGGGTGCCCTATCACCCGGAGGTGGGGCAGTCTGCGGAGAATGCGACGACCTACGTGCTGGAGTTCCCGGTGAAATCGCCGCAAGGGTCGGTCTATAAGAATGACCTGTCCGCGATCGACCAGCTTGAGCACTGGAAGATGGTGAAGGTGAATTATACGGAGCACAATCCGTCCGTCACGATCTCGGTCGGGGAGGACGAGTGGATCGCGGTGGCCAACTGGGTCTACGAGAATTGGGAGATCGTCGGCGGCCTTTCATTCCTCCCTCGCGATAACCACGTCTACCAGCTCGCCCCGTACGAGACGATCGATGAGGCGCGCTATGAGGAGCTCTCCAAGCGGCTTGCGCACATTGATTACTCCAAGATCATCACTTACGAGAAGCAGGACGAGCTTGATCTCAAGAAGGAGCTTGCGTGCGCCGGAGGCACCTGCGAAGTCGTATAGCCGGATATGGCCGGACGGCATAAGGCCCCTCATCTTTGACGGAAGCATCACGCCGGAGCGTGGCCGTCGAGCCTGAGGGGCCTTGTGCTATTTGGAGCTGATCCCGGTCGTCTCCTGCGTGAAATACGCGTCTATCGTTTCTTTGGCGGGCCGATGGTCCATGCAGATGGCTTTGATTGTGCCAAGAAGGGGAAATGCAGGAAGGTCCGCCCCGCTTGCAGTGAGACGCAAGAGGAAGGAGGGAAGCGAGAGGAGCCCTTCGCCGGGGAGGCTGCAGGTGCCGGTGGCCACGATTTCGTCTCCCGCTTTGCGGTTGCGCGAGTGTTCGCTATAGCCCGTGGCAATGAGGTCTCCAAGGCCGGCGGTGCCCATCACGAGCTTCGGATCGGCGCCGAAAAAGGGAGCGAGCGAAGCCATTTCCCCCGCGGCCTGGGAGGTCAGCCATCCTTTTTCATTGTCGCCCACCTTGAGTCCGTCGGCGATGCCGAGGAGTACGGCGTAGATATTTTTGAGAATGCCGGCCACTGCCACGCTCTGCGGATCGTCTGAGGGTTCTGCGTTGAACTGCGGACCCGCGAAGAGTGCGGCAAAGGCGCCGCGTACCGCAGGGTCTTTGGCCGCCACCGCGCCGGCGGCATTGCTTCCCGAGGAGATTTCTTCGGCGAGCATAGGCCCGCCCACCGCCACGAGCGGATGGGCCGGGGCGAGTTCGGCAAAAAGCTCCGGCATGGTTTTCTGAGATGAGGCATCCATGCCTTTGGCAAAGGATACCACCACGGCCTCCGGAGCCGGCTTGAGGAGCGGCGCCGCGGTTGCGAGCGCATTGCGCATGAAAGGCGACGGCACGCAGAAGAGCACGGCATCGGCCGGGGGTACGATCTCCGCAAGCGGCTTTTGTCCGGGAAACCGGCTTTCATCGGCATCCCACACCGCCACCGCCACTCCTTTCTTTTCGAGCAGGGACTTCATGGCCTGCCCCAGGCGTCCGCCTCCCAATATCGCAATGGTTTTGATTTCCATAGCTCCAGTATAACGGCCGCACCATGGAGCGTAAAGCAAGCGCCGCTGTCAGCCGCAGCGTAATGACTTCCCCATCTTCACTTCAGCGTCGCCATGGCGATCGCGGTGAACGCCGCCTCGGTGCCCTTGTTGTGCTTGCCTGTGGAACGCGCTTTTGCCTGGGCGAGAGTGTTCGTGGTGAGGACGCCGAACGCGATGGGAACGCCATACCGGAGCGAAAGGTCCATGATGCCCTGGGTCGCGGCGGTGGCAATATAGACGTCGTGCGTGGTTTCCCCCTTCATGACGCAGGCGAGCGTGATGAGCGCATCATAACGTTTCTTTTCCGTGAGAAGCGCGAGGCAGCCGTACGGCACTTCGAAGCCGCCAGGCACGTGCAGGGTGCGGATATTGTTCGGCTTCACGCCGCACGAGGCGAGCGCGTCCTGCGCTCCCGCAAGCATGGGGTGGGTGATGTCGGCGTTATAATCGGAGACGACAATGCCGATCCGGAGGCGGGATCCGTCGGGGAAGCTGGCTTTTTTTGCGGCTGCGGTTTTTTTTCTCTGCATGGCGATGGGATGCGGTGAAAATTAATAGTTAATGTCGTCTCGCGGCACCGACGAGCGCCGCGAGATAGCGTGCAAGCATGTCCACTTCAAGATTCACCTTGTCGCCCTTCGCGAGATCCCGCAGGGCGGTATGGCACAGCGTGTAATCCACGAGCGAGACGGAGAACCAATTTGTGCCGGTGTCTGCGACGGTAAGGCTGGTGCCGTTCATGGTGATGGAGCCTTTTTTGGCGATGAATTTTCGATAAGGCCCAGGGAAGCGCACCTTCACCACCGCCGCATCGCCATCAGGCCGGACGTCCAGTACGGTGCCGGTGGTATCCACATGGCCCTGTACCAGATGCCCATCCAGCCGGTCGCCCATCCTGAGCGCACGTTCCAGGTTCACCTTGGCGCCTTTGGCGAGCCGCGCCATCGTGGTTACCCTGAGCGTTTCGGGCATGTATTTCACTTCGAAGGTCTTTGCCGCGAGGCGGCTTACCGTGGAGCATACGCCGTCCACATTGACGCTCTCTCCGGCGGCAAGCTTCCATCCCTGCGGCCGCGCAAAGACCACCCGAAGATCGCCGCCCTTCGTGGAGGCGGTTCCGGCAACGGTACTTACTGCACTGATGATTCCCGTGAACATAATTTTCGTACGGTGGCGATATCGTCCGCAATGGCCGCGATGAGGCTCGCTTCGTCCGGGAATTTCTTCCCATCCCGGACCTTGTGCCGCGCGCGGAGCGTAAGCGTTTCGCCGTAGAGATTCTCCGAAAAATCGAGCAGGTGCGCCTCAAGGACGTCCTTGCCCTCCTCTTTATACAACGCCGCGGGGTAAGATACTGCACGCCACACCGCCTCACCCGCATAGATGCCCGGCGGGATGCCGGCTCCGGCCGGGCAGGGAAGATTGGCAGTAGGATAGCCGAGCGCGGAGGCTTTTTTATCGCCGGCGGCAACCGTGCCGGTCAATGCAAAAAGAGGGGTATCGCGGCGATTATCCATGATATCACTATCGTATGCTACCCTTGGCGCGGCGTCAAAAACCCCATGACTTGTTTGTCCATGCCGCTTATGGTGTTACACTGGGGTTGCTGCAGTGTCCGGGAACTTTTGCGCAGGTTCGGCGAACTTGCGGCAGGCCGGGAAGGAATTTTTGACGCATCATGAAAATCGCATTCATCCATAACGAAAAGAAGGTCGGTACCGGGGCGCATTACATCAATGACCTGATGGCCTCCAAGCTGCGGCAGCGGCACATTCAGGTCAAAAATATCTATCCGAAGATGCCGCTCATGGATACGCCGGTCCACCTGAGGGGCCTTTCCAACATCCTCTTCTTTTACAGCCTCCTGGAATACCGGCAGAGCATTGCCCGCTATTCCATCATCCAGGGGACAACCTACACGCCTCTGCCGTTCCTTGCGCTTCCGATCCCCGTGGTGACGCATTTCGGATCCACCACGCAGGGATTTCTGGACCATGTGCCGCTCGCGAGCCAGATAGAAAAGAGCACGAGGCAGGCCTGGTATGATCTCCGCGCGCACGGGGTCATCGGCGAGCTGAACATGCAGACCCGCCGTCCCCTGCGGGATATCGCGGAAATCGAGCGCTATGCCGCCCTGCGCGCGACCGCAGTGATCGCCACGAGCGAGAAGGTCAAGCGGGAGCTTATGGCGCTCGGCGTACGGGCAAAGAAGATCCGGGTCATCCATAACGCCATAGAGGATTATTGGTTCAAGCTTCCGCCCCGCGACATCTGCAAAGAGCCGCAGCTCGTTTTTCTTGGCCGTCTCGGACAGGATGTGTTCACCCTCAAGCTCAAGGGCGTGGACCGCCTGCTGCATACCTATCAGGCATTTCCCAAAATAAAGAAGACCACGGTCTGCATGACGCAGAACAAAGACCTCAAGAATTGGATCAAGAAATCCGTGCCGCGCAATTCGGTCTACACCAATCTCAGGAAGGATCTCATCCCCAACCTGCTCGCGCCGCTCGCGGGCAGCATACTCCTCATCACTTCGCGCTATGAGGGATTTTCCCTGAGCATGGTGGAGGGGATGTCCCAGGGACTGATCCCCGTGGCATATCCGGTCGGCATCGTGCCGGAGATCATAGAGAACGGACGCAACGGCTTCGTGGTGAGAAGCCAGACCGAAGCGGTGCGGCGCATCCGGCAGATCCTTGCCGACGGGAATCTCCGCGAGCAGATGTCCATCCGTGCGCGGCGCACGGCAGGGCAGTTCAAGAGCGATTATATGGCGGACCGCCTTCAGCAGTTCTACCGGACCCTGGTTAGGCGCTGACCGGGGAGATGCGAGAGGTGCTATAATGGAGAGAAGAGGAGGTTTTTTGACCGCACCCCGCCGCATGCAATCATCCCATCGCCCCATCGCGTTCCCGGAGGACGAATCGGTCCACCGCGCCCATGCCGTGGAGTGGTGGTATTGGAACGGGCATCTGAACGATGCCCGCGGCCGCAGGTATTCCTTCATGGATTGCCTGTTCCGCGTGGACACCAAAAAAGTGAAGCTGCCGTCTCTGGCGCGCACGCCTTTCAAGACCGCCTATTTCTCCCACGCGCTCCTCGTCGACATCGCCCGAAAGAAGCTCGCGCGCCGCATCGCGCCGCTTTCCGTGATCTCCGACGACAGTTTTTCCCGTCCGGAGCTTTGCATCAATTACTTCAATCCGACGCTCAGCGGAGGATATGTCAATTGCGTCATGGAGAAGACAGGCAAGGCGCAGTATCACGTGAAGAACGAGGATATCGACCTTTCGCTTGAAGCGACCAAGAAACCGCTCCTTGAAGGCGGCACGGGATATTTGGACCTCGGCACAAAGGCCACCTACTATTATTCATTGCCGCATTTGAAGGCGAAGGGCAGGATCAGGGTCGGCAATGCCTGGGTGGACGTTTCGGGAAAGGCGTGGATGGACCACCAGTGGGCCAATACGGAATATTCCCGCGACCGCTGGGATTGGTTTTCCCTCCAGCTTGATGACGGCACCGATGCGGTGTTCTGCCAATACGGCACCGATCGCGGACCATACCTTTTTGCCGATATCTCGTACGCCGACGGACGGCAGGGGCATTTCCAAGGAGCGCAGGTGGCGATCGCCCCTCTCTCCCGCCGATGGACCAGCCCTGAGAGCAAGGCGGAATATCCGGTTGCCTGGCGTCTCACGATTCCGGAGAAAGGCATAGACCTTGCCGTGAAGGCCCCCGTGGAACATGAGGAGATGCTCTTCGGATCGATCAATTACTGGGAGGGTCCGCTTGCGGTGACCGGGCGGTTCGGCAAGAGGAAGGCGGTGGGCGTCGGATTTATGGAGCTTGTGGGATATCCTTCGCGTTATAGCAACACGAGATATGTGAGCGACGAGCTTGGCAGGGTCGTCGGCATGCTCGCGTCGGCGGCAAAAAAGAAGACGTTCGATTTCGTGCGCGGCTTCGGCGCTTGACGCGAAGGGATCCGCGGACCTATCATATGAATATGGATTCATATGTTTTGAAGCGTTGCCATTGCCGAGCGGAGCGGGGGAGCGGCTCCGTGCGGGCGGCAGTGAGCCCCGCATCCGCAAAGCTCCTCAAGGCGGTCTCCGTGCCGAACAAGCTGAACCTCCTCCTGCTCCTTGAAAAGGCGCCTCATTGCGTGTGCGACCTGATGGCCCACACCCGGGCGTCCCAGACGCTCATCTCCCACCACCTTTCCGAGTTCGCCGCGGAAGGATTGGTGCAGAGTGAGAGGTCGGGCGCATTCGTCGATTATTCGCTTACGAAGAAAGGCCGGAAGCTGGTCCGCGCCGTGCGCACGCTTGCAGGGTGACCGCCTCGGGCAAGGCGACAATCTCATGGCTTCCCCGAAATCGTTTTTTGCATTGATCAAGAGCGCGTGCTATATCGGCGTGATCGGCTATGGCGGTCCGGCGATTTTGGCGCAGATGAGGCGGCTTTTCGTGAATGAGCGCGAGTATCTCTCCGAACGGGAGTTTATGGACGGGCTTGGCCTTGCACAGATCCTTCCCGGTTCGCAGGGTACGAGCATGATGACCTATGTGGGATATAAGCTTTACCGGTTTTGGGGAGGCATCATCATCCCTTTTTTCTTTATTGCCCCCTCCATTATCCTGGTGATCATCCTTTCATGGGCGTATTTCCGCTTCGGGAACATGCATGCCGTGAAATCGATCTTTGTGGGGCTCGGCGCGGTCGTGGTCGCCCTGCTCCTTGATGCCACCTTCAAGCTCGGAAGGGCGGTTTTCAAAAAACCCGACCGGAACGGCATGAAGGCCGCGGGCATTGCCGCGCTTGCGTTCGCCGCCGCCTTCTTCTTCAACATGAATGCCATCGCCATCATCCTCCTCTCGGCGGTCCTCGGTTTCGGCTTCTATTTCTTCACCAAAGAATTTGCTTCGGAAAAAATGCCGGCATCGGGGGTGCTGGTGTAG
>DAIDLF010000013.1 GCA_027449645.1 Candidatus Parcubacteria bacterium | reverse complement strand
CGGTATCTCCACCGTAATGAGAGAAATAGCGGTTGAATCATACTGCGTATAAAGGCCGTAATCGCCTTCGGCCGCGTCCGCTAGTTTGACGGTCCATGCATTTGGATAAGCAAAGCTTATTCCATAATCGGTATTTTGATATGTCGATGCGGTTTGAACCGTGGCTGCATTTCGAGGTTGCGGATTATTCGCGCCAGACCCATGCGCCTTCCAATACCAGATTCCTCCCGCAGCCGCCAAAATAATCACCACAACCAGCGCAACGATGAGCACTGATCCTCTTCGACCTTCCGATTTCATGATTTCAGTATAGCACACCGAAAGAGGATGCGTTTCAAATGTTTAAATGGAAAAAGTATCCCCCAATCCCCTGGTGGTAAGGAAACAAATCAAACTATTTTTTGAGCCAACATTGATTTTCATCGTATTCAGATTTGGTTCTTTTTGAGATATGCCTCCGCCGTGTCAGCATCTTCAATCTCTACTATCTTATGATTATACCCGAAGAATTCCAAAATGAGCGCACGATCCTTTTCCGGAACATCCTCCCACGCCTTGAGGGGCGAATGTTCGTCGTCCACGGCAATTATTTTGTCGTCACCATCGTCGCGCAGCAAAAGCGCGATGGGAAAAATGTTTACCTTATTACCGACCCCGAACTGTTTTTTGGAAAGGATGAGCACATCCACTTCGTCACCTTCGGCCGCATTCTTGGTATTTTCGATATAGCCATAATGGACGGGCATCACGCCGTCATTGATGGAAATCACGTCCTTGATTGGTCCAAGGTCGACAAACCCATCCTTTGCAAAGCTCAGGTGACGCCTGCGATCATCGCCTTTTGGAATTTCAATGACCGCGATATATGTCATGAGAGTATTTTTATGAACACCCCCAACGCTTCATTCACTGCCTCGATGGCATCGGAATAGAGCCGGTAGTCGTGCGCAGAATCGATTATTTTGATCATTTTCGGCTCGGGCACGGAATCATATATCTCCTGAACCTTCTGCGCTGAAGTGAATTCATCCCGCGTCGCGGAGATTATGAGTTTTGGCTTAGTGCACCGTCGAAGCACCGCCAACGGGTCGTACTGTTCTGCATCCTCCCAATACGCGAGCGGCAACCTAAACTCTTTCTGTTCTTTGGTTTCATGATCACCGGGCGGCAGATCGCGATGCGAGATTTGAAAACCCACCTTGAGTGCGTTTTCGTCGGGCGATGAGGGCATACTGTAGTTTGAAAGCACGAGAACAATAGCCGTCACAGCTGAATTGACGCTCGCAAGCATCGCCGCAGTACCGCCGCGGCTATGGCCAAGAAGTAATGTGGGTTTGTTGCCAAAATACGCGATTAATTCGTCAATTGCCTTCAGATAGTTGGTGGTTGTAAAAAAACTGATGTCGCCAAGGCTTTCCCACGTGCCGGGAGGATCAAATGCGACCGCGTAAAATCCGCGTGCCGCAAGATACTCGGCATGACTCACAAAATTGACGTAATCCTTCGTATCGAGCCTGCCGGGAATAAGGATGGCGAGCTTTGCGGCATTCTCATCTCCCCTTGCAAGAATCGCAAGTTCAAATGATTTTGTTTTGATGATCATTGTCTAATTTTAACACGGCGGGCGTCTTACAAAAAAATTTAAGCTCTCAGATGGCCGCAGTATAGACCCCGCAGCCGCGCGCCGGCGGGCTTAGGACTCTTTGCCAGCTATAAACCTCCCATATGGGCAAACGATACTTTCAGGCCCGTTACCAGCCAAAGACCGTAGAAAAAGAGGATGAAGGAAAGGGCAAGAACATAAAATCCAAGACGGAGGCTCCATATACTATAGGGCCTCTCTTGTGCTGCGGTGATAATTCCATTTGCTTTTGAAAAATATAAAACTAAAAGCCCGAGTATGAATGAGGGAATATTAAGAAACAGATTTGCAAACGAAAAAAGCGCAATACCATAAATGATAAACAGAAGATTGATACCCGGGACAAATGAAAATACAACAACAAATGCTTCAATTGTGAGAAGTATCGCCGCGATAAAAGAAAGAATGAACACAATGCGCGAACTCAATGATGGTTGGGATCGGCTTGCGGCATTCAAAGATGAAGTGCTTTGTCTTAATTGATCTTCCATAAAGAAATTATAACACCTTGCTTTGTGGTACCACCATCGGGATTTGGCCGCGAGTCTCGCGCGCGCCGCCGCTCGCGCGAGCTCTGGCCACCGCCTCAGAATATTTTCCTGCTGAAAAATATTCCTCCGGCGTTCAAATCTCAATTGATACAACCACAAGAAAGGATCCTTCGTGAGGGAATGTCGGAGCCGCGAAGGCGGCGAGACCTTAGGCGGCCGGCCAGCAGGCCGGAACGCCGTCCCTCACGAGGGATCCTTTCTTGTGGTACCACCATCGGGATTCGAACCCGAGTTTCTGCCGTGAGAGGGCAGCGTCCTAGACCGGACTAGACGATGATGGCAAAAGCCCGCGAACGGGCCACCTCATCTTACGACAGAGCCGTCTCCTCGGCAAGCGCCGGAGCGGCCGCGCAGAGCTCGCGCACGATGACATCCATATGCATGTCATGGGACCCCTTCACGAGCACCACGTCGCCTTTTTTGACGAAGTCCCGGACTGCCGTGGCGGCGGCCGGAGCGGCGGCATAGGAAAAGATCGCGCTCTTTTTCATGCCCTCCTCCGCCGCGGTGTCCGCGATCATCTTCGCGTGCGGACCCACGGTGAACAGCGCATCCGCCGTCATGGCCGCAAGCGCACCGGCGTGGCCATGCGCCTCGGAAGCATACTTCCCTATCTCCAGCATATCCCCCAGCACGGCAATCTTCCGCGTTCCCGGAAGATCCACAAGCGTCTCAAGGGCCACCGCAAGCGACGCCGGGCTCGCATTGTACGTATCATCGATGAGCAGGGTGGATTTTATGCCATGGAAGACCTGCATGCGGGCATCGGCAGGGGCATAGGCCGCAAGCGCATCCGAGATGGCGACGAGATTCATGCCGAACGCGATGCCGATCGCCGCGGCGGCCGCGGCGGCATAGGCATGGGCCCTGCCGTAGGCATGCGGGATCCTCACGGGCACAAAGGAACCGCCGTGCTCCAGCTTGAAGGAGATCCCGTCCGGCACGCCGTTCCGGACGCGGTGTTCGAACCGGCTGACCCGGACCTCGGCGCCCTTCTCGAATCCGAAAGTGAGCACCCGTGCCCGCGTGCGCGCCTGCAGGCCGCGCGCGGCCAGATCGTCATAATTGAGGATGGCAAACCCTCCCACGGAAAGATGCTCAATGAGCTTCCCCTTTTCGCGCGCCACATCTTCGGGGCCGGAGTAATGTTCCACGTGGGCCGGAATGGCGCCGATCGCCGTGACGACGCTCACGTTCGGCTGGGCAATCCGCAAAAGGTATTTCATGTCCCCGGGATAATCGATGCCGTATTCAAGGATCAAGATCTCCGGATAGTCCGGCGATTTCACGACGATCCGCCACGCGGCGCCGAGGATCACCCTGGCCCAAAAGGCGGCCTTCTGCAGGCGCAAGGTCCCGGGCGGCGTACGCCTCGTGACGAGCGCAAGCTCATCCTGGGTCCACTCCCCGATGATCGCGAGCGGGAGTCCGAGATCGTTGTTCAGGTTGCCGGGCGAGGCACGCACGATCCTCCCCCGCTCCAGCACCGCCTGGATGGCGAGCTTTGCCGAGGTCTTGCCCACGCTTCCCGTCACGCCGATGATCCCCGGACGGTAACGCCATATGGTGAGCCGCGCGAGTTTGCGCAGGATGGCCCGCAGGAACTTCTTCATTGCGATCCGGGACAAATGAGGTTGCGGCAGTTCGGGATGACGTCCTTCGTGGTGCGGTCGGGCGGGATGTCGTAATAGTTCACGATCCACTGCGCGATCTGATTCCACGCCGGCACCACGGTCTCCGCGGCGAGCGAATTCACCGAGACGCCGTTGAGGCGGATGAATGCCACGAATTTCGGATCAGATGTCGGGCCGAAGCCGATATAGGAATCGTCCAGCTCATTCAGATAGCCGCCGCCCTTGGGATTGGGCACGAAGGCACTGCCGGTCTTGCCGGCCATGGAGTAGCCGTTGATCTCCGCCACCTGCGCAAGGTCCACGGCATCCACCATCATCTGCGAAACCTGCGCGGCGGTGCTCGTGCTGATCACGCGGCGGATGACCTCCGGTTTCTTGGCGGCGTTCAGGTACGGCCGCATGAGGAGGCCGCCGTTCGCGAGCGCGCTCACCGCATCCACAAGTTCCAGCGGCGTCATGGCGATGCCCTGTCCGTATGCCGCCGTGTCCCAATCCACCTGCGGCGCATCCGGCGTAAGCTGGCTCAGATTCCCTGACACCTCGCCGGGAAGATCCACGCCCGTCTTCTGGTCAATGCCGAATTTTTTGAGATAGTTCAGGAAGATGGGATTGCCGGTCTGGTTCTCGGCCCAGATCGCGCCGGTGTTGATGGAATGCTCGATCACCTGGGTCATGGTGGTGCCGGGGCCGTACGGACCGTTCGTGGTGAGGTTGTAGTTCGTGATGTGTGCGCCGTCCACATCCACATAGCCGTGATCATAATAGGTGGTGTCGGGCGTGATCCTGCCGGAATCGATGCCCGCCGCCATGGTGAGGGTCTTGATGATGGAGCCTGGTTCATAGACGCCCTGCACGTTGGTGTTCAGGAAGTTGGCGACCGGCGACTGGCTGTAATTGTTCGGATCAAAGGTGGGCGTCTCCCCCATGGCAAGGATCTTCCCCGTCATCGGGTCCATTACCATCACATCGCCGCCCGAGGCGCCCGAGGATGCCACCAGGCCGTCCAGCACTTTTTCCGCTTCGATCTGGATGTTCGGGTCTATGGTGAGCGTGAGGTCGTTGCCGTCCGCAAGCGTGCTGTCGTAATATTGCTCCACGCCGTAATAGCCGCTCACGCCGTTATTGGAGGAGTTCGGACCGACGTACCCCAGAAGCTGGGAGGCCACCGTGCTCAAAGGATAGAGGCGGCCGGGCAGATAACTCGCCACGATGCCCTTGATATTGAGCTTCGCGATCGCATCCGCCGTGGACTGGTCCGCTTTGTTTTCCAGAAGCTCATACTGGTCGTTCGGTTTGGAGAACATCTTGGTGAGCGACGCCACGGAGATATTGAGGATCGGCGACGTGGATGCCGCGGCCGCAGCCGGATCCTTGATGGATGCCGGCACGGCATAGATGATCGGGAAGTTCTGGTTCACTGCGGCCGGGAAGGCGTTCCCGTTGTTGTCGGTAAAATAAATAGCGCCGCGCGACGCCATGGCACTGCCCGAACCCGTGACCTCCGACTGCGCTTCTGCAAGGTAATATCCTCCCTTTA
>DAIDLF010000012.1 GCA_027449645.1 Candidatus Parcubacteria bacterium | reverse complement strand
GCGTCCAAAGATATTTGCCTTTGGTGAAGACCTTCATTTTGGCAAGCGTGAAATCATTGGCGAATCCGCCGGCCCAGTAGGCAAGGATACTCGCAAAGGTAATGCGCGGCACAAAGCCAAGGATCGCCTCATATGCCGCCTGGCCGTGCCACGCAGGCGACGGCGGCAGATATTCCACCACGAGGAGCACGAGTGCCATGAGCGCGAGCGACGCAAATCCTATCCACATCACGCGCCGCGCACGGGCATAGCCGTATACCTCGGTGAGGATATCGCTGAAAATATACGACACAGGGAACAGCACTGCCGCGCCGGCAGTCTGAATAAATCCGAACGTCACGATCTTCGTGGAGGTGATCTCCGACACCAGGAGCACCGCCACGAAAAGGCCGGTGAAGATATCGTAATATTTGGGCTCGCGCCCGTTGAATTTGTCGTTCTGGATCATTGCTGAGCCGATGGCCGGAATTGAACCGGCGACCTACTCCTTCATTTTCACCTCAATTTCGCCAGTCGGCTTATATGAGGATTAGACTGTATCTTATGCATATCGCGGCACCGTCCCGCAATGAAGCACCCCTTGTCAGTCGTTCGGGCCCTTGCCATTGGCAAAGGGCCACGGTCTCAGCCATTTTCAGGCCTTTAACCGTAATTCGGGATTCACGGGCGAATTTCTCCGCCTGTGGGCACGACCTCTTCGGTCTACCATGGAGTTGCTCTACCAGCTGAGCTACATCGGCAATAAACCCACCAATAAGTCCCTCGCTTTTTTGTTATGGAACATGACAGTCAGGACGCCAGTTTGGTTCTTTTTATGATAAGTACCAACCACTCCCGATTTCGTCACGACGGGCTTATTAATCTGGTCTCTATGTATATTAAGTTGTTTTATCCAAAAGTCCAGTGCCTCCCGGGGATCAATATCACTAAACACCTGAAGGCCAAATTTCAATTTTGTTATATCAATGGCAAAAAACGTCCTAAGAAAACAGATAAAATTCCTAATGAGCGCCGGATCTGTATTCCCTAATCTGATAGAATTTTGGTTAGCCTTATTCCCCTCTCCCCAATAAAGACCCAAACCAAGACCAAATAATTCATGCTCTAGAGGCGTTGTAGGCAAACGAAAAGAGAATGGATCTCCGTGGGGGTTTCTCTTGAGATAAGTAGCCTCGCTACGAGAACGCGTCGATATACCACCCTTCTTTAGCCAATAAACAACAGTGTTCAGCGAACAACCGATGATATCCGCGATTTCTTGCATGGATTTTCCATCCTCTTTGTAAAGCTTTTTTAAATAAAAAGCATTAATCACATATCCATTGTATCATTCCCTGGATTAAATTTTTATTAAAACTAAAGCGTCGAAAGTTCGCGTGGGCTGAAATTTTTATCAAATGCCCAGTGTCGAATCGCCCATCGCCTCTCCTTCTTATTTTTCAAACTGACGCAGCAGCCCCTTATTGATAAGTTCCCCCGCATAGGCGTCCATATCGGCATGCGTCTCAAGCTCCTGAAGCGATAGCCATCGGTATGCCACGTGCTCTCCGGCGTCCAGCACGGGTTCGCCGGCGATGGTGTGGGCAAAGTAGGTGAGCCGCACCACGTGCCGCTCGCCGCTTGGGAGGATGATGTCCTGGGCGGCAAGCAGGATGGGCTCAAACGTCGGATCGATCGAAAGCTTGGTCTCTTCATGCACCTCGCGTGCCAGATTCTCCATGAGCCGGGAGCCGGGGTGGATCCGGCCGCCAGGAATGTCCCACGTACCGCGGGTATCCGGATATCGCTCCGATGATCGGCGGAGGAGAAGGTAGTTCCCTTCCTGGCTCCGCAAAAACACTTTGACGCCGACCTGGAGGATCATGGAAAGAATAAGGATGGAGGCGCGGTGCGGTTACGGAAGGAACCGAAGGGAACTGATCACGCCCGCAAAGTCCGCAAGATGCGCCTGTGCCGCCGGATCGCCGGCATGATACGAGAAGTAGATCTTCCAGAGTTCCGTGCCGCGGAGGCAGTAGAGCGCGATATCACGCGAAGGCTGGCCGGCCGCATACTGGCTGTCGTACGCCGCCTTTGTGCACACAATGCCATCGATCGTCTGGGGGGTGGTGGCCACATTCTTTGCGCTCATAAGCTCGGTGGTCATCACGTCCTTCGCCGCCGTGGCGCTCTGGACCGTGGTCGTGGCGATATCGATCTCAGCGCCGCCGGAGGGAATCATCCAGCCGTCCTGATATTTCCCGCCAAAATCATTGAGCGAGAACGTTGGCGTAAGGGCGGCCATCCAGGAGCTCGGATAATCCAAAGAGAACGACGATCCGGCGTAATGCTCTTTGGTGGTCGTGGAAAACGTCACGGAAAGTCCGCCGCCCGAAGAGGACGAAGAAGACGCCATCGCCGTGCCGCTCGCTTCCTGCGAAGAGCTTGCCGCAGAAGGAACCGAGGCCTCGGGCGCGCGGGCCACCTTCCTGTCCGCCATATCCACTCCCGCCACCGCGCCGAGTACGGCGAGAACGATCGCCACCATGATCCAGATCTTATATTTGTGCATAGGTATAGTATATGCCTCCTCTTTTTTGAAGGAAAGATGCCTTTCCTTGAGCCACCTCCCGGATTCGGACCGGGGACCTTCGCTTTACAAAAGCGTTGCTCTACCAGCTGAGCTAAGGTGGCCTCACGCACGTTCACTATATCCAAACAGGCGCAAAATTGCCATAGAATGCCGCGGAATATCCAGGGCACGGCACTTGCGAAAGATCTTTCTATCTTTTCCGGAAAAATTCAAGTATCATGGAAGGGAAATATCATGTTCTGCATCCTCGCTTGCCGAGGGCTAACGCGCGAACAACCACCATGCCCAAGTTCACCCATCTTCACCTTCATTCGCACTATTCCCTTCTCGACGGACTGACCAAAATCCCCGACCTCGTCGCCCGCGCCAAGGAGCTCGGACTCGAATCCATCGCCCTCACCGATCATGGCGTCCTCTATGGCGCCGTGGAATTCTATAAAGCCGCAAAGAAGGCCGGCATCAATCCCGTGCTCGGCGTGGAAACCTACGTCGCGCCGCGCGACCGCTTCTCCAAGGAGCCCGGCGAGCGCTATTACCACCTCATCCTCCTCTGCGAAAACAACACCGGATGGAAAAATCTCATCCAGCTCATCTCCAAGGCGCACCTGGAGGGCTTTTATTACAAACCGCGCGTGGACAAAGACCTGCTTCGCGCGCACCACGAAGGGCTCATTGCCATGTCCTCGTGCCTCGGCGGAGAAATCGACCAATTGCTCCTCGCGGACCGCTTCGATGAGGCCAAGCGCGTCGCCCTGGAATACCAGGATATCTTCGGCGCGGGAAACTATTTCCTGGAGATACAGAAGCATCCGCACATTCCTGATTCGGAAAAGATCGAGGCCGCGCTCGTGAAGCTTTCCGAAGAGACCGGCATCCCCCTCGTCGCCACCCAGGACAGCCACTATACCCATTCGGAGGATGCCGAATATCACGATGTGCTCCTTGCGGTGCAGACCGGGAACAAGCTCACCGATGATGACCGGATGTCCATGAAGGAGGACGATTTTTCCATCCTCTCCCCGGAGGACATGGCAAAGAAATTCGCCTCGGTGCCGGGAGGCCTCGAGGCCGTGGAACGCACCGTGGAGATCGCCGCGCGGTGCCACGTAGAACTCGAACTCGGGAAGACCCTGCTCCCCGACTTCCCAAAGCCGGAAGGCAAGACCGCCAACGCCTACCTTCGCGAACTCATCGAGGAACGCCTGCCCAAAAAGTTTCCGCCGGAGTCGCAGACCAAGGAGATGCGCGAACGGCTCGAATACGAGATCGGCGTCATTGAAAAGACCGGCTTTGCCGACTACTTCCTCATCGTGCAGGACCTCATCTGGTGGGCCAAAACGCACGGCATCGCGGTGGGCCCCGGGCGCGGATCGGCGGCAGGGTCGCTCGTATCTTATGTACTCGACATCACCGACATCAATCCCCTCATGTATGACCTGCTCTTCGAGCGCTTCCTGAACCCGGAGCGCATCCAGATGCCGGATATTGATATTGATTTCGCCGATACCCGCCGCGAAGAGGTGCTGGCCTATGCCCGGGAAAAATACGGCGAGGACCGCGTGGCGCGGATCATCACCTTCGGGACGATGGCCGCCCGCGCCGCCATCCGCGATGCCGGACGCGCCATGGGCTATTCCTATGCCTTCTGCGACCAGATCGCCAAGCTCATCCCCTTCAACCCGACCCAGGGCATGAAGGAAGGATGGCTGGACGAATGCCTCAAGAACGTGCAGGAGCTCAAAGAGCTCTATGATGGCAATCCCGAAGCGAAAAAGCTGATCGATACCGCGCGCCATCTTGAGGGAGTGGCCCGACACGCCTCGGTACATGCCTGTGGCACGGTGATCGCCAAGGATCCGCTTGCCGAACGCGTCCCGATCCAGTTCGCCCCGCAGGAAGACGACATCATCATCACCCAGTTCGAAATGCATGCCATCGAGGATCTCGGCCTCCTTAAGATCGACTTCCTCGGCCTTAAGAACCTTTCCATCATAGAAGACGCCCTCCGGCTGATCCGCGAGCTCCACGGCGTAGCCATAGACATCTCCAAGATCCCGCTTGAGGACGAGAAAACCTTTGAACTCCTGCGCCGCGCGGATACCACCGGGGTGTTCCAGTTTGAGTCGTCGGGAATGCGGCGCTACATGAAGGAGATTCAACCGACCGGCGTGGAAGACTTGATCGCGCTCGTGGCGCTCTTCCGTCCCGGGCCGATGGAACTTATTCCCTCGTTCATCAAGCGCAAGCACGGCGAGGAACGGATCACCTATCTCCACCCGAAGCTCGTACCGATCTTCGAGAACACCTACGGCGTCGGCGTGTACCAGGAGCAGATGATGCGCGTCGCACGCGACCTCGCGGGCTATTCCCTCGCGGAAGCCGACACGCTCCGCAAGGCCATCGGCAAAAAGATCAAATCGCTCCTCGACGAGCAGGAGGTGAAGCTCGTGAAGGGTATGATCGCGAACGGCATCCCCGAGAAGGTCGCCAAGGAGATCTGGGAGCTCTTCCCGCCCTTCGCACGGTACGGTTTCAACAAGTCGCACGCGGCATGCTACGCCATGACGAGCTACCGCACCGCCTATCTCTCCGCGCACTACCCCGAAGAGTTCATGGCCGCCCTCCTGAACTCCGAAATGAACGATATCGAGCGCATTTCGTTCCTCATTCAGGAAGCGAAAGCTGCAGGCGTGGAGATCCTGGCGCCGGACATCAACCGGAGCTTCGTCACCTTCGCACC
>DAIDLF010000011.1 GCA_027449645.1 Candidatus Parcubacteria bacterium | reverse complement strand
AGGGGCCTTTTGGTTAGAGGAGGGAAATAATTTTATAATATTCCCGTCGCGCGGACCCGTCGCAAGGGCCGCATACTCCTGGGTGTTGATTTTCCCTTGATTTTGCTATAATAAAAGGGTACCAAGGTTCGCAAAGGTCGGCACAACATCAATGGAAATCAGCATAACGTTATCATGAACAAGAAAGGACTGGTGGAAGCGGTGATGAAGGCAACGGGCATGGAGACGAAGGCCGCCGCCGAGCGCGCCGTAGATGCGGTGTTTGACACCGTCGTAAAGACCATGAGCCGCGGCGAGGAAGTGGCGATCGCAGGATTCGGCACGTTCCGCGTGGCCAAGCGCGCAGCGCGCGAGGGCCGCAACCCGGCAACCGGCGAGAAGATCCAGATCAAGGCTTCGGTAAAGCCGAAGTTCCGCGCCGGCAAGCTGCTCAAGGAAGCCGTTTTGTAATCATTGGGAAAGGATCCTTTTCTTAATGCCAGGTCCCGCCGCAAGGCGGGATTTTGGTTTGCAGGCCAGCCGCCTTCGCGCCGTGCGGATTGTGGTATAATGAAACCAATGGCAAAGTTCGAGATCAAGTGGGATGCGCCCGAGTACGAGCATCGTGAAAAAGGCTCGGGGTGGTACTGGACATCCATCATCCTTGCCGCGCTCTTCATCGTGTTCGCCGTATGGCAGAGGGATTATCTCTTCGGCGTGTTCGTGGTGATCGCGGAGATCCTGTTTATCCTGTGGGGGAGCCGTCCGCCGCGCGTGCTCAACTTTGCGCTGACGGATGAGGAGCTCGACATCCACGGCGGCCAGAAAGTGCACTCGCTCCGGGAGTTTGAAAGCTGGAGCGTGAACAAAATGGACCCCACGTGGGCCGATCTCCACTTCTACTTCCGCGCGCGGACCAGGCTGCCGCTCCGCGTGATCGTGCCCATTGCCCGCATTGACGAGGTCCGCACCGGCCTGCGGCCGCACCTCCGCGAAGTGGAGCACGAGATCATGTTTCTGGATGCCATTGAAAGATTCCTCGGATTCTAGTATTATTGACGGCGACGCCGCACCTCTCTGTGCAGGGCGCCGCTACGACGAGCCCTCGTCGTTCAACGGATAGGACGCAAGATTGCGGATCTTGTAATTGAGGTTCGATTCCTCACGAGGGCACCACAAGGCAGAAAATATCCCGAAAAGAACAGTGTCGCACCCTGCTGGGTGCGCACCTGCACTCTCGCCGCCTGCGCGGCCCATAAAAAAGACGCGTCCTTTGTGGGACGCGTCTTTTTTATCTGCCGCTTTCGCTAATTGTCCGATGACGAAACGGAAACCGAGCTTGAGCTCGAGCCCTGCTGGGCCTGGAGCTGGGCCTGGAGCTGCTTCACCATCTGGAGGAGCTGGTTGATGCGGCTCTGGATGTTCGCGTTGTTCTGCGTGGCATAGGAGACGTCATTCACGCTCGCAATGGTCACGGTGTGCGTCGCGCCATCATAAGACCCCTTCACCGTGATGAGGTCGCCTGCCTGGATATTCCCGAGCGTGATGCTCTGGCTGCCCCCGGTGAGGGTTGCCCCGGACACGTTGATGGTCTTCGTGATGCCGTAGAGCGTGCCGGTGATGGTGTTCGCCGAGGCGTCAACCGAAGCGACGGAGGCTCCCGTAATGGAGAAATTGCCGTTCGCCGCGATGGATGCCGACGCCTGCATGTTGTTGCCCGAGTCCGACCCTCCGTTGTCCTGGTTCCCCTGGATGGCGTGGGCAAGCGTGCTCACCGTGGCCCCGATCCCTGCGCCGCCCTGTTCATTGCCGTTATCGGCGAGTGCGCGGCCGGGAAGCCCTCCGCTTACGGCGAATGCCGATACGAGCATCGCTCCCAACGTGATGCCGACGATCTTTTTGTGCATGGAAATAATATTTGGTTTATATGCGGTTTATTTGCCTTGCGGCCGCGGGGCGTTCGACCTCTTCGCCCATCATCGGTCGCCTAGGGTACTATTATAACGGATACCGTTTCCCGGTGGTTACGCCGAGCGGAAAATGGGCCGTATTCCGCATATATGAAAAAAATATTAAGTATTCCTTGCTCGTCTCGATCCCTTTGATACGATAAGCGGATGGATGGTCCAAAAAGCATCAACCGCTCGGAGGCGGCAAAGCGAAGATGGCATCGGCACCGGATGGCAATCATTCTTCGGGCACGGGAGGAGTTTCGCATTGCCATTGCCGATCCATTATTTTCCGCGGGAATCGCGCTGTATTGGGGTGAGGGTGACCGCGGGCCCTGCAATCCGTTGCGGCTTTCCAATACCGATGGCCGCATGATCGGGACATACTCGCTTTTTCTCCGCACCTTCATGCAAGTGCCCATGGAAAAGATCAGGATCGGTCTCGTGCTGTATCCTGATCTCTCCGACAGCCAATGCAGGGCATTTTGGGCTTCCGTCGCGGGCGTGCCGACCGGCAATTTTATGAAGACCCAATATATCGACGGAAAACATCCCACTAAGAGACTTCCTTATGGAATTTGCATGGTGGTGGTGAATAGCCGTGCGGCAAAATTGAAGATGCTTACATGGATTGATATTTTCGCAAAAAGGTATACAATAGTTCCATGTGCGGGTATCGTATAGCGGCTATTATATGACATTGCCAATGTCAAGATACGGGTTCGACTCCCGTTACCCGCTCAGCACCGCAAAAGCCCCTCGCAAGAGGGGTTTTTGCGTTCTCATGTTCTTGCGTTCTCTGCCAGGAGATAGGATAATGAGAGCATCAAGCCATCTGCATGCCCGACGAGAACCTGGTGAAGTATATCAAGGAAGGGTTGGCGCAGGGTCGAACCGAGGACATTCTCCGTCCTTTGCTTCTTGCCGCCGGATGGACGCCGCAGGCGATCGACGAAGCTTTCGCCTCCGTCAAAGGGGTTGCGATGCCCGCATCCACCTCGTCGCCCGCCTCGGCTTCGGCGTTCGCGCCTGGAACCATGTCGGCTTCCGCAGCCACGGCCGCATCCGCGCCTTCTCACGGCAGGAAGTGGGCATGGATGGCGGGCCTTGCCGCGGCACTGGTTGCCGTCATCGGCGGGGGATGGGCGGCCTATGCCTATTTCATGAATCCCTCCCCCCAGCAGGTGCTGGATGCCATGTTCCAGAACGGATTTTCGGGGATGACCTCTGCCGACAACGATACGGCGCTCGCGCTCAATATTCACTTCACGCCTGCCTCAACGACCGCCTCCGCCTCGGCTTCGGCATCGGCGCCTGCGGCAATGCCCTATGCCGCCATGCTGCTTGGCGGCAATCCGGCCACGCTTTCGGTGCAGGCGAGTTCAAGCGGAGTCTTCGCTTCCGATGCGGGCGGCAACCGCAACACGGATGAAAATATCCAAGCGAGCGTCAATATCGGCACCTCGGGCGAGACCATTGCCGTGAGCGGTGCCGGAGAGGTGCGCGTGGTGGATGGCGTGGCCTATCTCAATCTCGCCACCGTGCCGAGTTTCGGGATCTTCAACCTGTCCGCCCTCCAGGGGAAATGGATCGCCCTGCAGGCTGACAGTTCCACGGAGAGCCTTGCCCAGAACTTCATCGGCGCCCCGTCGCTTGCGGTGCCTTCGGGAACGCTCTCCGCTGCGGATGTCCAAAGCATCATCGCCTCCATGGAGCAGGCGATCACCATCACGAAAACATTGCCGGATGAGACGGTGGGCGGCGTGAGCGATTATCATTATCAGTACGTCATCGATCCGCAGGGCGCTCAGCGTGCGGCGCTCTCCGCCGCGGCGATCGCGGCACATGCCCTGCAGGGCGCGACGAGCACGCTGGATGCGAGCACCACGGCCGCCATCAATGAGGGCGTGACGAATTTCCTTGGGGCGTTCACCTCGATGGGCGGCGATCTTTGGATAGGGAAGCACGACCATGATCTGCATCAGGCATCCCTTTCGCTGGCCTTTTCCACCACTACGCCGGCCGGCGACATCCAGGGGACGCTCACGGTGACGAGCACGCTTGCGAACATCAATGGCCAGCAGTCCGTCAGTGCCCCCGAGGGCGCGGAAAGCATCCAGGCGGTCTTCCAATCGCTCGTGGCTTCCTCCCCGGCGCTTAGCGCCACCCAGTCGGCGGGCCGCGACGCGCGGCGCATTTCCGATCTTCACGAGATCCAGAATGCCCTGGAACTTTATTACAATAAGTGCGGCTACTATCCAGGATCTGCGGCGGCATTTCAGGCGTGCCCCGCAGTGCATGCCCAGATAACGACCTTCGCGTCGCTTTCTGCCGCCTTGCGCGGATCATCTTCCCTTGGCATCACGACGGTTCCCAACGATCCCTCGGCGGGCGCCACGTATTATTATGGCACTGATGCCGCGGGAAGCCGCTATATCCTTGCGGCTCGGCTGGAAGATCCGAACAATGCCGTATTCATGCAGTATATGCCGCCCTCGTTTGCGGGCATCAGGATCTCGGGGATCGCCTCGTGCGCGGCGCCGATGTATTGCCTTTCGCTATAGAAAAAACAGCCGGACCCGTAGACGCGAATTGCTGCTCCGTGCGGCGGATCTACTCCACCGTCACTGATTTCGCGAGATTGCGAGGCTTGTCCACGTCGCACCCGCGCGCGAGCGCGGCGTAGTAGGCGAAAAGATAGACCGGGATCGCGGCAAGGATCGGCAAGAGCGCTTCATGGCAAAAAGGGATGGTGATGATGTCCGAGGTCCACGCGCGCAGCTCTTCCGCTGAGCCGCCTTCGGTAGTGAGCGCGATGATCGGCCCTCTGCGCGCGTGGACCTCTTCAAGATTGGACCGGTTTTTTTCATACGCGGCATCGCGCGGGATGATGAAGAACGACGGCGTGCGGTCATCGATCATGGCGAGGGGGCCATGCTTGAACTCGCCGGCCGGACAGGCTTCGGCGTGAAGATAGGCGACCTCTTTCAATTTGAGTGCGCCCTCCAGGGCGATGGGGAAATGGGCGCCGCGCCCAAGGAAGAAAAGATGTTCGGCCTGCGCGTACCGCTCCGCGATCGCCTTGACGACAGGCTCCTGTCCGGCAAGTACGGCGTGGATGTGCGCGGGCAGGTCTTTGAGCGTGCCCTCGAGACGGCGGTCACCGGTGGCGAGCGCAAGGACGGCGAGCTGGGAGATGAATGCTTTGGTGGATGCCACGCTGATCTCCGGTCCGGCGTGCTGATAGATGACCGCATCCGCTTCTCTCGCGATGGTGGAGCCGACGGTATTCACGATGGCGAGCGTACGTGCGCCCTGGCGCCTGGCTTCCCGGAGCGCGGCCAGCGTATCGGCGGTCTCCCCGGATTGGGAGATGGCGATGGCGAGCGTATCCCCGTTCGCGGACGGCGCGCGGCGATAGCGGAACTCCGAACCGATATCCACGGCAGAGGGGATGCCGGCATAGGTCTCAAAAAGATATTTTCCCGCATGGCCGGCGTGCGCCGCAGTGCCGCAGGCGACAATCTGGATGCGCTCCATGCCCTGTAGGGATCTGCGCGCGGCGGCGCGAATGGCGCGGGCCTCGCGCAGTGCCGCAATGATCGCCTCCGGGGCCTCGCATATCTCCTTGTGCATGAAGTGCGGATGGCCATGCTTTTCCGCGGCTTCCAGGGTGATGGCCAGCGGTTCCGGCCTCCGCTCCACGCGGGAACCTTCATGCGTCTTGATGGCGACATGCCCTGCGCCGATCTCCGCCACCTCGCCATCTTCGAGGTAGATGACATTCTTTGCGCGGCCGAGCAGTGCCGAGGCATCTGAGGCGATAAGATGCTCGCGTTCCCCAATGCCGATGAGAAGCGGGCTTGCCCGGCGGGCGCAAACGATGGTGCGGGGTTCGCGCACGGCGATCGCCGCGATGGCATAGGTGCCGCGTACGTCTTCGAGGGCGCGCGGGAGCGCCTGGAAAAGCGTCTGCCCGTCCGCGCCGCCGGCGTAATGGCGCTCTATGAGATGCGCGAGGACCTCGGTGTCCGTATCGGAGGAGAACCGGTGCCCCTCATGCAACAATGTTTTCTTGAGCTCTGCGTAGTTTTCTATGATGCCGTTATGGACGACAAAGATCTCATTGCGGCAATCGGCGTGCGGATGGGCATTTTTTTCCTCCGGCGCGCCATGGGTGGCCCAGCGCGTGTGCGCGATGCCGACCGTTGCCGCAGGGCATCCGTCGAGCGCAAGCGATTTCCATTTGGTTTCCAGATTGGCGACCCGTCCTGCGGCGCGGATCAGCATCACCTCATCGCCCGCGCCATTCCCCTTGATGGCGGCGAGCCCCGCCGAGTCATAGCCGCGGTACTCCAAACGCTTCAGTCCGTTCACGAGGATCGGGACTGCATCCTTTTCGCCGACATAGCCGATGATGCCGCACATACTGAGAGCATAGCCAAAAATCGGCGCGGGCGCATATCACAGGCTGCCGTGCGGCGGCCGGCTTCGCTGGGGATAATTATTTCATCATCATTTGACCATCCTGCCGCCTTCTCTATAATGAGCGTATATGAAACAGTATCTTGAACTGGTGGACCACGTGCTGCAGCATGGCCAGCGGAAGACCGACCCGCAGAAGGTGGGGAATATCGCGGTGTGCGGATACCAGATGCGGTTCGATATGAACGACGGATTTCCGCTCATCACGGCGCGGAGCATGAAAGGATCGTGGAAAGCGATGGTCTATGAGCTCCTGTGGTTCCTCTCCGGCAGTACGAAGGTGAGCGACCTCAACCAGCATGGCGTGCACCTGTGGGATATCTGGGCGACGCCGGAGATCTGCGGGCCGCTGGGCCTGGAGACGGGCGATCTCGGCCCGGTCTATGGCAAGCAGTGGCGCGCATTCAACGGCGGAGGTCCGGAACCGGTGGACCAGATCGCCAATCTTATCCGCGACATCAAAACCAATCCCGACTCGCGCCGCCTCGTGGTGACCGCATGGAATCCGGTGGATGTGGACAAGGTCTTCGTGGCGCCATGCCATTGCTTCTTCAAATTTTTCCACGCCCAGGGCGAACTTTCGCTCCACGTGTTCCAGCGCAGCGCCGACGTGCCGATCGGCGTGCCGTTCGACATCGCGGAATATGCCCTCCTGCTCATGATGGTCGCGCAGGTGACGGGGCTCAAGGCGAAGGACCTTGTTTACACGCTTTCCGACGCGCATATCTATCTCGACCAAATAGACGCCGCAAAGGAGCTTTTGACGCGCGAGCCGCGCGCACTTCCGCACGTGAAGATCAATCCGGAGGTGAAGGATATTTTCAGCTTCACCTTCGAGGATTTCACGCTGGAAGATTACGATCCGAATCCGCCGATCAAGATCCCGGTCGCGCTCTAATCTTATTGTCGCCGTCACTATCACTATCATGGTCATCGCCATCGCGGCAATGGGCAAAAATCGGGAGATCGGCCTCCAGGGCACATTGCCATGGAATCTTCCTGCGGAGCTGAATCATTTCCGCGAGGTCACGCGCGGATGCCCGGTCATTATGGGCCGCCGCACGCATGAGGCGATCGGGCGGGCGCTCCCGGGCAGAAAGAACATCATTGTGACGCGCGATGCGGATTATCGCGCCGAAGGATGCACGACAGTCCA
>DAIDLF010000010.1 GCA_027449645.1 Candidatus Parcubacteria bacterium | reverse complement strand
ATGTCGATGGGTTTGATGTGGTGGTCTTCGAGGATCTTCCTGACCTGAGGCTTTACGCGCTCAAGATATTTCATCCGTTCGGCATAATGCTCTTTCATGGTGCGCATCAGCCATTCGTATTCGCGCGGGTGGAGATAAGGGAAGGCGAGGTCCTGCAGTTCGCCGCTCACGTTATGCATGCCGAGCCGGTAGGCGAGCGAGGCGTAGATCTCGTCGGTTTCGAGCGCGATGCGCTTCTGCTTGGCGGGAGGGAGCGCGGAGAGCGTGCGCATGTTGTGCATCCGGTCGGCAAGCTTGATGAAGACCACGCGAAGGTCCTGCGAGAGTGCGAGCACCATCTTGCGGAGGTTCTCCGCCTTGTCGTGCTCCGGGCCCTGTTCGCCCTCGCCGCGGTATTTGAACCGTCCGAGCTTCGTCACGCCGTCCACGAGCGAGGCGACTTCTTCGCCGAATTCCTGCTTGATGGTTTCAAGCGGCACGCCGGTGTCTTCCACGGTATCGTGCAGCAGCGCCGCGGCGATCGTGGCATCGTCAAGATTCCAGGAGCGCAGGATCTCCGCCGCCGCGAGCGGATGGTTGAAATACGGCTCGCCGCTCCTGCGTTTCTGTCCCGCATGCGCCTTCATGGCGAAATCGTAGGCTTTGCCGATAAGGCCCAGCGGCTCTTTTTTTGCGGTTTCTTTGACGGTCATGGCGGCGTTATTTTTCGGCATTGTACATTTCCTGGATCTCTGCGGGTGAGAGGGCGCGGTCGTAGAGGCGAAGATCGTCAAAGAGGTCGCCGTTCGTGGACATTTCATTCAGCAAAAATTGCTGGCTGGAGGTCGTAAGGGCAACCCCCGTGACGCTTCTTTGGCTATAGAGCGCGCCATTGATGTAGGCTTTCACCGTTGCGCCATCGAAGGTCCCTGTGAAGTAGGTCCAGGTATTGGTAGGCATGATGACGCTCGTCATAAGCTGGCCGCTGCAGCCGGCGGCATTCGTTACGCCGAAGACCGTGCCGTAATAGAGCCATCTCCCGGGATTGCACCAGGAGCCGTCGCTCATGAAGCGCTGGCCTCCGAACGAGGCGATGTGCATCCACCCCGCGATACTGAAGGCGTTCTGCGAACCCATGGCGTTGAAGGTGGGAGAGGCCGCCGCCGCTGCCGTTCCGCTGCCGTTCCCGAGACAGCCGTTTATTTTGCAGTTCGATCCGCTGAGCCACGTCCATCCGCTTATGGAAAGATTGCCGTTCCCTCCGCTCAGGTCGTTGGCCACGCTTCCGCTTCCTTCATCCATGGGCCAGTAGCCTATGAGGCCCCGTCCCGCGGCGAGCGCAAGGTTGCTGCCTCTCTCATAGAGCTCGGGATCATTGCCGTTGTCGGTTGCCATGAGCGGCGCATCTTTCTGTGACTCAAAAAATGTGGCCACTTTGAATCCTCCCACGCCGTCGGTTTCATAGGTGTAATAGAGATTGGTGGAGGTGGTGTTCACCGGATCTGTCGGCAGGCGGGAGAGCACCGAGCCGGTGACGTAGGAGGTGAAGTTGATCGGCACCCATCCGGTGCCGTTGGTCCTCGTATAGGTGGAGCTTGCGGCGCAGTGGTAGGCGTAACCCACGGGGGCGGGGGAAAGGCCGAGGCTGGAGCAGTCGCTGCCGGCAGTGGAGGTCGCCGCCGGATCAGGCACGGAAAGATAGATCACCGACGACGTTCCCATGAACATGGTGCTTGGATTATCCATGGCGCTCTGGTAGTAGAGCGAGACCGCCTTGTTCAGGGTGTTCATGTCGGAGACCCGGTTGGCGTCCCTTGCTTGGCGCAGGAGCTCCGTGGGATTGATGACGAGGACCACGACGACCGCCAAAATGGCGATCACTGCGACCACAATGAGAAGCTCGATGAGGGTGAAGGCGGAGCGGGAGGCAGATGCCCGAAAAGATGACATGCCTTTATTATATCAGAAGGGGGAGAGATGACGGAGGATGAGAGACTCCGCTTGCCCTATTGCCCCTTCTTCTTTGCCGCACCTGCCCGCTTCGGTTTTGCCTTTGGCGGATTTTCCTTCCAATCCTTGAATGCTGCCTGGAGCGCTTCTTCGCTCTCGGGCTTTTTGTTCATCACGAAGGTGCAGTCGGGATAGCGCGTGCAGGCATAGAACGGTTTGCCGCGCCCGCGGGATTTCTTTTCCACGACGTCGCCCGTGCCGCAGTTCGGGCATTTGAATCCGGTCTTGTTCCAGATCTTCGCGATGCCTTTGCATTTCGGATAGTCCGTACAGCCAAGGAAGAAGCCGAAGCGTCCGCGCGTCACTTTCATCGGTTTGCCGCAGATCGGGCAGCGCTCGTCTTTGGTCTTTTCCGTGAGCGCGGCGATCTGCGCCGCCTCTTCCGGCATCGGAAGCGTGACTTTCACTCCCGGTTCGGGACAGGCGAGGAATTTGCCCATGCGTCCGAACTTGATGATCATCGGCTTGCCGCAGTGCGGACAGGGCGTGTCGGAGATTTCCACCTGCTTTTCCACGGTTGCTTCCTTTTCGGCAAGCTCCTTTTTGAAAGGTTCATAGAATTCGCGGCATACGTCGGTCCATTGGAGCTTGCCTTCGGCAACCTCGTCAAACTCTTCTTCGATGCGCGAAGTGAATTTGATGTCCACGATCTCGGGGAAGTGCTCCACGAGAAGGTCGTTTACCAGCACGCCGATCTCCGTCGGCTGATATTTCTTATCAACTTTTTCCACATATCCGCGTTCCTGGATGGTGCTGAGCGTCGGCGCATAGGTGGATGGGCGTCCCACGCCTTCGGCCTCAAGCGCCTTCACAAGCGTCGCATCGGTATAGCGGGCGGGCGGTTCCGTGAAGTGCTGGATTCCGGAGGGGTTCTCCTTGCCATCCTCCGCAGGCGCGAGGGCGAGCGGCATGTCCTTTTCAAGTTTCGGCAGGCCGCCTTCAATTTCGCCCTCAGTATCGTCATCGCGCCCCTCGGTGTATACGCGAATGAACCCGTCGAAGATGACCGTCTGCCCGTTTGCACGGAACACCTCGCGGTGCGGCGTATCTGCGGCAATGTCCACGGCGGTCTGTTCAAGGGTAGCCTCCTTCATCTGCGAGGCGATGGTGCGCTTCCAGATGAGGTCGTAGAGCCGTATCTCGCCGCGGTCCTTGAGGCCGAGGGCGGTGCCGGAGACCATGTCCAGGTTTGCGGGACGGATAGCCTCGTGCGCTTCCTGCGCGCCCTTGCTCCGATTCGCGTAATAGCGCGGCGAGGGAAGCTGGTATTCCGTGCCGTATTCTTTGCCGATCACCGCGTGAGCCGTGGCAAGCGCCGAGGCGGCGAGGTTCACGCTGTCGGTCCTCATATAGGTGATGTGGCCGTTCTCATAAAGGTGCTGGGCGATCACCATGGTCTGCTTCGCGCTGAAGCCGAGCTTGCGCGCCGCTTCCTGCTGGAGCGTGGAGGTGGTGAATGGCGGCGCGGGGGTGCGGTGCACCTCCTTGGTGGCAATGTCTGCGACGCGGTAGGCAGCTCCCTGAAGTTCCTCTATTATATGGTTCGCTTCGGCGCTGTTCCGGATGCCCATCTTGCCGACAGCCTTGCCGTTTACCGAGTTCAGGGTGGCGGGGAATGCCGCGGTTTTGCCGTGCGTGGTCGTGGCCGAGGCGCCCAGGAATTGGGCTTCTATGGTCCAATACTCCTCCTTGTTGAAGGCCTGGATGTTCCGTTCCCGCTCCACCACGAGCCGTACGGCGACGCTCTGTACGCGTCCCGCAGAGAGCCCATAGCGGATCTTGCGCCACAGGAAAGGGGAGAGTTCGTAGCCCACGAGCCGGTCCACCACGCGCCGCGCCTGCTGGGCGTCGACGAGATGCACGTCGAGCGTGCGCGGATGGGCGAGCGCCTCCAGGATGGCGTGCTTCGTGATCTCATGGAAGGCGATGCGCTCATAAGGTTTCGGGGCGACCGCGCGGGCGCCTTTTTTTGCCGGAGCCTTGCCGTCCAGCTCCAGCGCATTCACCAGGTGCCAGGCGATCGCTTCCCCTTCGCGGTCTTCATCAGTGGCGAGGATCACGCGGTCCGCCTTCTTGGCGAGCGACTTCAGGTGGGCCACGACCGGTTCCGCTTTCTTGGGAATGACATAGCTCGGCGCGAAGCCGTTTTTCACATCGATGCCGATCTTGCTTTTCGGAAGGTCGCGAATATGCCCGTAGGACGATTCTACGACGAAATCCTTGCCGACGAATTTGCTGATGGTCTTCGCTTTGGTGGGCGACTCTACGATGACGAGGTCCATGTGGTTATATTGTATACCCATCTTCCCTTTCTTTGACAATCCCCCGGAGGAGCAGGAAGGTGAGCGTTCGGTTGACGATTCGGGGTTCAAGTCTAGTCGTTGCGGAAAGTTTGTCAACCTGGAGGGGGATTCCTGCCTCGGCGAGCGCCCTGAGCACGAGCGATTCTTCCCGGTTCGCTCCTTGCGGGACCGCATGGGTTTTCCCCGCCTGCGGCATGGCGCCGTAGGCCTGGAGGATCTCGTCGGGAGAGGTCACGAGCTCTGCGCCCTGGCGGATGAGCGCATGGGACCCTCTGAAGTTCGGCGCGGCGGCGGAGCCGGGCACTACGAAAAGGTCGCGGTTCTGTTCTGCCGCATAGCGCGCCGTGGCAAGCGCCCCCGAGGATTCCGGCGCCTCTATGACGATCACTCCCCGGGCGATGCCGCTTATGATGCGGTTCCTTTCAAGGAAACGGTAGCCGTAAGGCGGTTCATTGGGCGGATACTCGGATATGAGCGCGCCTCCCTGCGCGAGGATCTGCCGGGCGAGCGGTTCGTGCGAACCCGGGTAGACGGCATCCATGCCGCCGGCGAGCGCGGCAACCGTGACGCCTCCCGCGGCGAGGCATCCTTCGTGCGCCGCGCGGTCAATGCCGAATGCAAGGCCGCTCGCAATGCGGTATCCTGCCGCGGCAAGGGCCCCGGAAAATTGTTCCGCGATGCGCCGGCCTTCATGCCCCGGACGGCGCGTGCCCACGATGGCGAGGGTTGTCGCGCCTGCGCCAAGCGCCGCCGCCGCGCCGCGAAGGTAGAGCGCGAAGGGAGGAGAGGGAATATGCCGGAGCGGTTCGGGATACGCTTCTTCTGATTGCAGGATGATGCGGATGCCGCGTTCGCGGAGCTTCTCGGATTCTTCCCGGGGATCGCCGAGCGCCGCGCCGCGATCCCTGAGTTCGGCATAGGCTGCGGCCCAGTTTCCCCGCGTTTGCCGCAGGCGCGCCATTTCGCGGTACGCACTGCGGGTGGCACGGGCAACAAGATGGTATGACAGGGCCTCTCCAGGATCGGAATGATCGGTCATCATCCCCGTCAGCGTAACAGGTTCCCCAGGGAAGTGAAGCGTCCTTTAATGATGATTTAATGCCGCTTCCATACTATAATGAAAGGACGATGATCAAGGATCGGTTTATGAGGCAGTTGTGGATCGGCCTCGGCATCATTGCGGGAAGCATCGCGCTTGCCGCTTTTGCGGTCTCTTATTATACGGGAGACCTTGCCGCCCAGGCCGATGCTGTTGCGAGCGATCGGGCCACGGTGCAGCGCCAGACCGAATCGGTCTCCACGCTGGCAAGCCTTGAACATGCCGTCTCGGAAGCGGCCCCCTATCAGACCGCGATAAACCTGCTGCTTCCCGATCAATACGGCACGGTAGGATTCGGGCAGTGGTTCTCCCAGATAGGGAAGCAGTACGGCGTGGCGGCGAATGCCCGCTTTCAGGGAGATTCCGTGACGGCACCCGAGGGATCTTCGCCAGGTTCGGCGGGATTCACTTTTGATGCCGAAGGGTCGCCCTCCAGCCTTTCGGCGTTTCTGGACGGTGCCAGCATGAAGGCGCCAGGATTCCTCATGTCCATCACCTCGTTTGATTATACGAACAGCCCCGGGCCCGCAGGGGCAAAGGTCGTCGGCAATGGCATCGTATTTTTCCGCTGACCTGTACCATGAAAAAGCTCTTTTCCCATCCTGAGATCATTATGGCCACGTTCGCGATCGCATTGTTTGGCGTATTGGTATATTTCTATTTTTGGGCAACCGGGGCGATCGTGGTCCAGGTGCGCCGGGCGCTTGTCGCCGCGCCGGCAGAGGCCGCGCCCTCATTCAATCTGGATCAGGCAACCAAGCTTGATCTGAGGGGACTGCTCGGACAATCAGCCTCAAGCGCGGCGGCGCTCATTCCTTCCGCGCCGGCCGGAACCCCCTCGGCGCCTACGCCGGGCGCGCCAGGGACCCTTTCGTCCAGCACCGCTACGGACCAGCAGATACTGCAGGCTTTCGGCGAGGCGACTGCCACTCCTTCGGCGGCCACCTCATCCGCTTCCGCCCCGGCGTCAACTGCGCCTTCAACGACAGTGACCACTGCGACCGCGGCCACGACGACGGCAAGCGGGACCTCCCAATGACGGCGGGGCCTTCGGAGGGCTATTGAAAAAACCCCGTTGCTGGCGTATGATGGACCTTACCGTGCCGCCTTGCAAGCGCGATTAGCTCAGTGGTAGAGCGTCACATTGACATTGTGAAGGCCGGAGGTCCGATCCCTCCATCGCGCACATACCGGTCGGCGGGGGCAGTGACCGGCCATGCGGAACGTGCGGAAATGCGGGCATGTAGTTCAGTGGTAGAACGCTGTCCTGATAAGACAGAGGTCGATGGTTCGATTCCATCCATGCCCACAAAAGAAGCGGAACATCATGGCACAGAATGCGGACTGTGCGCACGCGGGGATTCTGATGGAAGACCCTTGTTATTTTTCGGCGTTATAGAGCGCCATCACTTCTGCGGCAGAAATCGCGCGACCATATATGCGGACGTCGTCTATGGATCCCCCGAAGACCGTAGAGGGCCCGGTGGTGTATCCTGCGCCGATCCAGAGAGGATTTGTCGTGGAGACGAAGGTCGAGGTAGCTGAAGCCGCTGCCGTGCCATTTTTGTAGATAGTCAAAATCTTTGAGGCATAGGCATACGACCATGCAAGATGTGTCCATTGACCCAAGGGAGCCGATCCGAAGGCAAGGGTCAGGCCAGTCGAGGGAACGAACTGGAAGGCCGTTCCATTATCGAAGATTCTGAACCCCCCAAAATTCCCGGTGTATATTTTGTCGCCGAGGGGATCGTGATCCGTGTGGATTATTGAGGGGTTGATCCAGAGCGATCCTGAAAAATCTCCGGCGGTCCCCAGGTTCTGAAACGCCGTTCCTGCATTCAAATAATTTGTGCTCCCGTCAAAATTTCCCGCCCAGCTCCCCACCTTGGCATTTGAAGTGTAGTAAGGGATTGATCCCTGCCACGCCCCGGCGTTGCCGTTGCCCGACTGGTCGAAGGCCACTGTGCCTGATCCCTCATTGAGCGGCCAGTAGCCCATGAGGCCTGCGGGATCATAGAGGGCGGATACGGAGGGCGTGCCTCCCGAGATGACCTCGGGGAAGAGGTTGGTCTGGGGATTGTTCCCGTACTGGGCCTTGTACTTCTGGGACTCCAGGTTTGCGGTCGCCGCGAACTGGGACCCGTTCGTGTTGTAGCCGTAGAAGAGGCCGGAAGAGGTCTGGTTGGCGGGGTCCACAGGGAGGCTGCCCAGAGGATTCCCCGAGGAGATCGCGGAGAAGTTCACCGGAATCCATCCGGTGGTCGTCGCATTGCGGTACGTGGAGGACGCCGCGCACTGCCACGCCTCGCCCGATCCGAGGGCAGGAAAACCCAAGCCCTGGCACTGGGTGCCCAGGGTTGAAGTGGCGGAAGGATCAAAGATCGAGGGATATGTGGCATTCGCATTGCCGAGGGAAAATGACGCATTGCCCGTCTGGTCCGTAACATACAGATTGAGGGCGGAGGTGAGGGTCGCGATGTCAGAGACCCGGTTCGCATCCCTGGATTGGCGGAGCAATTCTGCGGGATTCAACGTCAATACCACGACGACCGCAAGGATCGCGATGATGGCGATCACCACGAGAAGCTCGATGAGGGTGAAGGCGGAACGTTTCCTTCCAGATGCGTATTTCATGTGCGCCATTGTATAATGACCATAGGATATCAGGGCTTTGCAAAGGCTGATTTTTCTCGGTACGTCTTACTTCAGTATAGCAAATCATAATGCGCGCATGACGGTATTGCGCATTTTTCATAAATATCAAATTTTTCCATGGAAGAGCCCGAAATCATTTTTGAGAACAAGGATTTTCTCGCGGTGAACAAGCCTTCGGGGCTTATGGTGCACGGCGTGCGGGTGAGCCCCGCCCGGCAACGGGATGCCGCCCGCGCCGCGGAGCCGACGCTCGTGGATTGGCTCCGCGCGCACCGTCCGGAGGTTGGGGGAGTGGGCGATGATCCTGCGATCCGTCCGGGCATCGTGCACCGGCTCGACAAAGCGACGTCCGGAGTGATGGTGATCGCGAAGACGCAGGACGCATTCGCCTATCTGAAGTCGCTGTTCCAGGACCGGCGCATGCAGAAGACCTATCTTGCCCTGGTGTTCGGCGTGCCGCACAAGGCGCAGGGAACGATAGACGCCCCCATCGGCATCAGGAACGGGTCGCTCAAGCGCAGCGTACATTCGTCCAAGATGGCCAAGCCTGCCGTGACGGACTATGCGGTGGTGCGGACCTGGCCGGGATTTTCCCTGCTTTCCCTACATCCCCGGACCGGCCGTACGCACCAGCTCCGCGTCCATCTGGCGAGCATCGGGCATCCTATCGTGGGGGATCCGCTCTACGGCAAGAAGGCCCAGCCGGCGTTTGCCCGCAGGCTGCTCCTGCATGCCGCCGCCATAGCGTTCAAGGATGCCGAGGGGTCATCTTTCGACTTTGAAGCGCCTCTTCCGCCGGACTTCACTTTTCCACAGGATTGAGGCTTGTGGGGGTATGGTATATACTTAGGGCATGAGAAAAATGAGCGGAAAGGTCGAATTTCTCTAGTAACGTTTAACTAAACATCATGAAGACCAAAAAGACACGAGGCTTCACTCTCATTGAGCTTCTCGTGGTGATCGCGATTATCGCGATTTTGGCGGTGGTGGTGGTCCTCACCCTGAATCCTGCAGAGCTTCTGCGTCAGGCCCGTGACTCCAACCGCATCTCAGACTTCGCGACCATCAAGAGCTCTCTCGCATTGTACTCGGAAGATGTATCCACTTCGACGGCGCTTTATGGAAGCGTTGGATATAAAGTCATGCTTTCCGGAGCAACGACCACTTCCGCGATTAGCAGCTTTAATACGGCGGCAACCTGGGGATTCCTTGGTGGCGAGACCGCTGTGGCTACTAGCACCTCGCGTGCCGTTGACGGCACGGGATGGCTCCCGGTCAACCTGAATGCCATCAGCTCCGGCGCGCCGGTGAGCTCCTGGCCGGTGGACCCGGTGAACAGCGGCAGCAACTTTTACGCCTATGCGGCCACCTCCACTTCTCCGGGTACCTGGAAAGTTGCCACGAAGATGGAGAGCCAGAAGTATGGCTTCAACGGTTCTAACGATGCAGTGTCCACCGACGGTGGCAACAGCACGGGAACCTACGAGCAGGGCTCGAACGTGACCGGCCTCTAGGCTGACGTTCGGATCCCGCGGTAAAAAGCGCCTTCGGGCGCTTTTTATTTTCGGGCGTAGTTTGTTATGATGAAGGCACCGCTATCGCTATGAGACTTCCTCTTTCTCCGGACCAGCTCAAAAAACTTCTCGTGGACCAAGGGCTTATTGCCCCCGAGCGTTTTGACGAACTCTATCAGGAAGCCGACCGGAAGAACCAGAATGCCATCGACCTTCTGGTGTCCGAAAAGATCGTGGAGCGGAACTATCTGGACGATCTCATTGCGAAGACCCTCGGCGTGCCGCGCGCCGATTTCAGCTCCCTCGCCATGGACAAGGCCGTGGTTCAGCTCCTCCCCGAGGATGTCGCCCGCCAGCGCCAGGTCATCGTGTTCGGCAAGGGGGAGGACGGCACGTACAACGTGGCCATGATCGACCCTTCGGACCTTGAGACCCGCGAGTTCCTCGCCCAGCGCCTGCAGGGGAGGATCCAGCCTTTCCTCGCCTCCACGGAAGACCTGGACCGCGGCTTTTCGGTGTACGGCTACGAGCTCGGCCAGGACTTCAAGAAGCTGATCAGCGACAACGTGCGCGAATCCCTCATGAGCCAATCAAAGAGCGCGGAGGAGGCCGCCGCCGACCTTCCGATCGTCGGCATCGTGGACAACATCCTTTCCTATGCGCTCGCCTCGCGCGCGTCGGATATCCATATTGAGATCCTCGAGGATTCCACGTTCATCCGCTACCGCATCGACGGCATCCTGTATCAGGTGATGGATGTCACGAAGGCGATCCATCCGGCCATCGTGGCCCGCCTCAAGCTGCTTGCCGGACTCAAGCTGGACGAACACTTCGCGCCGCAGGACGGGCGCTTCCGCTATCAGATCGGCAATCAGCAGATCGACGTGCGCGTGTCCACCATGCCTACGTTCTACGGCGAGAAGGTGGAAATGCGCCTCTTGGAATCGTCGCAGAAACCGCTCTCGCTGGAAGAGCTCGGCATGTCGGCGGACCTTGCAAAAATGGTTTCGGAGAACCTCAAAAAGACCTACGGCATGTTCATCTCCTGCGGCCCTACCGGATCCGGAAAGACCACCACGCTCTATGCGTTGATGAACATCCTGAACAAGCCCGAGGTGAACGTGACGACCGTCGAGGACCCTATCGAGTACAATATGCGCTACGTGAATCAGACGCAGATCAACCCGCAGGCGGGCGTGACCTTCGCGTCCGGCCTCCGTGCCCTCCTGCGCCAGGACCCCAACATCATCATGGTCGGCGAGATCCGCGACGCGGAGACCGCCGATATTGCCACGCAGGCGGCCCTCACCGGCCACCTTCTGCTTTCCTCGCTCCATACGAACGACGCGCCTACGGCCATCCCGCGCTTCTTCGACCTGGGAGTTCCGCCATTCCTCGTGAGCTCCGTGCTCAATATGGTGCTGGCCCAGCGCCTCGTGCGCAAAATCTGTTCGACCTGCATCTATTCCTATGATGCCGACGACGCGGTGCGCGCCACGCTTACCGCCCAACTCAAAGAGAACGGCATCGATCCTTCCACTGTGGAAATGCCGACCACGCTCTATCGCGGCAAGGGATGTTCGGTGTGCGGCATGACGGGCTACCGCGGGAGGCTCGCTATCTATGAGGCGCTCACGGTGGACGAGAAGATGAAAGAGCTTATCATCGCCCCGGATTTCAGCTTGGAGAAGGTCCGCGCCTATGCGCGTGCGCACGGCATGAAGACGATGTTCGAGGACGGTATCCAAAAAGTGGAGCTCGCCCAGACGACGCTTGAAGAAGTGCTGCGCGTGATCAGGGAATAGCCCTTGCAGGGTGCGGATCCCGGAAGGCGGCATGCTTGTTCTGTTATAATGGAAGCATGCCTTTCGGGAAATTTCGCTCCGCTTTTACCCTCATTGAATTGCTGGTGGTGATCGCCATCATCGCGATTTTGGCGGTCGTCGTGGTCCTCACCCTGAACCCTGCCGAGCTCTTGCGCCAATCGCGCGATGCGAACCGGGTCTCCGATCTTGCCACCTTGAACACTGCCCTTGGCCTTTATACTGCTGACCAGGTCGGGGCAACCGGATTCAGCCTTGGGTCATCGTCCGTGGCATATCCCTCTCTCCTTGACCCCGCAGGGACGAGCCTCGCGGGCACGGCATGCGCCTCGCTTGGTCTCCTTGCGATGCCGACCTCCTCGTGGAGCTATCACTGCGCGGCGTCGAGTACCCAGAGGGCCGCTTCAGGATTCGGCTGGATCCCGGTGAATTTCCAGGGAATCTCGTCGGGATCCCCGCTGAGCAGCCTTCCGGTGGATCCGGTGAATGCTTCCTCCAGTCGCCTCTATTATTCCTACGCGACCGATGGCACGGGTTACGACCTTTCCGCCGCCCTGGAGTCCGCGAAATACCGGCTGGGAGGCTCCAATGATGTCGTTTCGGCCGACGGCAGCATCCTCGCAAATACGTACGAGAAGGGCACCAAGCCCGGGCTTGAGCCGTTGGATTATGGCGATCCGTCGCTTGCGGGCTATTGGCCCCTTGATGAAGGATCGGGAGCGGTGGCCTACGATTGGTCTGGCAATAACGCCAATGGGTCGTGGCTGGGCGGACAGGTCGGCACCTCGGGCTATTATTCTCCCGGGGAAATAACCCCATGGGCCGGCACGTTCGACGGGACAAGCACTTTTGTCGCCATCTCCGCGACTATGCCCTATCTCACCTATACGAAAATCGTATGGATCTATGCGACCGGACTCACCTCGGGCTATGACAATATTATGTCGGGGCAATATTATGCCTTCGGCGCGTCCGGAGGACACCTGCAAGGCGGGCACAATGGCTCATGGGGGTTGGTGGTGGATCCGGCGACACTCTCGCTCAATACGTGGTACCTTGTGGCAATCACCTATGATGGAACCACCCTTCGGCTTTATAAAGATGGCGTACTGGTGTCATCGGCCTCGGCTCCGCCACCCACGAATTCCTCAAACTTCCGCATTGGGGCCTTTGCGACCAGCAATAATTTCCTCGGGCTCATGGATAACGCCCGCATGTACAGCCGCGCCCTTTCCGGCGCGGAGATCCAGGCGCTGTATAACGCCCAAAAGTGACGCGCGCGGCGCCGAGGCGCTTGCGTGGTAGAATGAGGATATGACCGAACGCCCGTTGCCGTCCAATCAGGAGGTTGCGGAAGTGCTCCGCCAGATTGCGGAGTATCTTGAGATGCAGAAAGTGCTGTTTAAGCCGCGTGCCTATCAGCGCGCCGCACAGACGATTGCCGCACTTGAGGCGCCGGTCGCCGGGACCTATGCGCAGGGCGGGAGGAAGGCGCTCATGGAGATCCCCGGGGTGGGCGCGGGCATTGCGGACAAGCTGGAGGAATTCCTCAAGACGGGGCGCATCAAGGAATACGAGGCGCTCAAAAAAGAGACGCCCGTGCGGCTGGACGAACTGTCGCGCATCGAGGGGCTCGGGCCGAAATCCATCCAGAAGCTGTACCAGGAGCTCGGCGTGCGGAACCTCAAAGAGCTTGAGGCGGCCGCGCGCGCCGGGAAGATCGCGGCGCTCGAAGGATTCGGGAAGAAGAGCGAGGAGAAGATCCTGAAGGGGATCGGGTTTGCGGCGGAATCGGGCACGCGGTTCATTCTTGGGTATGCGCTGCCCCAGATCGAGGCGATCGCGGCGCGGCTTCGGAAGGTGCGCGGCGTGGAGACGGTGACCATTGCGGGATCGTCGCGCCGGCGGCGGGATACCATTGGCGACGCCGATCTCCTTGCGGTCACCAAAGAGCCGGAAGCGGTGATGGAGTCTTTTGTCGCCATGCCCGAGGTGCTCTCCGTGATCGCCCATGGTCCGACAAAGTCTTCGGTGAAGGTGCGCCCGGGCATCAACATTGACCTCCGCGTGGTGCCGCGCGAATCCTACGGTGCGACGCTCAATTATTTCACCGGTTCCAAAGCGCATAATGTGGCCATGCGTCAGATCGCCATGCGTCGCGGCGGGAAACTCAATGAATATGGGCTCTTCGACCGGCGCGGGAAGGCGATTGCCGGCGCATCGGAGCAGGATATCTATCAGGCCCTCGGCATGGATTACGTGGAACCGGAGCTCCGTGAGGATACCGGAGAGATCGCGGCAGCCGCCCGCCACGCCTTGCCCAAGCTCATTCCGTACGGCTCGCTGATGGGCGATCTTCAGACGCAGACCGATTGGACGGACGGCGAGGATTCCATCGAGGCGATGGCCCGCGGCGCGATGGCCCGCGGCCTCCACTATCTCGTCATCACTGACCACACGAAGCGCCTTGCGATGACGCACGGGCTGGATGAGGCGCGGCTGCTGAAGCAGATGGCCGAGATCGACCGGCTGAATCGCAAACTTGCGGGCAAGATCCGCATATTGAAGGGGAGCGAATGCGACATCCTGAAGGACGGCTCTCTCGATCTGCCCGACCGCGCGCTCGCCAAGCTGGACGTGGTAGGCATATCGGTGCATTCGCATTTCAATCTTCCGCGCGCCGAGCAGACGGCGCGCGTGAAGCGGGCCATGGCAAACCCGCACGCCGATATCCTGTTCCATCCCACGGCGCGCCTCATCAACCGCCGCCCGCCCATCGAACTCGACATGGATGAGATCATCAGGCATGCCAAGAATACCGGCACGGTGCTTGAGGTGAATGCCCTGCCGGAGCGGGCGGATCTGAAGGACGAGTATATCCGCGCGGCCATTGCCGCAGGCGTGAAGCTTTCCATAGATTCCGACGCGCATGCGGTGGCGCATTTTGACCTGCTGGATTACGGCATTGCCCAGGCGCGCCGCGGGTGGGCCACGAAGGGCGATATCGTGAACGCATGGCCGCTTGCGAAGATGCGCGCCCAGCTTAAACAAGGGTGACCGGACGGCATTCTGTACGGCGGCGGCGCTTCTGTGGTAAGCTTTTTTCATGTCCCAGCAGCCCGCCGAGAGCGAGGAGATGAAGCGCGTCGCGACCAAAAAGCAGGTTGTCGCGGGCTTTGTGGTCTATCGGAAGACGAGCGATGGGGTGAAGTTCCTCCTGCTTTATCGCCGCGGCAATTATTGGAATTTTCCCAAAGGCCACTTCAAACCGGGGGAGCGGAGCATCGATGCCGCCCTGCGCGAGCTTGAGGAGGAGACCGGCATCAAGAAGAGCGAGCTCCGCATCATCCCGAACTTCCGCGCGTACGAGCGTTTCTATTTCAAGATCGGCAACGAAGGGATCTACGATACGGTGATCCTTTTCCTTGCCGAGACGCACAAGGCGGACATCCGTATCCGTCCCCGCGAGCACAGCGGGTTCGGCTGGTTCCTGTACCATGACGCCTTGAACGTGATCGGAAAGAAGTATGGCGATACCAAGAAGGTGCTCAAGCAGGCCGACGATTTCCTGCATCCGCGCCAGCGCCATCCGGCGCGGCCCGTCCCGCCAAAGGCGCCGGATCATGCCCGGGGCAAGGGGAAGGAGGGGAAGGAACCTCTCGCGAAATAAAAAATCCGTTCCCTGGAGGGAACGGATTTTTTTATGGTTCTCGGTTATTTCGCGGCGGCCACGATTTTCTTGAACACTGCGGGCTCGTGTTCGGCAAGGTCGGCGAGGATCTTGCGGTCTATCTCGATGTTCGCCTTCTTGAGGACCGCAATGAGCTTGCTGTAGCTCATGCCCTCCTCGCGGACCGCGGCGTTGATCTTCACATTCCAGAGCTGGCGGTACACGCGCTTCTTTTCCTTGCGGCCGCGGAAGGCGCGGGATTCGGCGTGGAGCAGGGCCTCTTTGGCAGTGCGCTCCTTGGACTTGCGGCCCCAGCTGAAGCCCTTGGTCTTCTTAAGGACTTTGGCGCGGCGCTTGTTGGCGATGGTTCCCCGTTTGACTCTCGGCATGGTGATGGTGGGCGGTTAGGCCTTCTTATAATTTAGCAATGTTTTCATCGACATGGCGAGCGGGCGCTTCTTGCGGGAATCGCGGTTCATCTTCGTGGATTTGCGGGTCTTGAAGTGGTCCACGGCCATGCGGCGGCGGACGACTTTGCCGTTCTTGGTGATCTTGATGCGCTTGGTGAAGCTCTTGGATGCCATGTCAGTAGGTCTCGCTCAATGGATAATAAGATACCATGCGTGCGGAAATTTTGCAAATGCCAGGAGGAGGGCCTTTAAAGAGCGGAAAAGGCAGGGGCATTGCTGCGCCTGCCTTTCTAAGATGGATGGGTGCGATTATCGCACCCGCATGAGCACCGCAAGGTGCTCGCTGACGGCGGCCCAGTTGGTCATGGCGTAGAGCGCCAGACCAAGGATCCCCAGGGCCACAAACCCCGGGAATGCCGCGAGTACCCGCGGCCTACGGACGACCAGGATGAGGAGTATGATCCCCATCGCGAACACTGCAGTTTCTGTATCTATCACGGCTAAATCCTCCTGTGATAGATTATAACAGAATATAAAATTATGTCAACCCCTGCGGAAAAAGGCCTATTTCTTGGCGATCTGGATGGCGGGGCCGTTGCCGAGGAACTTCGCCTCGGTGAGCTTCTTGTACTCCATAGGGAGCAGGGTCAAAAATTCCTTGAGCTTTTCCATGGCCCAGTCCTTGTTGCGCTTCTCGCGCCCGCGGAGGCGCATGGTCACTTCCACGGGATGTCCCTCGCCGAAGAACTTCTCCACCTGCCGCACCTTCACCATGAGGTCGTTGTGCGCCGCCTTTGCGGTTATCTGGACCACCTTCATGGCCACGCCTTTCTGGGCGAGCCGCTCTTTCTTGATCCGCTTTTCCTCCTCGTAGCGGAACTTGTCGTAGTTCATCAGCCGTACCACGGGCGGTTTGGCGGCCCCGGAGATCTCGATGAGATCCACGCCCTCCTCGGGGCGGGCGAGCGCCAGCGCGTCCGCGCGGGCCATGACGCCGAGATTCTCTCCTTTCTCGCCGATGACCCGGACCTCGGGGGCGGTGATCTGTCCGTTGATGCGGGGCTTGATGTGCATATCGCCTCCATTGTAGCAAGTATGGTAGAATAATCAAAATCCCCTTAATCCTTCCCGACCCATGTTGCCCAGCGATATCCCTGCCAATCCTCCTGCCGCCGCCAGCCTTCCGGAGGCGAGCTATCACACACTTGGCAAAAAAACGCTTTGGATCTTCATCCTGGACCGCGTGCGCGCCGCGCCGCTCTTCCTCCTGCTTGCCATAGGCATCTTCATCGTGAGCCAGCAGGGCGCCCTGAATACCGGCAGCTTCGCCGCCTTTGGCCACTATGCCTTGCTCGCCGCCCTCGCATGCCTCGCGCTTTTCCTGGCGGTCTTCGGCGTGGGGGCGTTCATCGGATGGCTAGTCTATAAAAATTATACGTTCGCGCTGGGCGAAGATTCGCTTAAGGTGCGCCGCGGGATCTTGGACAAGGAGGAGGTGGCCATTCCGTACCGCCAGATCCAGGACGTGGACATCGACCGCGACCTCACGTTCCAGATGATCGGGCTTTCCAAGATCATCATCCTCACTGCGGGGCACGAGGACGAGAAAGGCCCCGACGACGAAAGCGAAGGGGTGCTTCCGGCGATCGACAAGAACCTGGCAGAATGGCTTCAGACGGAGCTGCTTCAGCGCGCGAACATCCAGAAGGTGAGCGAACAGAAATAAAAAACCGCAGGACGGCGGCGTGCGCCATCCTGCGGTTCCGGCGTCTGCGCGGTTACTCCCTGCCGCTGCAGCACTTGCAGCATCTGCCGGCGAGCTTCACGCAGCCCGCAAGCATCACGAGGATCGGCCACGTGACGTTCACGAAATCCCAGGTGAGGACGTTCACCTGCGCGAGGAGGAACTCCAGCCCGAAAAGGATCGCGAGCACGGGCACGGCTTTGTGGTGCCAGCACGGACATTTCCCGTTGCAGAGCCAGCAGGTGCAGGCATTGCCCTGCATCGTGCCGCCGTCCGCCGCGGGGTGCGAAACATGATTTTCCATAGGAAGCGGAAATAAGGGTTATGGTTGCCCGACCTTTGTTTTTATCAGTATAGCATGTCCGGAGGCGCCATAATTGCGCCAATGCCATTTTTGTGGTATGCTATGGGCGACCACCGAATAGGGGATGCACTGGCTTCGATAGCGACGATTCGTGGGTCTGCGAGCCGATGGCGACGCCGTAAACGCCGCACCACTTAACTGCCAACTCCAAAGTTGCAGCTCCCGCTTTCGCTTTTGCTTAAACGGGGATCGGCCGGCCCGGGTCTCTTGGGCTGATACCGGTCTTATACAAGGGGACTAGCGCAGGGCCGACGGTCCTACGCCCTACGCGAACAATAGGACCACCTTTGCCTAACTTGTTTAGACTACGCTCGTAGACGGCCCACTTCTTTCTTCGTTACACGGCGGTTCGATTCCGCCCATCTCCACCGCAGATACCACAAAGGACCCGATCGGGTCCTTTGTGGTATCTGCGGTGGAGATGGGCGGAATCGAACCGCCGTGTAA
>DAIDLF010000009.1 GCA_027449645.1 Candidatus Parcubacteria bacterium | reverse complement strand
AAGATCACGAAGTAAGATCACCAATAACCCCTCTCAGGGACGGTGTCGCGGCCTGGTGGCCGCGCACCTAAGCGCTCGCCGCCTCCGCGGCTCCGCGATTCCCTGAGGGGGGTTTTGGTAATCTTACTTTTACCTCGTTTCGCCGCCTCCGCGGCTCCGAGACGCCCCTTAAACCAAGGGGCTTTTTGTTTTTGCTTTCGGGAGGGCGGTGTTGACAGGTTTGCAGGATTTGCTATACTTTCCTGGTACTTACTATGGCTAAAACTGAAGTTGCCCAGAAATTGCGTCTCCGCATCAAATCGTACGATCACAAACTGATCGACAATTCGGCTCGCCAGATCATCGAGGCAGCCGAGCGCAACGATGCGAAGGTGACGGGACCGATCCCTTTGCCGACGGAGATCAAGCATTACACCGTGAACCGCTCCACATTTGTCCACAAAGATGCGCGCGAACAGTTCGAGCTCCGGGTACACAAGCGCCTGGTGGAGATCCTTAACCCGAGCCAGAAAATCATTGAATCCCTTTCGAATCTGAATCTTCCCGCGGGCGTGGATATTGAGATCAAGATGGTATAAAAGCACCGCAAAAAAAACACCCTTCCGGCATACCATGCGGAAGGGTGTTTTTTATATCAGGCGGTTTTATCGCAGTGTCAGGCGAAAAAGTTCCCCACTACAGCATATGGCCGCAGCGGGGAACACGTTCGTGGAATTTTGTGCATTGCCGTTCAGGAGGCAGTGCGGCGTTCCAGATCCAGCCATGTCTCGCAGCAGTTCCGGCAGGTGACAATGTGGTCCATCACTGCCCAGAGCTCGGCAGTGATCGGCGGGCTTCCTCCTTGCCGGAGCGTGGCGAAGACTTCCTTGGCTTCGGTGCAGCTGTTGCCGCCTCCGAGCCAGATAAAGAGCGAGAGGTGGTCGTCCAGACTCCTCCGTATGCCGTCAAAGATCTGCTGGCGCCTCCACGCCGTACTGATGAAGCTTTCTGGCCATGGGTTTGCTTCTACGATGACCTCTATGTCGCATTTGCGGACGTCGAGCGTGGGGTACCTGCTTGCCTGGGTTTGGATATTTGAAGGTGCGGTCTGCATGGTCCGGCTGATGACCTCTCTCAACCGCGGAAGGAGAGAACGAGATAGCTGTTCCTCCGAAATCTTGCCATTGTGGGCGAATGACACTTCATAGGTCATGGCTCCCTCCTTCTTTCTTTGTATGTCCTTTCCCGGGCAAATGCAAATGGGCCCAGGGTCGGGCTCAGGCCGCCGGGAGGCATTTGACATGAGGCTCCGTTCTGCTATAATCGTATCCAAGGTTTCCTCGGAGGTTTTATGCGAATATCCATTCACGTAGGAAGATACGAACCGTTTCTTCTGAAATGCCACCCTTCTTAAGGGCGGTTTACTGGGTAGTGGCGCACGAGACTCCGGGGGAAGGCCCCGGTTTTTTAAACCGACATTATTCAAAGCGATGTCATTCATCCTTGGCAAGAAACTGAAAATGACCCAGATCTGGAAGGACGGCAAAGTCGTTCCGGTCACCGTGGTCCATGCAGAACCCAATAAAGTGGAAATTTTGCGTACCGCGAAAAAGGACGGTTACGAGGCCGTTCAGGTCTCCCTTGGCAAAAAGCGTCGCGAATTCCGCAACCGCACCTCACAGCCGATCGATATGGGCGCCATCAATGCCGGTGACGCCGTTTCTGTTGATAGCTTCAAAGAGGGCGATAAGGTCCGCGTGAGCGGCACCATGAAGGGCCGCGGATTCCAGGGCGTCGTGAAGCGTCACAATTTTGCCGGCGGTCCGAAGACCCACGGCCAGAAGAACCGCTTCCGGCATCCGGGTTCCATCGGTTCCACCGCATTCCAGCGCGTCGTGCCGGGCCGCAGGATGGCCGGGCGCATGGGCGGCACGCGGGTCACCGTCAAGAATCTCGTGGTTGCGGCAGTGGACAAGGAGAACAACCTGCTCTTTTTGCGCGGCGCGGTGCCGGGCGCGCACGGAGGCCTTTTGGAAATTGCAAACGTGAAATAGCGCAAACGCCATGAAAGCCGATATCTATAATTTGAAGAACGAGGTGGTGGGCACGATGGAATTGCCCGCGCGGGTGTTTGAGGCGAAGTGGAATCCGGAACTCGTAAAGCAGGTGCTTGAGGCGCAGGTGGCGAATCGCCGCCAGCCGTGGGCGCACGTCCGCGACCGCAGCGAAGTGAGCGGCGGCGGCAAAAAGCCGTGGCGCCAGAAGGGGACCGGCCGCGCACGGCACGGCTCCACCCGTTCCCCGATCTGGGTAGGCGGCGGCAAGGCACACGGTCCGCGGAACGACAAGGATTATTCGCAGAAGGTGAACAAAAAGATGAAGCGCGTCGCGCTCTTTGCCGCGCTGTCCCGGAAAGCGAAGGATGGCGAAGTGAAGGTATTTGAGAATCTCGCCATTGAGGAGCCGAAGACGAAGGCTCTCGCGGCGGCCCTGCACGGCATTCTTGCCATGAAGAAGGGCGCGAAGCGCTACGATGTGCTCTTGGTTTCGGACCTCACGAACAAGAACCTTTTCCGTGCATCCACAAATCTTCAGAAGACGAAAGCGATCGCCGCGGATTCCCTCAATATTTACGACATCCTGAACCATAAGAACCTCTTCATCGACCGGTCGGTGGTCGCCGCGATAGAAAAGCATTATCAAGTCTAATCATCACGATCATGGCGGACATTTCCCTTATCAAGAGGCCTTGGATCACGGAGAAGGCGACGGCGAGCGCGGCCACGAACCAATATATTTTCATGGTCAAGCGCGGCGCCGCGAAGCCCGAAGTAAAGAAGGCCGTTGCGGCCCTCTATAAAGTGGACGTGATCGCCGTGAACATGGTGAACCGACATCCGAAGCGGAAGCGTTTTGGCGGACACCGCAAGAGCATCCAGGACGGCTACCGGAAGGCGATCGTCACGTTGAAGGACGGCCAAAAGATAGACTTTAACTAATACGAGCCATGAAATCCTACCGCCCTACCAGCGCTTCGCGCCGCAATATGACCTCCTCGGACTACAGCACCCTTACCAAGGGCGCACGTCCGCACAAGCGCCTCCTCGTGCGCCTCAAGGCGAATGCCGGCCGCAACGCGCAGGGCCGTATCACGGTGCGCCACCAGGGCGGCGGCAACAAGAAGCTCTACCGCGTCATCGACTTCAAGCAGAACCGCATGAACCAGAAGGCGACGGTGGAGACCCTGGAATACGATCCTTATCGCACGGCGTTTATCGCGCTTGTGAAATATGAGGACGGTTCGGTGGCTTACATCCTTGCTCCGGAGAAGCTCAAAGCGGGGGATGAGATCCTGACTGCGGAAGCGGCGCCCCTCAAGACGGGGAACCGCATGCAGCTTAAGAACATTCCGCTCGGCCAACAGGTCTATAACATCGAGATGCAGCCGGGCCGCGGCGGCCAGATGGCGCGTTCCGCGGGCGGTTATGCCGAGGTGCTTGCAAATGCCGACGGCTATACCGACCTCAAGCTGAAGTCCGGCGAGGTGCGCCGCGTCACGTGGAATTGTCTCGCTTCGCTCGGACAGGTTTCCAATGCGGAGTGGAGCCTGGTGAATTTCGGCAAAGCAGGCCGTTCCCGCTGGATGGGCATCCGTCCGACGGTCCGCGGCAGCGCCATGAATCCGGTGGATCACCCGTACGGAGGCGGCGAAGGCGCCCAGCCTCGCGGTACCCGCAAGCCGAAGACCCTGTGGGGCAAAGTGACCGGCGGCCATAAGACCCGCAATCCCAAGAAGAAGTCGAACCAATTCATTGTGAAGCGCCGCGTAAGCAAGCGCAACGCAAAATAGCTTTATTTTATCAATCTCATGTCACGTTCACTGAAGAAAGGACCGTTCGTCGATCCGAAGCTGCTCAAAAAAATAGAGAGTGTCAAACCCGGAAGCGGCACGGTCATCAAGACGTGGTCCCGCGCCTCGGAGATCGCCCCTGAATTCGTGGGACATATCTTTGGCGTGCATAACGGACGGACGCACGTGGAGGTCCGCGTGACGGAAGAAATGGTAGGCCATCGGCTCGGCGAATTTTCGCCGACGCGCAAGTTCGTCCGCCATGGCGGCAAGATGCAGAAGGAGCTTGAGATGAAGCAGGCTGAGACCCAAAAGACCGCTTCGGCCGCGGCAAAGACCGCGGGCGGGAAGAAATAACGGACACCAACCACCATGGCAACGCAATATACGGCAAAACTCAGCTATCTCCGCCAGGCGCCCCGCAAGGTGCGCAGCGTGGGCGACCTCATTAAGGGACTTTCCGTGAATGAGGCGGAGGCCCAGCTTTTGGCGCAGACCCGCCGTCCGGCGAAGGCGCTCCTTAAACTCTTGCGTTCGGCGGTGGCGAATGCTAAAAACAATAAGCACGGCGACCTCCAGCACCTTTTCGTGGAGAACGTCCGCGTGGATGGCGGCCCGATGCTCAAGCGCATCCTGCCCCGCGCGCGCGGCAGCGCATCGCCGATCCAGAAGAAGATGAGCCATGTAACGCTCACGCTCGGAGTGAACGAGAAGCTGAAGTCCCGCTTCACGATTGTGGTGCCGAAGAAGGCGAAGGCCACCGGCCCTTCCGCGGATGCCAAGAAGCGCACGAAACGCGTGGCGAAGACCGACCAGCCCGAGAAGGAAGCCGAATCGAATGCGAAGACGCCGCAGAAGAACAAGGCGTTCTGGAAGAGGAATTTCAACCGTAAAACCATCGGCGAATAACCAACACTATGGGACAGAAGATCAATCCAAATTCATATCGTCTCGGAGTGACCAAGGGCTGGCAGGTACGCTGGTTCCTTAAGGGCGGCTATCCGAAGTTCCTCGAGGAGGATGAAGCGATCCGCAAAGTGATCACGAAGACGATCTCGCTCGCGGGCATCGCCGGCATCGAGATCGAACGCACGCAGGGCAACCTCCGCGTATTCATCCGCGCGGCCCGTCCGGGCCTCATCATCGGCCGCGGCGGCAAAGGCATGGAAGATCTCCAGAAGGCGATCACGGCGGCCCTCCAGAAAGTGCGCGGCACGCGCAGCAAGGTGGCCCTCAGCCTGAACGTGGAAGAGCTGAAGCGCACCGATGTGTCATCCCGCTATATTGCCCAGCAGATCGCATGGGACCTCGAGAAGCGTATCCGCTTCCGCCGCACCATGAAGAAGTATCTTGATCAGATCATGCAGAACCGCGATGTGAAGGGCGCCAAGATCGCCATGGCTGGCCGCCTGGACGGCAACGAGATCGCCCGCCGCGAGCATCTTTCGCGCGGCTCCCTCCCTCTGCAGACGCTTCGCGCCGATATCGATTACGGAACCTCGACAGCATTCACGACCTATGGTACCATTGGCATCCGTGTCTGGATCTACAAGGGGGAGATATTCGACCGGACTTCCGAGCCCGAACACGCTCCGCGCGGACCTCAGTCCCAGCCCCAGCCGCGCCGCGGCCGGCCGGAGGAAGGCCGCTACGGACACTAATCATTTTTTTCTTTATCATGCTTCTTCCGAAGAAAGTAAAACATCGCAAATGGCAGAAGGGACGCTCGCGCAAGCGCGAAGTCGAGACCCGCGGCCTTGAACTGAGCTATGGCCAGTTCGGTTTGAAGTCCCTTGATTCGGCGTGGGTGAACTCCCGCCAGATCGAGGCTGCCCGCAAGACGATCACGAACTATCTGAAGCGCGAGGGACGGCTCTGGATCCGCATTTTCCCGGACAAGCCGATCACTTTGCAGGCGCCGGAGAAGACGCTCGGAGGCGGCAAAGGATCCGTAGACCACTATGTGTTCCCGGTGAAGCCGGGCCGCGTGCTTTTCGAACTTGATGGCGTCACGCTCGTGAAAGCGAAGGAAGCCCTGCGTCTTGCATCGTTCAAACTTCCGGTGAAATGCCGCGTAATCGTGAAATAATATGGCCATGAAGAAAAAGGATATCCAGGAAATGAAGAATCGGACGGTTGCCGAGCTCGAGCGCACGGTGGCCGATGCCACTGAACGCCTTCGCGCGCTGCGTTTCGATCTCGCCGCCGGAAAGGTGAAGAATGTCGCCGAGCTTCACGAGACGCGCAAGCGCATTGCCCGGGCAAAGACCTTCCTCCGCGAACGGGAGATCGCCGCGGAAAAGGCGAAATAACCACCACCACTATGGAAAAAACCCAGGTCAAAAAGCGCAAGCTCATCGGTACGGTCGTTTCGGACAAGATGTCCAAGACGCGCGTGGTTGCGGTACAGCGCCTCAAGAAGCATCCGAAGTATCTGAAGTACTATCACGTTACCACGAAGTTCAAGGCGCATGACGAGGATAACGCCTACAAGACGGGCGACAAGGTGACCATCGAGGAGTCGCGCCCGCTGTCCCGCGAAAAGCGCTGGACCATAATCAATAAGATTTAAGCCATGATCCAGGAACGTTCAGTACTTAAAGTTGCGGACAACAGCGGCGCGAAGATCGTGCGGTGTTTCCGCATCCTCGGCGGCAGCAAGCGCCGTTATGCCGGGGTGGGCGACGTGGTCGTAGCCTCCGTGCAGAGCGCAGAGCCCCGCAAGTCGGTGAAGAAGAAGGATGTGGTGAAGGTGCTTGTGGTCCGCACGAAGAATGCCCTGCGCCGCAAGGACGGCTCCTATGTGCGCTTCGACGAGAATGCCGTGGTGCTCATTGACGCAAAGAAGGAGCCGGTGGCGACCCGCATCTTCGGCCCTCTGCCGCGCGAGCTCAAAGAGAAAGGTTTCGAAAAACTGATGACGATGGCGGAGGAAATCGTATAACCGCACGACGACCATGAATATCAAAAAAGGCGACAACGTGAAGATGCTTTCAGGCAAGGACCGCGGCAAGACCGGCAAGGTGGCCAAGGTCAGCCCGTCTTCGGCGCGCATCATGATCGAGGGACTCAATATTTTCAAGAAGCATGCGCGCGCCAAGCGACAGGGGGAGACCGGTCAGATGGTCCAGGTTTCGCGCAGCGTGGATGCCTCCAACGTCATGCTGATTTGCCCGAGCTGCAAGGCGCCGACCCGGGTCGGCCATCGCGTTGAGGGCAAGCGGAACGTCCGTTTCTGCAAGAAATGCAAATCCACCGTATAACTACCATGACCGAGCATAAGGCATCAACTTCACATTCGCAGTCTCCGCGCCGCGCGGAGATGAGGAGCTTCCTTGAGAAGGTCGTGATTGACGCGGGCGTCGGCCGCCTTGGCCAGCAGCCTGGTTTTGAGGAGAAGATCCTGCCTCAGGTCACCCGCGACCTCGCGGCAGTGACGGGCCAGCATCCCCAGCTGCGCCGGGCAAAAGAGTCCATTGCCGGCTTCAAACTCCGCGAAGGACAGATCGTCGGGCTCCGCATCACGCTCCGCGGGGAGAAAATGGTTGATTTTTTTGAGCGTTTGATTACAATAGTGTTACCCCGTGTGCGCGACTTCGGAGGCTTGGAGCATTCCGCGGTCGACCAGGGAGGGACCCTGAATGTCGGCCTGCGCGACCACTTCGTATTTCCGGAAATTTCGCCGGAAGAATCGCCGGTTTCGTTTTCGCTGGGCATGAGCATCGTGCCGAAGAAGAAGGCCCGCGAAACGGCATTCGAGACGTACAAGAAGCTTGGCGTTCCGATGAAGCGGGAAGCGTCTGCGTCCAGAAAGAAGGGCAGCAAAAAGAGGAAATAATCATGGCAAAGGAATCCGTCATCGCCCGTTCTAAAAAGAAGCCGAAATTCAGCACCCGCATCGTGCGGCGCTGTTTCCGCTGCGGCCGCAAGCACGGCTATATGAGGGATTTCGGACTGTGCCGCATCTGTTTCCGCGAAATGGCGACCAACCAGCAGATTCCGGGCGTGAAAAAAGCATCGTGGTAACCTGAACTATGTACTATAAGATCCTTCCTGAATTGAAGAACGCCGTACGGGCCCGCAAAGAGAGGGCGACGTTCCCTTACTCCAATATGGATTTTGCGATCCTCAAAAAGCTCATGGAGGGCGGTTATTTGAAGAGCGTGGAAAAGGAGATGATGGGCCGCAGGAGCGTGATCTCGGTGAAGCTTGCCTATAAGGACAAAGTGCCGGCGATGAACGATTTCAAGCTTACAAGCAAGCCGAGCCGCCACGTCTATGCCGATTATCGGGGCCTCAACCTGGTGCGCCAGGGCCACGGCCTTTCCATGCTTTCCACCTCGAAGGGCATCATGACCGGCCGCGAGGCGCGCAAGAACAAGATCGGCGGAGAATATCTTTTTGAAATCTGGTAAATTATCCGCATATCACCACTATGAGCCGCTTAATCAAAAAACCCGTCATCATCGCCTCAGGAGCATCGGTCGCCGTAAACGACGAGGTGATCACGGTCAAGGGACCGAAAGGAGAACTCAAGCTCCCCATTCCTTTTGGCGTGGTAGTGAGCGTGGATGGCGATCAGGTTTGGGTGAAGGGGAACGAACATGCCAAGGGCACGGCGCTCCAGGGCACGATCTGGGCCCTCACCAAGAACGCCGTGGAAGGCGTGACGAAAGGATTCGAGAAGACCCTGGAGATCGAAGGCGTCGGCTACCGCATGGTGCTTGAAGGCAAAGAGCTTGTGCTCAACCTTGGGTATGCCCTGCCGGTGCGTTTCCCGATTCCTCCGGAGGTCGTGGCGACCGTGGAGAAGAACAGCGTGAAGATCGCGGGCATCAACAAGGAGATCGTCGGCCAGGTGGCGGCGGAGATCCGCGCCCTCAAGAAGCCGGAGCCGTACAAGGGAAAGGGGATCCACTATGCCGGCGAAGTGATCCGCCGCAAGGTCGGCAAAAAAGCCGGCGCCGCGGGATCGTAATCTTCACTTTATATCATCATGAAACCGTCCAAGAAGCTCAATCAGAAAAGGATCCGCCGCATTGCCCGCGTCCGTGCGGTCATTTCCGGCACCGCAGAACGGCCGCGCCTTGCCGTGCGCCGCACCAATCGCTATCTGTATGCCCAGCTCATTGATGACATGAAGGGGCACACGCTCCTTTCCGCATCGAGCCTTGTTGCCCAAAAGGCGGCGGGGAAGGGCAAGACCACCAAGACCGAGGCATCGTTCGCGGTCGGGGAAATCATCGGCAAGAAGGCGGTGGAGAAGGGGATCACGGCTGCCGTATTCGACCGCCGTTCCTATAAGTTCCACGGCCGGGTGAAAAGCTTCGTCGAAGGGGCCAAAAAATCAGGATTGAAGATATAACATGATGCCATCCACACCTCATTCCGGGAATACGAACTCCCGCCGCGATCCGCGCTCCCGCGGTCCGCGTCCTCCGGCGGCGCGCGAGGAATTCCGCGAGCGCGTGCTCGATATGCGCCGTGTGACGCGCGTGGTTGCCGGCGGCAAACGCTTCCGTTTCCGCTGCACGCTCGTGATCGGGGACGAAAAGGGCCGCGTCGGCATCGGCGTGGCGAAGGGTCTTGATGTCCAGCAAGCGGTGGCCAAGGCGAAGTCCGACGCCAAAAAGAACGTCATTACGGTCAACCTCAAGGACGGACGCACGATCGCGCATGAAACGCTTGCCAAATACAGCGCCGCGAAGGTGCTCCTGAAACCGGCGAGCAAAGGCCATGGACTCCGCGCCGGAGGCTCTGTCCGTTTCGTACTGGCATTTGCGGGCGTCAAGGATGCTACGGCAAAGATCCTCGGCCGCACGCCGAACAAGCTGACGAACGCCATGGCGACGATCCGCGCCCTCGAGAAGCTCAAGGTATAATCACCACCATGAAACTTCACCAACTTTCCCCCATCAGAACACGCAAACCCCAGCGTATCGGCCGCAGCGGCAAGCGCGGCAGTTATTCCGGGCGCGGCCAGAAAGGCCAGCGCTCGCGTTCCGGCCACAGGATCCGTCCTGCAGAGCGCGACATCATCCTTAAATTGCCGAAGATGCGCGGTTTCCGGAACAAGCCGAAGGCCGACGTGCCGGTGGTAATCAATTTGCGCACGCTCGCCAAGCGTTTCGAATCGCAGGCCAAGGGCGGTGCTGCGGTCGTGGTGAACCACGAGGCGCTCCGTGCAGCCAATCTCATCAAAAAGGACTACAAGCGCATCGTGAAACTCCTTGGACAGGGCGAGATCGCCTTTGCGGTCGCGGTCCAGGGGATTCAGGTCTCGAAGAGTGCTAAACTCAAGATAGAGAAGGCGGGGGGAAAGGTGGCATAGCGGGCAATAACGGAATATATCATGGAACGATTTTTGCAGATCTTCAAAGTTAAGGATTTGCGCAACAAGATCCTTACGGTTCTCGGGCTTTTGGTTGCGTATCGCGTATTGGCCGCCATCCCGATCCCGGGCGTGAACGCGCAGGCGCTCCAAAATTATTTCAATTCCAACCAGCTGCTCGGATTCCTGAACTTCTTCTCCGGCGGCGGCTTGGCGACGCTTTCGGTGGTCATGCTTGGCGTGGGTCCGTACATCACGGCGACCATCGTCATGCAGCTTATGACCATCATTTTCCCGAGCATGAAGGAGATGTATTACGAGGACGGTGCGCGCGGCCAGGCGAAGTTCAACCAGTATTCGCGGCTTCTCACCGTGCCGTTCGCCTTCATCCAGTCGTTCGGCTTCCTCAAGCTTCTCATCTCGCAGGGCGTCATTCCCCAGCCTGACCTTTTCAGCATGCTGAGGAACGTGATCGTGATCACCGCCGGCTCCATGATCGCCATGTGGCTCGGCGAACTCATCAGCGAGGAGAAGGTGGGCAACGGCATCTCGCTCATCATCTTGGCGGGCATCATTTCGCGCGTGCCGTCGGCATTCGGCATCGCTGTGGAATCCTACACGCCCCAACTGCTCACTTCCTATCTGCTCTTCATCGTGATAGGCGTCCTGCTCATTGCGGGCATCGTCTATCTGAACGAGGGGGAGCGCAAGATCCCGATTGCCTATGCCCGCCGCGTGCGCGGCAACAAGATGTACGGCGGTTCGTCCAGCTATCTTCCGCTCAAGGTGAACTCGGCAGGCATGATCCCGCTCATTTTCGCGATCTCAGTCCTGCTCTTCCCGCAGTTCCTTGCGCAGATCGTGATCCTTTTCTCGCAGAAGTGGGGGATGGCCATCAGCAATTTCGCGCAGGGATTCATCGCCAACCAGCTGTATTACGGCATCTTCTATTTCCTCCTGGTGTTCGCGTTCACGTATTTCTATACGGCGATCACCTTCAATCCTGAGGAGGTGGCCAAGAACCTTCAGCGGAGCGGCGGCTTCGTGCCGGGCATCCGGCCGGGCGAGAATACGGAGGCGTATTTCAAGGATATCGTGAACCGCATCACGCTGTGGGGGGCGATCTTCCTGGGGCTCGTGGCAGTCCTTCCGATCCTCGTGCAGTCGTTCACCGGCCTTTCCGTGATGACCATCAGTGGCACGGCGCTCCTGATCGTGGTTGCTGTGGCGCTTGAAACCATGCGCATGGTGGATTCCCAGCTCACCGTAAGGGAATACGAGGGCATCGAATAACGCCTCCGCAATTTCCGGCGCGCCCGAACCAAGGCGCGCCTATTTGCGTTTATCGTCATTTTATCGTATAATATCCTGAGCTCACTGAGCATGGACGGAAGGCGGCACCAATAACCTTTTCGCGCGCAATCGCGGAAAGCTACCCTGCGGGGAAATGGGCCGGGTCCATCAAGAAAGGGAAGCCATGCATTTTTTGGTGATAATTTTTGTGTTGGGAATCATCGCCCTCGCGGGATGGTTCGCGTGGAGGTGGCAGCAAGGAAAGACAAGAACCTCCACCAACATCGGCGTCGGCGTGGAGGTAAGCGCCTTCCAGCCTCCCACATTCGTGTGGTGGGAGCACAATGGCGTGATCCAGGCGACCACGCTCACCATCTACATTGCGTGGGCATGCCATCGCTACTGGGCGCGCAAAGTGGTAGGTCGTGAGATCTATCTCAAATCGCCCAAGCTCATTGCCTGTTTCACGGAAAATGAGCGTAACCGGCAGCAGCTTGCCGGAGCGTGCGTGGGCGGGCAGGAGGATTTCGCCCGTCTGGCCGAGAAATATGCCAATATCCGGGCGGAGATGTACGTGTTTTTCTCCGCGGCGGAAATCATGTCTGCCCAGACCATCGCGGTGCTGTCGCTCGAGAAGTTCGAGGAACTTATCCAGCTGCAGTGATCAACCGGCCTGTCTTGCGAATTTTGCAGGGCAGGCCGCAGTACTATCTTCCGCCCCGGCGGAATTTTTGCTATCATGGAACCCATGCATAATCCCGATAATCCCATCGCGGCAAAGGCTGATTTTGACACCATTTTCATGACGGGACCTCAGGGCTCGGGGAAGGGGACCCAGGCAAAGCGATTGGCCGAAAAGCTCGGCTTTTTCCATTGGGACATGGGTGCCATCCTGCGCGGCGTATTGCAGGAAGGGGATACGCCGCTTGCCAAGAAGGTTGAGGTCATCAACCAGGGCGTGTTTCTGACCGACGAGGTCATCATCGAAGTTTCCGAAGACCGCCTCAAAAAGATCCCGCGGGGACAGGGGATCATCTTTGACGGCCTCCCCCGTCGGCCGATACAGGCGCGTTTCCTCATTGATTTTCTGAAGGAGCAACAGCGCAAGCAGCCGGTCACCCTGCTCATCGATGTGCCGAGGGCGGTATCCGTGGAACGGATCCTTTCCCGCGCAAAGATCGAGGGACGGGTCGATGACACGCCGGAAATGATCGATAAGCGCCTGCAATTTTATGAAGAGGTCATCCTTCCGCTCATGGATATGCTGAAGGAGGAGACGCGGTTTATCACCGTAGACGGCACGCCGTCCGTCGAGGAAGTGGAGCAGCGCATCGACGCCGCGCTCGGCATATGACCATGGATCCGCTGAACATCATCCTTCTCGGAGATCCGGCTTCCGGGAAGGCCACGCAGTCCAAACGCCTCATTGCGCAGTACCGCTTGCGGGACCTTGATATGGGGCGCGAGGTGCGGAAGCCTTCGGTGCGGGCGCGTTTTGATTATGCGCGGACCACGGGAGCCGGCCATCTTACGCCTACCGGCGTCGTGCGTGAGATCTTCAAGAAGGTCATCTTCGAGACGCCCGCCCGGCGCGGCATCCTTTTCAACGGCAATCCCAAAATGATCGGCGAGGCGAAACTCGTCGCCTCGTGGCTCCGCCAGGCGAAGCGCGCAGATCCATTCGTGATCTATCTGAGCATCCCTGCGGCGGAAGTGATGCGCCGCGCGGCAAAGCGCCGGATCTATCTTTCGGGCAAACTTGTGAAGCGCGACGACGACAGCATGGAGGCCCTCCGCAACCGCAAACGCTATTATGAAAAACAGATCTCGCAGGTGGTGAAGTTCTTCAAGGGCCGTTATGCATTCGTCCGCGTTTCGGGGGTCGGCAGCGAGGACGAGGTGGCGCAAAGGATCGCTTCCGCGCTTTCGCGATACGAGAAACGCCGTCATAAAATCCATGGAGCTTAAAACGCCGGAACAGATCGAGATCATGGCCGAGGGCGGACGGCGGCTCGCCGGAGTCCTTGCCCAGCTTCGCGAAGAGGCGAGGCCGGGCGTCAGCACGCGCACCCTCGACCGCATCGCGCATGATCTTATCGTGAAAGGGGGCGATACGCCGAATTTCCTCAATTACCGCCCGGCAGGCGCCAAAAAGGCCTATCCCTATACGCTGTGCGCGTCGGTGAATCATGTGGTCGTCCACGGCCAGCCTTCGGATTACGTGCTCAAGGAAGGGGATATCGTGAAGCTCGACCTCGGGCTGCGGCATCAGGGGCTTAACCTCGATTCCGCGATCACGGTGGGCGTGGGAAGCATCAGCCGCACCGCGCAGCAGCTGCTTTCGGTGACGGAAGAGGCCCTGTACGCCGGCATTGCGGAAGCGGAACTTGGCAAGACGCTCGGCGATATCGGCTGGGCAATCGAGCGCCTGGTGCGCAAAAACAAGTTCTCCGTGGCGGAAGGGCTGACCGGCCACGGTATCGGCCGCGCCCTGCATGAGGAACCGACGGTATTCAATTTTGGCGAGCGCCGCACGGGCCTGCCGCTCCGGGAGGGCCTGGTGATCGCCATAGAGCCCATGGTGGCGGTCGGGCGGGGGGATATCATGCAGCTTCCCGATGAGAGCTACGGCACGGTCGATGGATCGCTTGCCGCCCAGTTTGAGCATACGGTGGCGATCACGGCCTCCGGTCCGCGGATTCTCACAAAGATGGTATAATGAGCCATATGGCACAGCCTTACCTTTCGGTCGTCATTCCCGCCTATAACGAAGCCGAGCGCATTCCGGCGGCCCTGCTTGCCATGGACAAGCATCTTTCCACGGTGGATTATTCCTATGAGATCGTCGTAGTGGATGACGGTTCCACTGACAACACGCCGGCCATTGTGGAGGGAATGACGAAGATGGTGAAGAATCTCAAGCTTGTCATCGCCAAAGAGAACCAGGGCAAAGGCGGCACGGTGCGGCGGGGGATGCGCGAGGCGACGGGAATGATACGGCTGTTCACCGACGCGGACAATTCCACGAGCATAGACCAGTTCGAGCATATGATGCCGTTTTTCAAAGAAGGTTATGGCATTGTTATCGGCTCCCGCGCGGCGCACGGCGCGGAGCTTGATCCTCCGGAGCCGTTCTACCGCCAGGTTGTCGGCAAAGTGCTGAACCTAATCGTGCAGGCCTTGCTCCTGCCGGGAATCTGGGATACCCAGTGCGGATTCAAGGCCTACACCGCCGAGGCGGCAGAACGGATATTTGGCGCGTCGCGCATCAACGGCTGGGGCTTCGATGTGGAGACCCTCGTGCTCGGGAGGAGGATGGGCTATCGGATAAAAGAGATGCCGGTGCGCTGGGTGGACGACACCCGCTCCCATGTGCGGTTTTCGGCAGGGTTGCAATTTTTGTCGGAAATCGGTAAAATTCGCTGGTGGCTATGGCGGGACGAGTACCGCCTGAAAGATTCCCCCCGCGGACTAATAGAGGGCAATTAAGCATATATTATGGGAAAACAACACGTTACGAAAGAACGGCTTGAGGAATTCAAAGCCGAGCTTGAGCATTTGAAGAACATCAAGCGCAACGAGGTCGCCCAGCGCCTGAAGCAGGCGAAGGAGTATGGCGATCTTTCGGAGAACTCGGAATACGCCGAGGCGCGCGAGGAGCAGGGCAATGTGGAGACCCGCATTTTTGAGCTCGAAGACCTCCTGAAGAACGCCGTTATCATAGAAAAATCCACCGGAGGCGCGGATGCCGTGGTGCGCGTGGGTTCCACGGTGACCTTCAAGAAGGGTGCGAAAGAGCTTACCTATTCTATTGTGGGCATGCACGAGGCACGGCCTGAGGAGGGAAGGATCTCCGACGATTCGCCTCTTGGCAAAGCGTTCATCGGGCACAAGGTGGGCGATATCGTGGAAGTCTCGGCGCCTTCCGGCGTCGTGAAATACGAAATCCTGAAGGTAGCATAGCCTGCGGCAACGCAATGCTTGCGCGCCGGGCATATCCATTCCGAAAGGAGTGGATTTTGTTTTCAAAACGCCCCGGGTGCGCTATGATACATGCATGCTAGAAGACATTATCCAGGAGCGCCGCAAGAAGCTTGAAGCCATCAAGGCGGCGCATATCGATCCGTATCCTGCGCGGGTAAAGCGTTCGTTTTCCATTGGGCGCGCGGTGGAGGATTTCGAGAAGATCGCGATGTCAGAGGAGAGCGTTTCGCTGGCCGGACGCCTGCGGAGCCTGCGCGACCAAGGGAAGATCATCTTTGCCGATCTTGAGGACGAGACCGGGAAGATCCAGATCGTATTGAAGGAGGACACGCTTGCCGACTTGCCTTTTTGGCGGTCGGTGTTTGATATCGGCGACTTTGTTTCGGTGACCGGGCCGCTCTTTGCCACCAAGCGCGGCGAAAGGAGCGTGGATGTGCGCGAAGTGCAGTTCGGCGGGAAATCGCTTCTGCCCCTGCCCGACAAATGGGACGGGTTGGAGGACATGGAACTCCGTCTGCGCGAACGCTATGTGGACCTGCTGACCCATCCCGATCTCCGCGAGATGTTCCTCAAAAAGAGCCGGTTCTGGGCTGCGGTGCGAGAATTCCTGCAGAAGCACGGGTTTGTGGAAGTGGAGACGAGCGTGCTCGAGCCCCAGGCGGGCGGCGCAGAGGCGGAGCCCTTCAAGACGCACCATAATGCGCTCGATACCGATTTCTATCTCCGCATCTCGCTGGAGCTCCAGCTGAAGAAGCTCGTGGTGGGCGGCATGGGCAGCGTGTTCGAGATCGGGCGCGTGTTCCGCAACGAAGGCATCGACCGCGATCACCTCCAGGATTTCACCTTCATGGAGTGCTATTGGGCCTATCATGATTACCGCGAGCTGATGAAGCTGCTTTCCGAAATGTACCGCTTTGTCGTGGAGCGCACGACCGGAAGCCTCCGCACCACGTGGCAGGGCTACGACATCGATTGGGGCGCCGCATGGCCGGAGGTGGACTACGGGCATGCCTTCAAGGAGGCCAATGACGGCATGGATCCGTTGACCGCCACGCGCGATGCGCTGTTTGCCCGCGCCAAAGCGCTTGGCCTTGCGCCCGAAAAGGACCTGCAAAAGGGACGGCTTGTGGACCTTATTTACAAAAAGACCGTGCGCCCGAAACTCATCCAGCCATGCTTCCTTGTGAATACGCCGATCCTCATCTCGCCGCTCGCGAAAGCTTCGCCGGAGCATCCAGAGATCGCGGAGCGGTTCCAGATCGTGGCCTGCGGCACGGAGCTCGGCAACGGATTTTCGGAGCTCAACGATCCTTTGGACCAGCGCGCGCGCCTGGAACAGCAGATGGCGCTCAAGCAGCAGGGCGATAAGGAAGCCATGGAGTTGGATGAGGATTTCCTCCGCGCTCTCGAATATGGCATGCCGCCTACCGCGGGATTCGGCATGTCGGAACGCGTATTCGCGATCCTTATGGACAAGCCCGTGCGCGAGACGGTGTTTTTCCCGCTCATGCGCAAGAAATGAAAAAAGTATTGCTATTCGGCGTCTTTGATGGCGTGCACGACGGCCACCGCGACCTGTTCCGGCAGGCCAGGGAATTCGGCGATTACCTCATGGTTGCCGTAGCTCCGGATAACATCGTCCAGCAGCTCAAGCACAGCCTTCCGCGGGCGCCGCTCGGCGAACGGGTGGCACAGGTGGCGCGTGAGCCCGATGTGGATGAGGCGTTCGGCGGCGACGAATTGCTCGGCTCCTATCATGTGATCCGCAGCCATGTGCCGGATACCGTCGCATTGGGGTATGACCAGCAGGCCTTGTATGACGACCTTACGGCGCGCAAGGACGAATTTGATTTTGACTTTGAGGTCGTCATGCTCCAGCCGCACCGGCCGGAAGAGCTGCATAACAGCCTTCTTGACGGCCGGTAGGCCTTCCTTATTCCAGCCGCTTGGCGTTCTCACAGAGCAGCTTGGTCTCGCCGTCGCGGTGCGACACCTTGCCGTCTACAATAACGCAGGCATTTTCCACCCACGCAGATGCGGTTTTCTCGAGGACGCTGTTGAAGACGACCACCTCCATGGACTGGCCCGAAGTGTTGTCTTCTATGGTTGCGAAGATCATCGGCTGGCCGCTCTTGGTGAATATCTTCTTCACCTTGGAGACGAGGCCTGCAGTGCGCACGATCTTCTTTTCATCGGTCATGGCGGCGATTTCGGGGATCGGACGCGCCTTATAGTGGTCGATGGTCTCCTTGTGCCCGTTCATTGGATGGTCAGAGATGAAGAACCCGATGAGTTCCTTTTCCCAGACCAGCTTTTCGCCGCTCGTTGCGGGGGTTGCCGGATTGAGCTTGAGCGTGAGGGAGGGCGCCGTCATGCCGAAGAGGGAATTGGCACTCGCGGCCGCGCCCCGCTTCATGGCGTTCGCAAACCTCAGGATGTCGTCCATATTCTCCAGGATCTGCTTTCGCTCCACGCCAAGCGAATCGAAGGCGCCGCTTTTCGCAAGGCTTTCAATGGATTTTTTGTTGAGGTCTTTGTGCTGGATGCGCCCCAGGAAGTCCTCGAAGGTGGCGAACGGCCCGCCGCGAGCGCGTTCCTCGATGATGGCGCGGGTGATCTCCGAGCCGACATTCTTGATGGCGAGCAGGCCGAAACGGATCTTGCCGTCTTCCGGCGTGAAGTTCACGAAACTCGCGTTGACGTCGGGCGCCAGGATCTCCACGCTGGCCATCTTCGCTTCCTGAATGAGGAAGGAGATGCGCTCGATGTCGTGCATTTCGGCGTTCAGGAGCGCGGCGGTGAATTCTTCGGGATAGTGCGCCTTGAGGTAGGCCGTTTGATAGCCGATCATGGCGTAGCATGCGGCGTGCGACTTATTGAAGCCGTACCTGGCGAACGGCGGGAAAAGCTCCCATATCTGCCTGGCAATCTTTTCCGGAATGCCGTGGGCAATCATGCCCTGGGTGAGCTTCACCTCCTGCTCGTCGAGCAGGGATTTGATCTTCTTGCCGATGGCCTTGCGGAGGGTGTCGGCCTCCGCGAGCGAATAGCCGGCAAGGTCGCGTGCGATGCGCATCATCTGCTCCTGATAAATTCCGATACCGTAGGTCTTTCCCAGGATTGGCTGGAGCATCGGATGCAATAGCTTTACCTCTTCGCGTCCATGTTTTCGATTGATGTAGTCGGGAATAAGTTCCAT
>DAIDLF010000008.1 GCA_027449645.1 Candidatus Parcubacteria bacterium | reverse complement strand
TACGATGATGAGCGCCGCGAGGACACCGGCGCGGGGCATGAGCCTCAGGAGCCAACGGTGGATCGGGGCAAAAAGCACGGCGAAGGTGATGCCCAAGGCGATCACATTGAGCTCAGGAAGGAAGACAAGGACAAGCAATGCCGCCACCAGGACGAGCGACGCAAAGAAGACATAATTTTCGGCCCGGGACCGCTCCATGCGTGTATCATACCACCATTATGGGGATTCTGCGAAGCGGAATCTGTGCTACAATCCAGGCAATGGAGCATATCGTCACCATCGGCGGAGGCACCGGGAGCTTTACGGTGCTCTCTGCGCTCAAGGACAATCCTGCCGTGAGCCTGACCGCCATCATTTCCATGTCCGACGACGGCGGGTCCACCGGGATCCTTCGCGACCAATACGGCGTCCTGCCTCCGGGCGACGTCCGGCGCGCGCTCGTCGCCCTTTCCGAGGAATCGCAGATCATGCGGGATCTTTTCAACTATCGCTTCAACGAGGGAGGCCTTCAGGGGCACAGCTTCGGCAATCTTTTCATCGCGGCGCTCGAAAAGGTCACCGGCAACTTTTCATCCGCGCTCCAGGAAGCGTCCCGCATCCTGAATATAGAGGGCGAAGTGGCCCCGGTCACGCTGGACAACGTCCGCTTGTGCGCCAAGCTTGCAGACGGGTCGCTCGTGCGCGGCGAGACCAACATCGATATCCCGCACGAAAAGAACCGGTCCGCCATCTCGGAGGTATGGCTGGAACCGGAGGCGCGCATCAATCCAAGCCTGCGGCGCATCCTCCACAGCGCCGACCTTATCGTGATCGGCCCGGGCGACCTCTATACGAGCATCATCCCGAACTTTCTCGTGAAGGGCGTGCGCGAGGAGATCAGGAGGTCCAAAGCCAAAAAAGTCTTCCTTTGCAACCTTATGACCAAAAGGGGCGAGACGGATCATTTCACCGCGAAGGAATTCCTCGCTACGGTAGAGCACTACCTCGGCGAGGACGTGCTGGACTACGCCATCTTCAACAACAAGCAGCCTCCCGAACGCCTTGTGCGGAAATACAAAAGACAGGGCGCCGAACTGGTGGACATCAGCACCCTCCCCAAAAAGCACGGCTCCGTGAAATACGTCTTCGCGGACCTCATCGACACCGAAAAGTTCGTCCGCCATGGCCCCCCTCGCAAACTTGCGAAAGTCCTCCTCTCGCTCGCCGCAGGAAAGGCCCCGGATTCCCCGCAGAACAAAAAACGTCCTCAAAAGCGCATCCATGGCTAAATTCAGCAGAAAAACGAAAGAAATCGTGAAGATCGTGGGCCCGGGACTCATCACCGGCGCCGCGGACGACGATCCTTCGGGAATCGCAACCTATACGCAGACCGGCGCGCAATTCGGCTACGGCCAGCTCTGGACCGCCGTCATTCTGCTCCCCTTCATGACCGCGATCCAGGAGGCATGCGCGCGCATCGGCGCGGTGACCGGCAAGGGCATCGCCGCCGTCATCAAGCAGCACTATCCGAAGTGGGTGCTCTACAGCGTGATCGGGCTCGTGCTTGCGGCGAACACCATCAACATCGGCGCGGACCTCGGCGCCATGGGCGCGGCCGCGCATCTCATCATCCCCCTCAACTTCACCCTGCTTACCCTGCTCTTCACCGCGCTCATCCTGGTGCTCGAGATCTATACCTCCTATAAGACCTATGCGAAGATCCTCAAATGGTTTGCCCTCGCCCTGCTCTCCTACCCGCTCACCGTCTTTTTGGTCCACGAGCCATGGGGCACCCTGCTCCACGCGACCTTCGTGCCGCACATAGAGCTGAGTTTCGCATTCCTCTTCATCATCACCGGGGTCCTCGGCACCACCATTTCGCCTTACATGTTCTTCTGGGAGGCATCAGAGGAGACCGAAGAAGAAAAGGCCCGGCACATGATCACCCGCGGACAGGTCCATATGAGCAAGCGCTTTATGCGCAGGCTCCGCATCGATAACTTCCTGGGCATGCTCTCCTCGGAAATCGCCACCTGGTGCATCATCGTCGTGGCGGCAACGGTCCTCAATGCCCACGGCATAACGAACGTCGCCACCACTGCGGATGCCGCGAAGGCGCTTCTGCCACTGGTGCACACCTTCCCGAATGCCGGATTCCTTGCCGAACTGCTCTTTGCCGTGGGGGTCATCGGACTCGGCCTCCTTGCGGTTCCGGTGCTTTCGGCATCGGCATCATACGCGATCGCCGAAGCGCTCGACTGGAAAGAAGGGCTCAATCTCAAATTCAACCGTGCCCACGGCTTCTATGGCGTGATCACCGTCGCCACCGTGATCGGGCTCGCCATCAATTTCATCGGCATCAATCCCATCGATGCCCTCGTCTTCACTGCGGTGTTCAACGGGGTCGCCGCCGTGCCGCTCATCTTCATCATCGCGAAGATCGCCCGCAACCAGGAGATCATGGGCGAGCACCGGAGCGGCTGGCTCTCCCACGTCTTCGTATGGGCCACCTTCATCCTCATGGCTGCGGCGGCAATCGCCATGTTCGTGACCTTGTAGCCGCGATAATGAAACGGGACTGTTGCGTCTGCAACAGTCCCGAGCCCCGGGCCGCCTTACGGCCCCATATTGAGATGATGCCGCCGCCTCCAGGGACGATAATCCAAACGGATTATCCACCAGACCCCAAGGATCACGGCAAGCACGACGATCCTCTGCGGCCATTGCCAAAGAGAGAGCCATGCCCCGACGCGCCACAGAAGCACATATCCGCTTGCGCAGGCCGCGATGCCGGAGATGACGCCCGTCCACAGCCTCAACGGATATAGGAAGGGACCATCGCCTTCGCACATGATGCTCAGCAAGAGCATCACAAGAGAAACAGAGAAAATCCATACGGTCACTTTTAATGCCCTCCTGAACAAAAATCGGCCTATGGCCACTGGCCCTAGTATGCCACGGAAACATATTTTGTCAATTTTTTTTGGTAATGTGCACACATATGGCGGGTGCCCCGGCACAAAACATTGACTCAAACGGAGATTTTAGATATGCTCGCAACGTCGTACCTTGGAGGAACACATGGCACGGAAAGCAGCGAATCTCGTTCTTCATTTTCCACCGGAGAGGCTCAGGGTCCTCAGAGGATTCCACGATGCCATCTCCTTAGCAGAAGAAAATCCCATTGAGCAGAAGCGTCGGGAAGACTTGTACCGGCGGGAGTTCTGCTTCGCGCTATGGCAGGCAAGAAAAAGCCTCCCAGCGATGGAAGCCTTGAAGGGGCTCCCCATGCCCGACGACCGCGCCGAGCGGAGCCTGCTCTCGCAGTACGCCCGGCTCGAAAAGCGTATCCGCGCCCGCGCGGAACGCTTCAATAACCTCTTTGCGGAAGGATATGCTTAGTGCATTCCTCCGCAATCCACATCCCCAGGGAGGCAAAGGGTTTCATCCCCTTTCGCCTCCCTCATTTTTTATGGCCAACCGGCCGGCCTTGATGCCCTTGACGCCGATGCAAGGTATTGCTAACGTGAATATATGGCAATGAAGACCACGGTCATCGCGTATGCATATCACTGGTTTACCCCTGCGGAACCGGTGGTTTTTGCGTAGTGGTCTCCCCTTATCCCGACTACTTCAAAGAACACCGGCTCCGCACTTCGCGGAGCCGGTGTTCTTTTTTCCCCTCATCCATGAAAATCATCTTCGACTACAACCGAACCCTCTTTGATCCTGATGCCCAAGCCCTTTATCCCGGCGCCCTGGACCTGGTGCGCGGCCTTGCGGCAGCGCATGAGCTGTTTTTGATAAGCACCGAGGAAGGCGGCAGGGCGCAGGCCTTCGCATCGCTCGGCATTGCGGCATATTTCAAAAAAGCGCTCTTCGTGAAGGAAAAGACCGAGGAAATATTCGCGGCAATCGCAGGAGGTGCGTCCGACGTTGCCGTGATCGGCGACAGCATAAGCCGGGAGATCGCGATCGGCAACCGGTTGGGCTATCTCACCATCAGGGTGAAGCAGGGAAAATTCGCCGCACAGGAACCCCAAGGCCCGGACGAGCGCGCAGACCACGAAATCGGCGACCTCGCCCTCGCGGCAGCCATCATCAACGACCGCCATGAACAATAGCGCGACCCGGTTTACTTTTTGGTACTGGCATCATCGCAACGCCCCGCGCCGGGGTTGCTGCATGCGCTGCTCAACGAACGCCGTCCGTTGAGGAACCCATCCAGCAGCCCCGAGGCAGGATGCCGGGGCTGCACATCGAACCTTCACAACTGAAAAGAGGTATGCCATGTACCAGGAACTGCACTACGTCGCACAAAAATCCGAGATCTGGCGCGGGGAGAGAAAGCACTCGCATGCCTTCCTTCTCTCGCCGAGCGTGTACCGCATCACCCGGGAGCAGGAGCAGGAACTCCAGCAGCTCGGCTTCGCCCTCTACGACTGCCTTCTCGGGCTCTCCCAGATCGCCGTCATTGCCTACGACCGCACCCTCAACTATCACGGCGCATGGACGCACGCGCGGCGCGTCTTCTCAAGCGGCGTGCCGAAAATCTACCAGGAGCTTCAGGGAATGCATGTGCGCCGCATCCCCCGCCTGATCAAGGTGGATCTCATGGTGGACCATGCCGGACGTTTCCGCATTGCGGAAATCGATGGCCACAACAAGCACGGCCTCGGCTATTCCACCCTGGCCCGCCAGTTCCGCGGGGTGGCAGAACCGGATGCCTCCGGGCTTCCCGGCGCCGTCGCCCTTATCGCGGCCGAGATGCAGCGGCTCGGGCACCGGACGATCAAGCTCCTCTACGCCGATCAGGAACGGTTCTATGTTCCCGAGTTCGAGATCGCGCAGGAAGCGCTGAGGGAGCACGGCATGGATTGCGTCATCATGCCGGAAATGGAAGCCGATGCCGCATTCGTCGCCGACGGGCTCTTCCTTGACCTCCCTTTCCTCCACCACCGCACCAACCTGTATGCCCCGATCATCGAGGCCTACAAGAAAGGCGATGTGGAGTTCCTTATTCCTCCCAAACCGTTTCTTGGCGCAAAGGGAGTGCTCGCCCTCCTGCGCAACGACGGCAGGGACCCCCAGCTTGAAGCGATACTCGGCGCCTTCATTGACGCCGGATCCCTCGCGCTCGCACGGTCCTATATCCCGGAAACCCTGCTCGTGGGAAGACACGCAGAGCCCGAACATGCCGTGCGGGTACGCACGGCACAGAAACGCTATGTGCTCAAGGAATCCATTTCGAGCGGGATGAAGGGCACCATCTTCTCGGACGAACCCGATTTTCCAAATGTCCTTTCGCGGGCATCGGCGGGCAACCTCAACTGGGTGCTTCAGGAAGAAGTGGCCAATCAGCCACAGACCTTTTCCTGGTACGAGCACGGCGCGGCGGACGGGACGCGTTCCCTGAAGACCGCCGATGACTGGTTCATGCGGGTGACCGCGCATTACGTGAACCGCGCCCTCGCAGACATCGTCGTGACCGCACGGAGAGACAAAGCCGTGCATGGCGCGAAGGACTGCATCCAGATCGGGACGGTAGTGGCATGACCTGCCTCTGCCGGCACGATCGCCCATCATCACAGGCCGACGAAAACCATCGTCGGCCTGTTTTCTTTGCGGGATCTCCCGGGCCATGCAGGCGCCACGATGCGGGCGCGGCATGTAGTATAATGGACCTATGCATATCCATTTTGTCTGCGAAGGCAACACCTACCGAAGCCGGCTTGCGGAAGCCTACTGCAACGCGCACCTGGGATCCGGGCACAAGGCCACCTCAAGCGGCGTGCATGCAATGGACAACGTGAATGGGCCGATCACCTGGGTCGCCGCACTCCTGATCAAGCGCAACGGCCTTGTGCCTTATATGAAAAATGGCTCATGGACGCAGACCGACGCCGCGCTCCTCAAAGGAGCCGACCTCATCGTCTTCATGGACGACAAAGATCTCCAGGCGGCCCGGCACGAACTTGGCTACGCCGGCGACCGGCACGAGGTCTGGAACGTGCAGGACATCCAGGAGAAGGACCTTGTGTCGGGCGACACCGTACCGCAGGTGGTCGCCATTGCGGAGCGCACGCTTGAGACGATCAAAGAGCACGTGGACAGGATGATGGCGGAACGGAAGCTGGGAAAGTGAATGATGGGCGGCGGCCCGAAAAATCTCATTTTCACGGAGACGAAAGCAAAGATATCTATGTGAAGTAATTAACTCTTTACTTCTTCCAGGGCCTTTCTCGCATAATATTGCTGGCGCTCACTTATCCCAAATTTCGGATCCTCTAATTCCTCTTTTGTGAACCAACGAATTTCCTCGCTGATTTCATTCACTCCTTGAGCGATTTCCGTGCTTTCCGTGGTGGCAAAATAAACAAAAGAAACATGTTCGTGTGT
>DAIDLF010000007.1 GCA_027449645.1 Candidatus Parcubacteria bacterium | reverse complement strand
CGAGCCAATGGCGCTTCCGCTTCTGGCTCTGGTGTGGGTTCCGGTACCGGCACCGGCACCAAAGAGGCCGGTGCGGCGGTTGACGGTCTTGCGCCGCGCGTGATCGTTTCCGCGATCGAGCACGAATCGGTGCTCCTTACCGCGCGGGATCTGGCGCGCGACGGCGCGGAGGTGGTGGTGCTTCCCGTGGACCGTCATGGCGTCGTGGATCTCGCCGCGCTCCGTGGCGCGCTCAACGACCGGACGGCAATCGTTTCGGTGATGCAGGTCAACAATGAGATCGGCACCGTTCAGCCCGTTGCGGCGATCGCGGCGGCCGTGGCCGCATCCCGCCGCCCGGGCGCGCCGTGGCCGGTGTTCCACACTGATGCCGTACAGGCGTTCGCCTATGCCGAGTGCGGCGTCCGGTCGCTGGGCGTCGATATGATGACGCTCTCCGGACATAAGATCTCCGGACCGAAAGGAATCGGCCTCCTTTATATACGCGGTGGCGCGGACCATGCGCCGCTCCGCACCGCGATCACGGGCGGGGGCCAGGAATTCGGCTTGCGATCGGGCACGGAGAATGTGCCGCTTATCGTGGGATTTGCCAAAGCGGCGGAGCTTGCCGCCGCCGCGCGGAACAAGGAGGCAAAGCGCCTTGCGGGCATCCGCGCCCGCGCCTTTGAAGGGATCAAAAAGATATTTCCGGGAGCGGAGGTGAACGGTTTCGGTGCGGAAGGCGTCGTTTCCGGTGCCGCCGCCGCGCCGCATATTTTGAACGTCTTTTTACCGGGACATGCCGCAGAGGACGTGGTGGTAAAACTCGACCTCGCGGGCGTTGCCGTTTCTGCCGGATCGGCGTGCCGTGCGAGGGCCATGGAGCCTTCCTACGTGGTTGCGGCGCAGGGCTACGGGGCCCATCGTGCGGCATCCAGCGTGCGGTTCAGCTTCGGACGGCAGACCACCCGCGCGGATCTCGTGAAACTTTTTTCGCGCCTTCGCGGTATATAATAGATACCAACGCATCACTACTACCATGCATAAAACAAAAAAAGCCACTATCCTTGCGGTCGCCGTTTTTTTGCTGGTCATCTTCGGGGTCGGGATAAGCCTGCACCGCACTTCTGCCGCCTCCGCGGCAGGGAATCCGTTCGTGACGTTTTGGAACGATCTCCGGGCGCCATTTACCTTCATGCAGGGCGGGGGATCCCCCGCATCCTCGGGACTTTCGCCCTCTTCCGGCAGCTCCACGCTTTATCAATCCAACAACAGCTATGAGGCGGCAGTGATCGCGGCGGTAAAGAAGGCATCGCCGGCCGTGGTCTCCATCACCATCTCGGAGAATGTCCCGATCATAGAAAATTGCCCGAACGATTTCTATAGTAACCTTCCTCCCGGATTCCAGCAGTTCTTTGGCGGCGCCCTCCCCACTTCCACGCCGTGCAACACGGGCAAGACCCAGCTCCAGCAGGTGGGCGGCGGGAGCGGATTCATCATTTCCGCCGACGGGCTGATCCTTACCAATAAGCATGTCGTCTCGCAGGCGAACGCGTCATATTCCGTGATCACGAATGACGGCAAGACCTATACCGCCAAAGTGCTCGCGCGTGATCCGAACCAGGACCTCGCCATCCTGAAGATCGATGCAACCGGGCTTCCCACGGTCACGTTGGGCGATTCGAGCGGCCTCCAGCTTGGCCAGACGGCGATCGCCATCGGCAATGCGCTCGGGCAGTTCTCCAATACCGTGTCCGTCGGCGTGGTATCGGGCCTTGCCCGCACCGTCACGGCGTCCGCACCCGATACGGGGGCGCAGGAGACCATTACCGGCGTCATCCAGACCGATGCCGCGATCAACCCCGGCAATTCGGGAGGTCCGCTCCTTGACCTCCAGGGCGACGTGATCGGCATTGATACCGCGCTCGCTTCCGATGCGCAGAACATCGGCTTCGCCATCCCCATCAATCAGGCGAAATCCGCGATTGCGTCCGTGGAATCCACGGGAGAGATCCAGGTGCCCTATCTCGGCGTGCGCTATCTCGCCGTGGATGCGGCACTCGCCAAGAGCCAGAAGCTCCCCATCTCCTATGGCGCCCTGGTGCGCGGCGATGCGAGCGGCCCTGGGGTAGCCCCGGGTTCTCCGGCAGCAAAGGCAGGGGTCCAGGCAGAGGATATTATTGAGTCGGTGAACGGGCAGAAAGTGGATGCGAACCACGACCTCGGAGATCTCATTGACCAGATGAGCGTGGGCAGTACGGTGACTTTGGTGGTGAACCGCAGCGGCAAGGAGATCACGCTCACTGCCACGCTCGCCAAGCGCCCCGCGGGAATGTAGCGCGCCGCCGCGTGATTAGCAAGCTCGGTCGTTGATTGACAATGCCTCGTCGGATGCTATACTACCTATATGCCAAACTTCCACCGTTTTACCATCAAGGCCCAGGAGGCCCTGCAGAATGCGCAGGAGATCGCGGCGAAAGAGAATCACGGCGAATTGAAGTCCCTGCACCTGCTCGCGGCACTCATGGAAGACGAGCAATCGCTTGTGATCCCGGTGCTGGAGCGCTCGGGCGTGGACCTCTCCAAGCTGGACGAGGAGATCGATATTGAGCTCGGCCGCATTCCGCCGATCATGGCCAGCTCCTCGGTGGGCCAGCTGTATCTTTCCCAGGAGCTCATGAAAGTGTTGGACCAGGCGGCGAAGGTCGCCGCCCAGCAAAAGGACGAGTTCGTGTCATGCGAACATCTCCTTTTGGCGCTTTTGGAGGTGCCCGGCATCGCCAAATCGCTGCTTGAGAAATTCGGCGTGAAGCGGGAGACCGCGTTCCGCGTGCTCGCGCAGCTGCGCGGTTCCGTGCGCGTCACCGACGAGACGCCGGAGACCAAGTTCCAGGTATTCGAGAAATATGCCATCAATCTGAGCGAGAAGGCGAAGGCCGGCCAGCTGGACCCGGTGATCGGCCGCGACGAGGAATTGCGCCGGCTGATGCAGGTGCTTTCCCGCCGCACCAAGAACAATCCGTGCCTCATCGGCGAACCGGGCGTGGGCAAGACGGCCATTGTGGAGGGCCTCGCCCAGCGCATCGCCTCGGGCGATGTGCCGGAGCTCCTGAAGGGCAAGCAGGTGCTCATGCTGGACCTCGGCTCGCTCATTGCCGGCACGAAGTTCCGCGGCGAGTTCGAGGACCGTCTGAAGGCGTTCGTGAAGGAGATCAAGAACGCCGCCGGCAATATCATTTTGTTCATTGACGAGATCCATACCATCGTGGGCGCGGGCGCCGCGGAAGGCGCCATTGATGCGTCCAATCTCCTGAAGCCGGCGCTTGCGCGCGGCGAACTGCACGCGATCGGCGCGACCACCATCCGCGAATATCAGAAATATATAGAGAAGGACCCCGCGCTTGAGCGACGCTTCCAGCCGATCACCGTGGAGGAGCCTTCCGTGGAGGATTCCATCGCCATCCTGCGCGGCCTCAAGGAGAAGTACGAGATCCATCACGGCATGCGCATCAGCGACGAGGCCATCGTGGAGGCGGTCAACCTTTCCGCACGCTACATCACTGACCGGTTCCTGCCGGACAAAGCCGTGGACCTCATCGATGAGGCCGCCGCCGCGCGGCGCCTGGAATCCGAGAGCCTGCCGAAGGAGATAGACCGCGTTCGCCGCGACATCACGCGGCTTGAGGTGGAGAAGCAGTCCCTTGCCAAGGACGGGCAGAGCCAGAAGAGCGCCGCGCGGCTCAAGGAGATCGATGTCCAGCTTGCGAAGCTTAAGGAGGAGAACGACGAGCTTTCGGGCAAATGGCATTCGGAGAAGATCAAATTCGAGACCCTGCACCAGCTCCGCCAGAAAGTGGACAACCTGAAGCGCGAGGCGGAGGTGGCCGAGCGCGAATCCAACCTCCAGCGCGTGGCGGAGATCGTGTACGGCGAGCTTCCTGCCGCAGAGAAGGATTTCCAACTGTTTGAGAAGAAAAACTTCGGCACGGATGGCCGCAAGCGTCCGGGCCGTCCGACCGCCGCAGAGGACCGCTTCATCAAGGAGGCGGTGGACAAGGAGGACGTCGCCGCGGTGGTCTCGGTATGGACCGGTATCCCGCTGAAGCGCATGCTCGAGACGGACACGGACAAACTGGTCCGCATCGAAGAGGTGCTCCATGAACGCGTGGTCGGGCAGGACGAGGGGATCACGGCGGTTGCGTCGGCCCTGCGCCGCGCCCGCGCCGGCCTTTCCGACGCCAACCGGCCGATCGGCTCCTTTATGTTCCTCGGCCCGACGGGCGTGGGCAAGACGGAACTCGCCCGCGCACTCGCCGAATTCATGTTCAACGACGAAAAGGCGCTTATCCGCGTGGATATGTCCGAATATATGGAGCGCCACGCCACCGCGCGCCTCATCGGTTCGCCGCCGGGCTATGTGGGCCATGAGGAAGGCGGCCAGCTCACGGAAACCATCCGCCACCGCCCTTACAGCGTCATTCTCTTTGATGAGATCGAGAAAGCGCACCCGGAGGTCTTCAACCTGCTTCTGCAGGTCCTGGACAACGGCCGGCTTACCGACAGCAAGGGCAAGACGGTGAATTTCAAGAACGCCATCATCATCATGACGTCCAATATCGGCAGCGAGCATTTGAAGGCGATGTCCCGCATCGGGTTCAGCGCCGAGAGCGGCGAGGCATCGCACGAGGAGGGGGATTACCGCGAGAAGGTGATGGAAGCGCTCCGGAGCAGCTTCCGGCCGGAATTCCTGAACCGCATCGACGAGATCGTGATCTTCAACCCGCTCCGGCGGCACGATATCGGGAAGATCGTGGATATCCAGATCCGCCAGATCGAGGCGCGGCTCGCCGAGCGGGGGATCAAGCTCACGCTGTCGGCCGACGCCCGCGAGTATCTCTCCAAGGAAGGTTTCAGCGCGGAATTCGGCGCGCGTCCCTTGAAGCGGCTCATTCAGAAGGTTATCCTTGATAGGTTGGCGGACAAGATCATCCGCGGCGAAGTCAGGGAAGGAGGGAAGGTGAAGGTCAATTTCAAGGCGGATGCCCTCACGTTCACCTCATAACCGGGAGCCCAGCCCATGCCATTGCGCACCTTGCGGGAATTGAAGGCCAGGACGGTGTCTTTGCGCGGTCCTTTGACGAGGACGGGCGTGTTCGTGCTGGCCTGGGCCTTCCTGCCGTGGTGGCTTTTTGTCCCGGTCGCGCTCTATCTTTATTTCGTCCCGGCGCCCCAGATGGCCGCCGCGGCGTGGCTTTTTGCCGCACTTATGGTGCTTTGCCTCGCCCAGCCCCCCGGTTGGCTCTTTGCGGGCATCTTCGCCGCGCTCTTCTTCTATCTCCTTGCCATCAAGGACCTCTATATTATTGACCGCAGATCCGCCTATGGGATGCTTTCCCTCGCGCTTGTCTTCCTGCTTTTCAGGGCGTTCTATCTGGCCATGGACGGGCATTCGGGTATCCTTGTCCCGCTTTATGCGTTCCTGCTTGCGGCGCTCTTTGCGGGGATCGTAAGCGGCGCGACCTCGGCGTTGCCCATAGAGCCTCAGCCACACCCGCTGGTGCGCCGCGCGGCGACGCTCGGGGCATTCCTCCTGACCTTCCAGCTTGCGGTCGTGGGGATGCTCCTCCCCCTGAATTTCCTCTTCCAGTCGCTTGTGGTATTCCTGTTTGCCGCCCTTATCCTGGAATTCTTTCCGGCCCATCTCGCCGGAACCCTTTCGCGCACCAAGGCGCTCGCTACCGTGAGCATCCTCTTTGTCCTCCTTTCGGCAGTGCTTGGCTCGGCCCGTTGGGGGTTGTAAAATAAAAAGATATGAAAAAAGTAACCAAACTGGTCCTGCCCGTTGCGGGCCTCGGCAAACGTCTGCTTCCCCTTACGGCGACCACGCCAAAAAACCTCATTCCGGTGAATGGCAAGCCTATTCTGGAATATGTGCTGGAAGAGGCGGTGCAAAGCGGCATCAAGGAAGTGGTGCTCATTGTGAACCCCAAGAACCTTGGGGATTTTAAGGCCTATCTGGCAGGGAACAAAAAGCGGTTTCCGTCGCTCAAGTTCCATATCCGCATTCAGGAGACTCCGGGCGGGAATGGCCATGCCATCGCGCAGGCATATGACCTCATTAAGGATGAGCCGTTCGCAGTCCGGTTCTGCGACGACGTGCTGTCCGGAGAGCCGGCGGCGCTTCCGGCACTCCTCGCGCTCTATAAAAAATATCAGGCCCCCATTGTGCTCTTGGAGTCGGTGCCGAAGAAGGACGTCTCACGGTTCGGCGTGGTGGGATTTGCCAAAGCGCGTACTGCACGGGCGCCGCAGTTCGGCGGCGGCGCGGTGCACGCCATCAACAAGATCATAGAAAAGCCCAAAACCAAAGATGCGCCGTCCAACCTGATCATTGTCGGCGGCTATGTGCTTACCACGGATATCGTGCGGAACCTCAA
>DAIDLF010000006.1 GCA_027449645.1 Candidatus Parcubacteria bacterium | reverse complement strand
TCCGCCTTCATGGAATCCCAGAAGTATGCGAAAGAGGCTTCAGGAGGCTCCGATCCCACCCTCTTGGAGATGGGGCCCGGCGCCACCACCCTGCCTGACCTCGGGAGAGGCCTTGTGGGCTATTGGCCGCTCAATGAGGGAGGTTCCGGCCCTGCGATCGACTGGTCAGGCAATGGCAACAACGGGACGTGGAGCGGGACGCAGATCGGGACGAACGGCTACTACAGTGCCGGCAAGGTATGGAGCCTGGCAGGGATGTTTGATGGGAGCAGTACAAAGCTTACCGTCTCCAATATTAATCAAGTCATCAATTCAAGCTTCACCATCAACGGATGGATTTATATGATGAGCTTGCCAGGATTCTATTCGGGAACGATCTTTGTTCTTCCGAGTGGCGTCATCTTGAATTTCAATACGGGGAGAAATTTAAGCGCACAGATATATAATGGAACCTCCTATATTGCCGGGAGTGCATCCTCTCCTGTTCCATTTAATACTTGGAATATGGGGACTGTTGTTTATAATAACGCCGCCCAGACCTTTGCATTATATCTGAATGGCGTCAAGGTTACAGGAGATATTTCTGTCCCGGGCGGTATGTATGCTTCTTATGTCCAGACCGGCGATATAGGCTTTTATTCAACAAGCTATGATAATGCACTGATCAATGATGTTCGCCTCTATAACCGCGCCCTTTCTGCCGCTGAGATTCAGCAACTCTACAACGCGGAGAAGTGAATGGAAGGCGTGCTGCCCATCTGGAATTTCCGCCGCAATCGGAGTATTATCGGAAAGATGGAGGCATCCGCAATCAAACGACCGATCCGCGTACGGATGGCGCCAAGCCCCACGGGATCGCTGCATATCGGCACGGCCCGCACCGCGCTTTGCAACTGGCTTTTTGCCAGGCATGTCGGCGGGGCATTTGTGGTCCGCATTGAGGACACCGACAAGGAGCGCTCGGAGCAGCGCTATGAAAACGAGCTCATCGACGGATTCCTTTGGCTTGGTCTTGGCTGGGATGAAGGGCCGAATCCCGTGGGTACGGCAGGCGATCGGGGCGACCTAGGCCCATACCGCCAAAGCGAACGCACGGCGATCTATAAAAAATATCTCGAGCAGCTTCTCGCTGACGGCAGCGCGTATTATTGCTATTGCAGCAAGGAAGATCTGGAAACCCAGCGGCAGGGGATGATCGCCGCAGGACTTCCCCCGAAGTACAGCGGCCATTGCCGCCACCTTGAGGCTCCGCCAGCCGGAAAGAGGCCGGAGGTCATCCGGTTCAAGGTTCCCGAGACCAAGGTGGAGTTCCACGACCTCATCCGCGGGAAGGTGGTCTTCGATGCGGCGCTGTTCGGCGATCTGGTGATCGCGAAAGACCTCGAGACGCCGCTCTACAATTTTGCCGTCGTGGTGGATGATGAGCTGATGGAGATCTCGCACGTCATCCGCGGCGAGGACCATATCTCCAACACGCCGAAGCAGGTGCTCATGCAGAAGGCGCTCGGATTCCACGAGCCGATCTACGCCCATATCCCGCTCATCCTGAATGCCGACCGGAGCAAGATGTCCAAACGCTTCAATGACGTGGCGCTTGCAAACTATCGCGACCGCGGCTATCTTCCGGAGGCGCTCGTGAATTTCCTTGCGCTTCTCGGATGGCATCCGAAAGGCAACAAGGAGGTGCTGTCCGCAGACGAGCTGGTCGCGCAGTTCGACCTTGAACGCATGCAGCAGGCCGGCGCCGTCTTCAATGAGGAGAAACTTGATTGGCTGAATCGCGAACACATGAAGCTTCTGCCCATCAAAGACCTTATGGCCCGGGTAAAGCCGTTCTTTGCGCGCGCGGGCGTCGCGGTGGACGACGAGGCGCTTTTGGAAAAGATCGTGACCTTGCAGCTCAGCCGCGCAAAGACCCTCGGCGATTTCGTGGCGGCAGGAACTTTTTTCTTTGCGATGCCGGCCTACGAGGCATCGCTTCTCGCATGGAAAGGCGCTCCGCTTGCCGAAATGAAGTCGTCGCTTGAGGATGCCCGCACCGCGCTCGCCGCAATCCCTGCTGAGGCGTTCGCCGATCGCGAGCGTCTGCTTGGCGCCCTTGACCCTCTCGCCGCCGCACGGCAGGGGAGAGGTCCGGTCTTCTGGCCGCTCCGGGTGGCGCTTTCCGGGCAGTCCGCATCCCCCGACCCCATGGAAATCATGGAGGTGCTCGGCCGCGAGGAATCCTTGCGTCGGATCGATGCGGCGCTCAAAAAACTGGCGGCAACGGCGTAATGGCGCATGGATGCATATGGCTATCCGGCGCAAAGCGTTTTATAATGGATCCATAGGGCGATGAAAAGAGATATTTCCGTGCTCTTTATCGCGGTGATGGTCGTAGGCGGCATATCCGGTACTGCTTCGGTTGCGCGCGCCTATGAAATGCCTGCGGCGGGCCAGTTGCCCGTGCCTGCGGCCTTTGCGGCGACCACCACGGCGTCCAGCACCTACGACTTCGGCTCCTCGTTCGGAAACCTGGTTTCGCCGTTCACGGATTTTTTCAATAGCATCCAGGGCAACAACATCAAGGCGCCGACCCTGCAGATCGGCGGGGCGACCTCCACGATATCCATCAGCATCAACTTCCAGCAGTACCTTAATCAGTATGTGAGCCAGTTTGATATGTGGTTTTATCAAAAGACCGGCGTGCAGATAGATTGGCTTTTGAGGATCTTTATCAACGTAGTGTACTGGGCAATCAATCTGGCGAACTTCGCGGTGAAATGGATCGTGAGTCTGTTCCATTAACCAACAACCGGGCAATGAGAATCGGCGGGTTAAGCGGGGGTATATCGTTCTTTTGGCATATATCTGTCAGAAAATATATCTTGTGCGACAGATAAAGTTTCGGGAAAAGCTGGCTTTCTTTTCGCTTCCCTTATAATCCTGGCTGCGCTTTTTCAGATCCTTCTTAATGGGGTTATAATACTATTATCATGGCAATCAAGGATTCCCGACCTCCCCGGTGGAAGGCATACTTCATCGGTATTGGCGGTATTGGCGTAAGCGCCTTGGCGAGGTATTTTTTAAGCCAAAAATGGGCCGTTTCAGGGTCTGATGCGGCGGATGGCACTGTTTGTCAAAGCCTTATAAAAGATGGCGTACGGGTCAAATTTGGGCATAAAAAGGCCAATATACCCGTGTCCGGCGTCCAGCTTGTGGTGCGGAGCCAGGCGGTCGATCCAAAGAACCCCGAAGTCCGGGAGGCCCTTCGGCACGGCATGCGGGTCCTCACCTATCCCGAGGCGCTCGGCGAGGTCACGCGCCAGCATACGACCATCGCCGTTGCGGGCGCGCATGGCAAGAGCACGACGACCGCGCTTGCGGCGCTCGTGCTTATGAAAGCGGGATTCGATCCCACGGTGATCGTCGGCACGAATCTCAAGGAATTCGGCGGCAGGAACTTCCGTGCAGGCAAGGGCAAGTATCTCGTGGTCGAGGCGGATGAATATGGCCGCGCGTTCCATCATTATTCCCCTGCTTTCGCCATCGTCACGAATATCGATCGCGAACATCTTGATATCTACAAGGATCTTGCCGACGTGAAGCGCTCATTCCTCAAGTTCCTCGGCAACGTGCGCGAGGGCGGCACCTTGATCCTGAACCGCGACGACGCGCATCTTTTTTCCCTGCATCGCCGGATTGCGGCGCTCGCAAAAAAGAATAAGCTCAAGGTGGTCTGGTATTCGCTCCGCGACCGCTCTGCGGGAAAGATCAGGTCTGCGGCGAAGATCTTCGGCGAACATAACGTTTCCAATGCCGAGGCGGCGTACCAGCTTGGGCGGGTCCTGAAGGTCAGCGAGAAAAAAATATTTGCGGCGATCGGTTCCTACCGCGGCGCGTGGCGGCGCATGGAATACCGCGGCACCATGAAGATCAAGGGCGTGCGGGAACCGGTCCCGGTCTATGACGATTACGCGCATCATCCGAGCGAGATCAAGGCGTCCCTCGCGGCGCTTGCGGCGCGGTTCCCTGGCCGTCCGTTGATCTGCGTGTTCCAGCCGCATCAGGGCAAGCGGCTCGAGGCCCTTTTCAAGGAATTTTCCGGCGCGTTCACCGACGCCGATGCGGTGATCCTCTTGCCGCTCTATAAGGTGCGCGGCCGCGACGAACAGTTTGCCAAAACTTCGCGCGATCTTGCTTCCGCGCTCCGTGCACACCCGGCATTCCGCCGCAAGCGCGTCATCTATCTTGATGATCCCAAAAAATTGGCGGAGGCGATCGGCGCCGGCGTTCCGGCGCCATGCTCCCCTCTTGTGGTGATGATGGGCGCCGGCGATATTGTGAACTACACGGAAAAATTGCTGGATGGATAGTTGTGCTATGGTATAATGTCCCTATGCCCCGCAGGACCTCATCCCGCTCCGCCTTCACCCTCATCGAGCTTCTCGTCGTGATCGCCATCATCGCGATCCTTGCGGTCGTCGTGGTCCTCACCCTGAATCCCGCAGAATTGCTCAGGCAATCAAGGGATGCCAACCGGGTCTCCGACATGGCCACCCTGAACAGTGCCCTCAACCTGTATGTGACCGACCAGTCTGCGGCCTCTTCTTTTTCTCTGGGTACCGCCACCACGAGCTATCTCTCCGTCTATGACCCCTCTGCCACCTCAACCCTCGGCGACCAGTGCCAGGGCCTCGGCATGCCTTCCTCCACCTACGGATATCGCTGTGCCGCAAGCTCCACC
>DAIDLF010000005.1 GCA_027449645.1 Candidatus Parcubacteria bacterium | reverse complement strand
GGCTTCGACCATTTCAAGGTGGCGCTCTCGGTGGGAGTGCAGAAGATGGTGCGTTCCGACATGGCCTGCTCCGGCGTGATGTTCACGGTGGACACCGAGTCCGGCTTCAAGGACGTGGTGCTTATCAACGGTTCGTGGGGTCTCGGCGAGATGATCGTGCAGGGCGAAGTGACTCCGGATGAGTTCCTCGTGTTCAAACCCAACCTGGGCAAGAAGGGCCTCGTGCCGATCATCGACAAGAAACTTGGCACCAAGAACCGCAAGATGATCTATTCATCGGCGAAGAACAAATCCACCAAGAAGACGAAGGTGGTTCCGACGACGCCAAAAGAAAAAGGGAGCTGGGTCCTCACCGAGAAGGAGATCCTCCAGCTTGCGACGTGGGGGGCGATCATTGAGCGGCATTATACCAAGCACAACGGCAAATGGACGCCGATGGATATGGAATGGGCGAAGGATGGCCGCACGGGCGAACTTTTCATCGTCCAGGCGCGTCCGGAGACGGTGCAGGCCGGCCGCGACTTCACGAAGATCAAGGAATATAACCTGCAGGGCCATGGCACCATGATCACGAAGGGTACGTCGGTGGGCAGCAAGATCTCCACCGGCAAGGCGCGGGTGATCATCAATCCGAAGAACATCAAGGATTTCAAGGCCGGCGAGGTGCTCATTACCGGCATGACCGACCCGGACTGGGAGCCCATCATGAAGATCGCGTCGGCCATCGTCACGGACAAGGGCGGCAGGACGTCGCATGCGGCCATCGTGTCGCGCGAGCTCGGCATTGCCTGCGTGGTGGGAACGGAGAACGCCACAAAGACGATCAAGACCGGCGACGTGGTGACGGTGGACACGACGGGCACGGAAGGCGCCGTCTACAAGGGTGCGGTGCCGTTCAAGGTGGTGGAGCACGACATCAAGAACCTCAAGAAGCCGCGTACGAAGATCATGGTGAATATTGCGACGCCGGACACCTCGTTCGAGAAGTCGTTTCTGCCGGCAGACGGCGTAGGCCTGGCGCGCGAGGAATTCATCATCGCCTCCAATATCGGCATCCATCCGAATGCGCTCCTGGATTATAAGAAACTGAAGGCGGCGGCTCCCAAGGACCGGGAGGCGGCGGCGCTGGTGCGCGAGATCGATGCCCGCACGGTGGGCTATGACGACAAGGTGCAGTTCTATATCGACAAGCTGGCGTACGGCATCGCAAAGATCGGCGCGGCGTTCCACCCGAATCCCGTCATTGTGCGCTTCTCGGATTTCAAAACGAACGAGTATCGCACGCTCATCGGCGGGGACCGCTACGAGCCGAAAGAGGAGAATCCGATGATCGGCTGGCGCGGCGCTTCGCGCTACTATGACCCGCACTTTGCCGACGCGTTCATATTGGAGGTGAAGGCCATCAAGAAAGTGCGCGAAGAGATGGGCGTGGACAACGTGGAAGTGATGGTGCCGTTCTGCCGCACCGCGGAAGAGGGCGCGAAAGTGGTCTCGCTCATTGAGAAAAACGGCCTGCCGCGCGGCAAATCCGGCCTCAAGATCTACGTGATGTGTGAGATCCCCGCAAACGTCATCCTGGCCGACAAGTTCCTGGATGTCTTTGACGGCATGAGCATCGGCTCAAACGACCTTACCCAGCTCACCGTCGGCATCGACCGTGACGGCAACGAGCGCGTGAAGCAGATCACGAACGAGAATGACGAGGCAGTGAAGACGCTCATTGCCGAGGTCATCAAGACCTGCAAGGCGCGCAAGAAATACATCGGCATCTGCGGCCAGGCGCCGTCGGACTATCCCGACTTTGCCAAATTCCTGGTACAGCACAAGATCGAGAGCATGTCGCTCAATCCGGACACCGTGATCCGCACCGTCATCAATACGCTCAAAGTGGAGCAGGAGCAGGGATAAGGGACGGATGCCCGCTAGGCTTTGCGCGCTTTTTCCTCAAGGCGTTCAGAGATGCTCAGTTTGCGCAGAATGAAAAGCAGTACGGCGAGGATGACGGCCGCGCTCACGGAGAAGGCGTAAAGTCCGATGCCCACAAGCACGCCGACCGCCGCTGCGGCCCATACGAGCGCCGCGGTGGTCACGCCGTGCGGCTGGTCGTTGGTCTTGATGATAAGCCCTGCGCCCAGGAACCCGACACCCACCACCACGTTCGCGATCATGCCCAGGAATCCGCTGTTATGTGCGACCACGTCGGCAAGGTTGCCCGTGCCCGCGGAGGCGATATACGGAAGGACGAGGCCGACCATCGTGAAGATGGCGGCGCCGCCGGTCACAAGCATGAGCGTGCGCACGCCGGCCGATCCCTTGCCGACCAGTTCGCGTTCCAGGCCGAGGAGCGCGCCAAGCAGGAGCGCGACGGCGAAGCGGAGGAGCATTTGCTCAAAGCTCAACATGGTATTAATATTAGCATGATGCAAAAGGAAACGCGAACCTATATGGCGGACCTCGCCTCGCATGTGGGCGAAGAAGTGCTTGTTCAAGGATGGGTGGATACTCGGCGCGACCAGGGGAAGCTGGTCTTCTTCGATTTCCGCGATATGACCGGCTATGTGCAGGGAGTGGTGCTTCCCGGCGCCGCCGCGCATGAAATAAGCGCAAAAATAAGGACGGAATGGGTAGTGGAGGTGACGGGGAAGGTGAACCGTCGTCCGGAAAAAAACGTGCAGTCCGGCAAGCAGAATGGCGATATTGAGTTGGAGATACTTTCCATTGCAGTGCTCAATGAGGCGGATACGGTGCCGTTTGATGTGACTGGCGACGGTCGGGATATCAACGAAGACGTGCGGATGAAATATCGCTATCTGGATCTTCGCCGGCCGCGCCTCCAGCGTAATATCCGCGAGCGCGACAGGATCATCTCATTCTTCCGGGACTATATGCACAAGCATCGCTTCGTGGAGATAGAGACCCCCATCCTCATGAAGGGCACTCCGGAAGGTTCCCGCGAATATATTGTTCCCTCGCGCCTTGAGCGGGGCAAATTCTATGCATTGCCGCAGTCGCCGCAACAATTCAAGCAGCTCTGTATGGTCGCCGGGTTCGAGCGGTATTTCCAGATTGCGAGATGCATGCGCGACGAAGACCTTCGCGGCGACCGTCAACCGGAGTTCACTCAATTGGATTTCGAGATGTCATTTGTGAAGCAGGAGGACATTTTGAGCTTTACCGAGCCTATGTTCATTGAGATGGTGAAGACGCTCTATCCGGAGAAGCATTTTACGGAAACGCCGTTTCCCCGGATCACCTTCCGGGAATCCATGGAAAAATACGGCAGCGACAAGCCGGACCTTCGCAAGGATAAAAGCGATCCAAACGAGCTCGCATTCGCGTGGATCGTGGACTTTCCCATGTTTGAGAAGGATGACGAGGGGAACATTCAGGCGGCGCATCATCCTTTTTGCTCCATCAAGGAGGAGGATGAGGAGAAGTTTATGAAGGGCGAGGATCTGTTCAATGTCCGGGCAAATTCCTACGACCTTGTACTGAACGGCTTCGAATTGAGTTCCGGAAGCATCCGTATCCACAAGGCGGATATGCAGAAGAAGGTCTTTGAATATCTCCAGATCAACGAGGAAACCCAGCGCCGCAAGTTCGGCCATATGCTAGATGCCTTTAAATACGGAGCGCCGCCTCATGGCGGTTTTGCCCCGGGCATTGATCGTGTGGTGATGTTGATGATGAACGAGCCCAATATCCGCGAGGTCATCCCATTTCCCAAGAACGGCGAAGGCAAGGATCTCATGATGGGATCGCCGTCAGAGGCCGACGAGCGGCAGTTGAAGGAGCTTGGACTGGAATTGAAAAAACAAACCAATAAATAAAATAAAATTCATAGAATAATGAAACATCCCAAAGAAGAGCAGACGTTCGTGATGGTGAAGCCGGACGGCGTGCGGAAGGGCCTGACGGGCGAGATCATCAAGCGCTTTGAACAGCGCGATCTCAAAATTGTGGCGTTGCAGATGTTCGAGCCCACGCGCGAGCAGATCGACGAGCATTATCCGAAGGATGAGGCGTGGATCGCCCGCCTTGGCCAGAAAACATTAAAGACGTATGAAAAGTACGGCTTTGACCCGAAGGCGGAGCTTGGCATGGATAACGACCTCGAGATCGGCAAAGAAGTGCGGAAGTGGCTCGTGGATTACATGCTCTCGGCGCCGCTCGTGCGCATGGTGGTGCAGGGGATCCACGCGGTTGATGTGGTGCGCAAGATCGCCGGTCCGACACTGCCTTTCATGGCCGAGGTGGGGACCATCCGCGGAGATTTCTCCATTGATTCGCCGTTACTTGCGAACAAGGAAAAGCGCGCCGTGATGAACCTGGTGCATGCATCCGAAACGCCCGAGGAGGCCGAGCACGAGATCGAGCATTGGTTCGGCAAGGGGGCAAAAATCTACAGCTACAAGAGGTTTGGCGTAGACGAATAGCATAACAAAAAAACACCCTTCCTTTTGACGGAGGTGCCACACGGGAGCGTGGCCGTCAAAAGCGAGGGGTGTTTTTTTATTTGCTTTCCGCGAAGGCCTTCACGACCGGGTCAAAATCGCCTTCCATGATCTTCTCTATGTTGTGCCATTTCTTGCCGATGCGGTGATCGGTGATGCGGTCATCGGGGAAGTTGTAGGTGCGGATCTTTTCCGAACGGTCTCCGGTGCCGATCTGTTCCCGGCGCATGTCGGTGACGGACCCGGTCGCCTTGAGTTGTTCGATCTCGTAGAGCTTGGCACGGAGGACGTCCATGGCCTTTTCGCGGTTGGCATACTGCGACCGCTCCTCGCGCGAGGCCACGACGATGCCGGTGGGCTTGTGGAGGATGCGCACGGCGGTCTCCACTTTGTTCACGTTCTGTCCGCCCGGGCCGCCGGCGCGGGAGAACGTCACTTCAAGGTCGTTGTCCGCAATGTGCACCTCCTTGGCTTCCACGATCGGGAGGACGGCCACGGAAGCGGTGGAGGTATGCACGCGGCCCGACCGCTCGGTGCTGGGGATGCGTTGGACGCGATGCACGCCGGATTCATGCCGGAATGCCTCGTAGCAGCCTTCGCCCTTCACTTCCGCGACGAGATGCTTGTAACCCTGCCCGTTGTCGTTGGCATCGAGCACGGTGAAGTTCCACCCGCGCTTGGCGGCGTAGCGCTGATACATGCGTGCCAGATCGCCCGCAAAGATGGAGGCCTCGTCGCCGCCCGCCCCCGCCCGGATTTCCATAATGATCTTGTTGGTGGTCATACGGGAACTATTGTATCATATAAGGGTAACTATGCCAGACCAGGTTGCCAACCCACCGCTCATATTGGTCGTGGATGATGAACCGGATTTCTTGGAAATATTCGGCGTAAAACTGCGTGCCGAGGGATTCCGGGTGGAGACAGCAGGGAACGGCGCGGAGGCGCTCAAGAAGATCAAGGCCCTCAAGCCCTCGCTTGTCCTTATGGACGTCAAAATGCCGGTGATGGACGGCGCGACCGCCGTGCTCAAGCTGCGCGAGGATCCCGACCAGGAGATCAAGCGCATCAAAGTTGCCTTCCTTACGAGCCTTGGGGACCCCCGGCTCGAAATGCCGGAGATCAACCGAAAATTTTCCGAGGAGTTCGGGGCCCAGGGCTATCTCAAAAAGACGGACGATCTGAATCTCCTGTGCGCAAAAATCAGGGAGTTGCTTCAGGCGTCATAACTATCACACACGGTCATGCGCAATCCTCCTCTCATTCTGGTCGTGGACGACGAAAAAGATCTGCTTACGATCACCTCCATCAAGCTGCAGGCGGAAGGGTTCGCGGTGGCGGTCGCCTACAATGCCCGCGAGGCGGTGGATGCGGCGCGCAAGCTGCACCCCGACCTCATCCTGATGGATATCCGGATGCCGGGCGAGAGCGGGACCGATGCCGCCCTTGAGATCAAGCAGATGCCGGAAACGAAAGACATCAGGATCGCCTTCCTGAGCAGCATGACGGATCCGTGGCCGGCGACCAAAGGCCCGCGGGACGATCTCACGAAGGCGCTTGGCATGGAGGACTTCATCGATAAGACCGGGGACCTGAACGTCATGGTAGCGAAGGTGCGGGAGATTCTGGCGCGCGAAACCACATAATTTTTTCATATTGCCATGGCAACGACCCAGGAATTGGACAGGGAAAAGGAGGAGCTCAAAGAGGCGAACCGGAAATTGCGGGAGGAGAAGGAGAAGTTCGAGGAGGCCAACCATTTCAAAATGCACCTCCTTTCGCTGACATCGCACCAGGTGAAGACGCCGTTGGGCATCATCCGCGGCTACGCCACCCTTTTGCGGGAGGGATTTTACGGGGAGGTGAACGACCGGCAGAAGGAGGTCCTCTCCAAGCTGGAATTCGCCACGGAAGACGTGGTCACGCTCGTGGACAACCTGATCGACCTCCGCAAAGTGGAGGAGGGGAGGATCAGGTATCAGATGGCCCGGTGTGATTTTGCGAAGCTCGCGCGCCAGGCGGCGGAAGAGATGGGGCATATGGCGATGTCCAAGGGGTTGAATTTGAGCTTTGCCGGACCAAGCGACAAGGTGATGATCTACGGCGACGAGCAGAAGCTCCGCCACGTGGTCCAGAACCTTATCGACAATGCCATCAAGTACACCGAGCGGGGTTCCATCGCCGTGAAGGTGGAGGATAAGGGGAATGCCGTCACGCTTTCCGTCGCCGACTCCGGCCTTGGCATCCCTCACCGCGTCATCCCGCTGCTCTTTGAGGAATATGTGCGCGACGAGCGGCTCAAGCAGATCCGCGGGAGCGGCATGGGCCTGCATATCGCCAAGATCTTCGTGGAGGCGCACCAGGGGAAGATCTGGGCCGAATCCCGCGGCGAAGGGAAAGGGTCCACGTTCTATGTTGCCTTGCCTAAAGAGGCATAGGAATAAAGGATAAAAAGTGATTGAGGCCCGCTCCGATTGTGGAGTGGGCCTCATGATGACGGTCGTGCATTGCGCAGATTTGCGCAATGCGGGAAAGAGCGGTTTTAAAACGTAACGGCTGATTTGATCGCCCCGCTTGTGCCAGCGCCGAGGGCAACCGCGGATGCCGATGCTGCGGCAGAACCCTTGTAGCAGCCCGCCATGGCAGCGCCGAACTGTGCCCAGTTTGCACCGGCATTGACCCATGCGGCGATGGCGCCGATCTTGGTCCATTTGACTAATGATCCAAGAATGGCGTTTTGCTTGAGGGTTGCGGCCAGTTGCTCCTTTTGGACTTTGAGACTTTCTGCCGCAATATCGTTCCGCCGATCCATGGTGGCATTCAGCGCAATGATATCGCCCTTGAAGCTCTCCAGCGTCTTGAGGATCTGAGGACTCAGCAGATTCTGCTGTTGCGAAGCTTGCAGGTACTGGCTGAATGCGTCCAGTACCTCCTGGTCTTTGATCCCTAGCGCGGCGAGTTTGGCAAGCGCTTCGCCAACGTTGCTGTTGGAGACGTTCATCGCGCTTACGAGCGCGGCGAGCGTCTCGCGGTCCTTCTTGGAGAGCGTCACCGCAGAAACCACGGTGACGTGTTCTGTGGCTGAGGATGTGGGAAGATGAACGTCGCCGCTCACCTTCAGGAGCCCCTTAGGATCCAAGGTCCCATTGAGCTGAACCTTCTGCTCCTGTCCCTCGGGTTTCTTGGGAGGATCCGTGGCGAATGCTGCTGGGCTGAAGGTTGTGGCCGCAACGGCAACGAGCGCCGTTGAAAGGATGACATGGTGGAATTTCATAGTATGCCCCTCCCGGAGCTCTACTGCTGCTGGGCCTCGGCGAGCTTTGTGGCTGCCTCGGATTTTTTGTGGGCTATGAAGGCAGTGCCTGCATAGATCCCGTCGTTCACCACCGCCCCGATCGGTCCGCCAACGGCGAATCCTATCGCGGTGCTGGTTGCAAACGGGAATCCTACTCTTAAGATCCTTCTGAATCCTCCTTCCGTGACGGGAAATGCCTTTTCGGCAAGCGCATATTCTGCACGTGGGAAAGGGGCAAGTTCCACGGGGGCAAACTCGGTAGTGGTGCCGTTCGCCATCATGTACTGCCCACGCAGACGGAACGGTTGCCCGCTGCCATCCACAAAGAGAAGCATGTCCTTTTCTGTGGGGGCGTGCTTCAGCTGGGCGAATACATTCACTCCTTCGCCATGCTGTGCTACGACGACACCGGTGCGGATGCGAAGGTGGTACTTCTTGCCTCCTTTTGGATCCTCGTTTTTCACAAGGTCAGCGGTCCAGATGCCCGGAGTTGGAAGCGGGCGTCCGTTGAGGGGTTCCATGTGGATTACATACCACAGGTACCCTTTCATTGCTTTGGCAGTAGCCATCTGAGCGGGTGCGGAGACGGAAGAAGCCGCGGGCTGTTCCGTTGCCGCAAGCGGCATGGCAGTCAGTGGCTCTAGGGGTATCAGCACAGGCGAAATGGCAGGGATGAGCTCCAGAGGCACAGACTGGTTTATTGCAAGAATGGGAGGGTGCGGGTTCACCGTGCTGCGATGCTTTTTGGTAGCAGCACGCTCTGGGGTGAACGTCGCCTTGCAGCCTTTCGGCAGCACGGTGAGCACGTCCTTTCCTGCGATGATCCAGTTGGGATTTGAAATCCCATTCACCGCCGCGAAATCGCGATATCTCAATGCGTTGCCGCACGAAGCTTTCGCGATAAACCACATCCTGTCGCCAGACTGGATGGGATCGTGGAACTTCTGGGTTGAGGTATCGACATGGGCTGCTGCTGCGTGAACAGCAGGAGCCGACGCCGACGCGCGCCCCTGACCGGCACTTGCAGATTGATCCGCAAGAGCAGTCAAAGGCATGAGGGCGAGAATCAGTCCTGCGACCAATCCTTTGTTCCAGTAGTTCGGATTCATTCTCCTTGGTTTCCTTTCTCCGGGGACAGCGCTTGCGCGCCGGCTGCTATGCCGCTTGCGCGGCATCCCGGGATTGCACTCCTGAAACTGCGGTCATCGTGTTCCGTGCGTCGGTTATCCAGATCCATGCGAACGCCGTTCCTTGTCGGAAGGCGAACCACTTTTCGGCGGACAACGCTTGCCGGACCGAGGTCCGGTCACCTCCCAGCAATCCATGCGAACGCCGTTCCTTGTCGGAAGGCGAACCACTTTTTGCGTGCAGGCGTAACGGAACGATACTGCAGTTCCTTGCACAAGGTTCTCTCTTAGCCGTATTCAGCTGTCAACGTGCGACTGCTTTCTCCTGCCAAGAGAGACTCCTGGCGTGCCTCTTGTTTAACATATTTTTATAAAAATGTCAATGATTTATGGGCAAACAAAAATCCCCCGGATGGGGGATTGGGGAAGGCGTTATGCGCTCTTTTTGGCGCGCACTTTCTTCGGCTTCGGTGTTGCCGCCTTGGCGCGGCGATTCTTGAACTTCTCCACGCGGCCCGCGACGTCGATGAGCTTCTCTTCGCCGGTGTAGAACGGATGGCATTTGGCGCAGATTTCCACGCGGATCTCCGGCTGGGTGGCGCCGACCGTGAAGGCATTGCCGCAGGCGCAGATGACGTTCGCGTTGGCATAATATTTCGGATGAAGGTCTTTTTTCATAACGTTGTCTATTATAGGGGAGAGTTTAGGATTGGTCAAATATGGGGGAGCTCCGGCAACCTATACCTTATGTATATTGTATCATATAAATAGTGATTATGTCAAGTACCCCTGCCGCGCTTCCGAATAGGGCCTTTTCTCCCTGTTGACAAGGGATTTCTTTCTGTTAGAATGGAACTCGTTGTATCCGGGTCTATGGAGTGATCCACGGCACCGGATGCCAGATCTTTCACAACTGAAGAAACAACTGGAAAGGAGAGCTTTTTAGTTGTCCCAATTTATTCCTTCTTTTTGGCACCGTTTTGAAATCAAAAAAATGGTGCGACCAATAGGAATCTGTAAAGATTCTTTTCAGAGGATTTGATCCTGGTCCAGGATGAACGCTGGCGGTGTGGATAAGGCATGCAAGTCGAGCGGGACTATCTTTGAAGAAGTTGCGATTATATCAAGACGACGGATTTGATAGTTTAGCGGCGAACGAGTTAGTAACACCCTGGTACGTACCTCGAAGACGGGGATAGCTCGCCGAAAGGCGAGGTAATACCCGATGTTGCCGAAAGGCCAAAGTCGCAAGACGCTTTGAGATCGGCTTAGGTCCGATCAGCTAGTTGGTAAGGTAACGGCTTACCAAGGCTATGACCGGTAGGGGAGGTGAGAGCCTGACCCCCAACGACGAGACTGAGACACGGCTCGTACTCCTACGGGAGGCAGCAGTCGAGAATATTCCACAATGGGCGAAAGCCTGATGGAGCGACACCGCGTGCAGGATGAAGGCCTTCGGGTTGTAAACTGCGGTAGTATGGGAGGAATGCAAATGACTGTACCATACGGAAAGAGGTGGGTAACTACGTGCCAGCACCAGCGGTAATACGTAGACCTCAAGCGTTATCCGGATTTATTGGGCGTAAAGCGCACGTAGGAGGTTTTGCGCGTCTTTTGTTAAAGCCCACCGCCCAACGGTGGAAGTGCAGGAGATACGGCAGAACTAGAGGGGGTTAGAGGTGCATGGAACTCACGGTGTAGGGGTGAAATCCGTTGATATCGTGGGGAACACCAAAGGCGAAGGCAGTGCACTGGGACCTTCCTGACTCTGAGTTGCGAAAGCGTGGGGAGCAAAAAGGATTAGATACCCTTGTAGTCCACGCCCTAAACGATGCCTGTTTGCTGTTTCGAGTATCGACCCTCGGAGTGGCGTAGCTAACGCGTTAAACAGGCCGCCTGGGAAGTACGGCCGCAAGGCTAAAACTCAAAGGAATAGACGGGGACTCGCACAAGCGGTGGAACATGAGGTTTAATTCGTCAGTAAGCGAGGAACCTTACCAGGGTTAGAAATCTAAGATGACCGGCGGCGGAAACGTTGCCTTTCTCACAAGGACATCTTGGACAGGTGCTGCATGGTTGTCGTCAGCTCGTGCTTTGAAGTGTTCCCTTAAGTGGGGTAACGAGCGCAACCCCTATTACGCGTTACAAGTGTCGCGTGAAACTGCCCAGCCCAAAGATCGGAATGAAGGACATCCTTCTATTATGATCTTCGGGCTGGGAGGAAGGAGGGGATGACGTCAAATCAGCATGGCCCTTTGATACCCTGGGCTACACTCGTGTTACAATGGTCGGGACAATGGGTTGCCAAGCCGCAAGGCGGAGCTAATCCCATCAAACCTGGCCCCAGTTCGGATTGGGGGCTGCAACTTGCCCCCATGAAGCCGGAATCGCTAGTAATCGCAGATCAGCCACGCTGCGGTGAATACGTTCTCGAGTCCTGTACTCACTGCCCGTCAAGCCAAGGGAGCCGGTAATAGGTGAAATATCGCCTCGGCGGTATTAACTTAAGATCGGTGACATGGGCTAAGTCGTAACAAGGCACGCGTAGCGGAAGCTGTGCGTGGATCAATTAAACTACTACAAAAAAACGTAGTATGTCGAACTTATTTCTCTTCGGTGCGCGATCGATCGCGTGCGGAAGCGAGGTAGGTAATTGGGACAACTAAAAAGCTCTTTGAATGCCACAAGGGACCGCTCTGGTCATGGCCCGTCATCTGTGATACGATGAGAGTCATGGCAGATGACATAAAGAAGATTATGATCGTCGAGGACGACAGGTTTCTGTCGTTCCTGATGAAAGCCCGCCTTGAAAAGGAGGGGTTTACGGTCATCCAGGTCTTTGATGGGGAGGAGGCGATCAATGCCCTGAGGCAGGAGCGCCCCAGCCTTGTCATCCTGGATCTCATTATGCCGAAGGTCACCGGATTCGAAGTGCTGAAAATGATTTCCATCACGCCGCAGCTCGCAGGACTTCCTGTCGTGATCGTGAGCAACCTTGCTCAGGATTCCGACATTGAGAAGGCTCGGGCGTTCGGCGCCAAGGAATATTTCGTGAAGGTCAGGGTCTCCATCGACGATCTCGTCGGAAAGATCAAGGCCCTGGTGATACCATAACGCAACCCATCAATATCATGATTTCGGAAGAGATACTCAAAAAGATCAAACCTGGCGCAAAGGTGAAGGTTTACGAAGGCAAGACGCCGTTTACCGGCGTGGTGATTGCCCGCAAACACGGATCCGAGGCGGGCGCCACGTTTACGGTGCGCACCACCCTCGCCGGGGTCGGCGTGGAGAAGGTGTATCCCGTCCATTCGCCGGCCATCCTGAAGGCGGAGATCGTCTCCAGCCCGAAGAAGGTGCACCGCTCCAAACTTTACTTCATCCGCGAGATCTCCGGATCGAAGATCCGGGCCAAGATCGGTACGTCGCTCTAAAGAAAAGCAGCCCTGCGGGGCTGTTTTTTTATGTCCGTCCCTTGAAGAAATCCTATAATCGTATATCATTGAGTCTGAGGTTTTTGCGCGGGTGGCGAAATGGCAGACGCACTACCTTGAGGTGGTAGCGCCGAAAGGCGTGGAGGTTCGAATCCTCTCCCGCGCACCAGCAAAGAAAAAGACCGGACTTGTTCCGGTCTTTTTCTTTGCCTTGTTTGCGAGAGGATTCGAACGGAGGAACAAGAATTTTCAGCAGAAAAATTCTTGTGAGCCGGTGCCCAGGCCTTGTGAGCGCGGCAGCGCGAGAAGGCTACCCCAAAATAAAATCAATTCGTAAATCTGGCAGAGCAGAACAAGAAGGGGCACCGGCGAACGCTAGTGCCCCTTCTTTAATAATGGAGGGGTTAGATGTCTTTATATATTAAGAGAGGATGCATAGCAGGCACCTCTTAAAAAAGGAAAAACCGGCCATGAGATGCGCCGGTTTCTGAAGGTCCGCGGGATGCGGGATGCGGACGGGTTGATGTTGATGATGCGGTCTCTATATGCGGTGGAGGATCTTTCCCACGAGATCGTGGGCGAATTCGTCCTCGCGCCGAACGGGAATATTCCGTTTGGCGAGGATGACCCGGCATTTGGGACCGGTCGTCTTGGTCACGGTGACGTCGGCGAATTGTTCCTGCACGAGCATCGGCCAGAGGGGAAGCAGGGGAAAGCGTTGCCGCTCCACCCAGGCCCTTCGGGTCTTGCCGGAGATGCAGATGACGGCATCGTCCACGGAAAGGAGCCTGCGGGGCGTTTCGCCCACGTGGCCATGACGGTGTTGGATGGCTTGGATGAGCGCTTCGCTTGGAAACTCCACCCGGACGACCGCCGCGGAAAATCTTTTTTCCTGCCGGTGCTTCCAGAAGTGGACGACGACCCCGAAGAAGAAGACGACTCCTCCGCTCGGGAAAAGAAGATCGAGCACGATCGACATGGTTGCCTCCTGGCCCTGAAACGTGAACCGATAAGGGCTGGTTTCTTTATACCAACGCCGCCGCGCCGGCGCAAGGCCGCGCCCCGAGTGCGGGCTTATTGCACCTCCTCTTTCTTGGCGTCGATGAACTTGCGGAAGTGTTCCAGGAATTCCACGAAGAATCCGAGCGGAAGCTCTATGAAGAAGTCGAAGGCGATGACGATCACGTTGAAATGCGACAGTCCGGAGATCACCCACTGGCCGAGCGCCATGAAAGGGATGATCACCAGGTCGGCAAGGAATCCCCGCACCGTGGACTTCTTCTTTTCGAGGCTCATTTCTTTCGCCCGGTTGTTGATCTTCACGCCGGTAGCCACGATCATGGAGGTGAAAAGCAGGAATACGAGGATGCTGAAGGGACTGAAGGATATCCAGAGAAGGGCTTTCACGATCGCGTAAAGCACTGCAAGCAGGGCGATGCCATAGGCGGCATAGACCAGCGCGGCGATGAATCCCCGGGTGGTCTCGGGGGGCGCCACGATATAGCTCCGGGGATTGTCGCGGGAGACGATATGGTCCACTTCGGCGGCGACCAGGGTGAAATTCTTCGCCGAGGGCGGGCGCACAAAGGCCACAATGAGCAGCATGAGGAGCGGCGGGAAAAGGATGTTGATGGCCGTATTGAGGGGAGAGAAGGGGTATCCAAGCATGCGGTCGAGCGGGGTCTCCAGTGCGAGCGCGACGACCACTTTGGAGATGAGGAACGAGAGCACGCTGAAGAAGGCGAGCTTCTTGAGCTGCTGCGCGGTCCTTTCGGCGCGCTCGTCATAGAGCCTGCGCAATTCCGCATCGGAATCCTTGCTGAGCAGCTTGTCTTCCTGCGCCAGGTCGCCCACCAGCTGGAACGGGGTCTTTTCCCTCTGGCAGAGCTTGAGGAAATAAGGCCCGAAGCGGTTCTTGAGGGTATCCTGCACGTCCTTCTGGAGCGCGCCAAGCTTCGGCGCCGTGTCCCGGAGTTCCGCATCGGACATCCTGCCCCAATCGGGGTAGAGGAATTTGAGGAGGATGTACTGCATCTGGTCATCATCAAGGCGCAGGACCGCCCGCTGGGTGGCGATGAAGAGCTGGGTCTTCACCTCGTCCTCGCCGAGCGGGATCTTTTTCAGCACGAGCTTTGCCCGCATCACTTCGTACATCATCTCCGCAGTGAGGCGGCCCTCCGGCGCAGGGAAGAGCTCGTCTTCGAGTGCGGGAACGAAAATATTGATGAGCCATCCGGAGATCTGGCGATGCCCTTCGCCGCCCTGTTCGCTCTGGTAGTGGAGGAAGAAAAGCAGATTGTCGATGACGCGCTGTACGCCGGCGATGGCGGAATCCTGGATGGCGTCGTTCGGCAGGTGTCCGGAACGGATGAGGTCCTTGATGAACGCCTCGGCGAATTTGCCGTCGTCGGTGTTCAGGAGGATGCGCCGCCGGAGAATGCGCTCAATGCTGCCTTTGCGCAAAAGGTGCGCCTCCCGGTACTGGATGAGGTTTCTGAATTTGTCATAAAAGGTCGCCACCTTCGAGGCGATTTCGTCCACATGGATGCGCTCGCCTTCATGCAATTCGCGCTTTTCCTGGCGTTCGCGGCGCTCCTGATGGCGGGCCATGAGCGCCACAACGGGTTCTGAAAGCATATCCCTCATTATACCGTAATTTTGGTTTTGGCACCTATCGGCGCTACAATGAAGGCATATGGCGAAAAAACTGATTGCGGCGAACTGGAAGGAAAACCCGGGGTCGGCAAAGGATGCCGTGCGCCTGTTCAAGGCAGTGGCAGCGGTGCAGAACCCCCGCGCGGACGTATTGATCTGCGCGCCTTTCCTGTTTTTGGAGCCGCTCGCGGATACATACCGGCGCCTGCGCCCCGCCGGGAGGAAATCGCGCCTGGCCCTCGGGGCGGAAGACGTGTTTTGGGAGGAGAAGGGGGCGTTCACCGGCGGCATCGGGCCGAAGATGCTTGCGTCGTTCGGCGTGCGGCATATGCTCATCGGCCATTCCGAGCGCCGCAAATGGTTTCGGGAAACCGATGCGATGGTGAACCGCAAGGCAAAGCAGGTGCTCCAGGACGGATTCACGGCGATTCTTTGCGTGGGGGAGCCGCGCACGGTCCGCAAAAAAGGATCCCGCGCCGCGGAGGCGTTCGTGCGCGCCCAGCTTGAGAAAGACTTGAAGGGGGTGCCGAAGGGGAAATTGATCGTGGCCTACGAGCCGATCTGGGCCATCGGTTCGGGCGAGGGCGCCCGGCCCGAGGATGCGGCGACGATGGCCCGGTGCATCAAGCGCGCGCTCGCGCGGAAATTCGGGAAGGTAAAGGTGCTGTATGGCGGATCGGTGGATGGCAAGACCGCCCGCAATTATGTAACATTGAAGGATATCGATGGCGCGCTTGTGGGAGGCGCCAGCCTCAAGGCCGATGAATTCAAAAAAATAATCAACAGTATATAACCTCATCCTATGAATGAAACAAAAGCAAGAGTGTGGTTCTGGATTTTGCTCAACGTGCTCATTGCGGCGCTTATCGTGTTCGTGCTGGGCGGCGCCTTGCCCTCGGCCATGCAGTATGGGAGCTCGCTTGCTCCCGCGCGGGAAGTGACGGTGAGCGCGCAGGGAAAGACGACGGCGACTCCGGACCTCGCGGAGATCTCCCTCTCGGTGGTATCGCAGGGGGCGGATCCGCAAGGCCTTTCGAATGACAACAATACCAAGATGAATGCCGTGATGCAGTTCCTTGGTTCGCAGGGGATCGCCACGAGCGACATCATGACGACGGGCTATAACCTCCAGCCGGATTATCAGTATGACAAACAGAGCAACAAGACGACGATCTTCGGCTATACGCTTACGCAGACGGTGCAGGTGAAGATCCACGACCTCACGAAGGTCGCTTCGGTGCTCGGCGGGCTTGCGCCTTTGGGCGTGAACCAGATCGGCGGGGTCTCCTTCACCTTCAACGACAAGACCGACATTGTCGCGGCGGCCCGTGCGGATGCCATGAACAAGGCGGAAGCGATGGCATCGGCGCTGGCGTCGGAGTCGGGGGCGTCGCTTGGGAAGGTGGTGAGCGTGAGCGAGAACAGCGTCATTCCGTATCCGGCCACGGTCTATAATATGGCATCCACGGCGGGCGCGATGGGCGCACTCTCCTCGGTGGCACCGACCATCCAGCCGGGAACTCAGGATGTGACGGATAACGTCACGGTAACGTACGCATTGCGCTGATCGGCCAGACATCATCATCTTTATGACGAAAAACGACATCAAGGCCAGTCTCGTGATCGGCGCCGGCGTGGGGCTGCTTATCCAGCCGATCCTCACCAACCTAAGTGTTGACGGGTCCATTGGGATCAAACTCTTCCATCCGGCCCTGCTCTTGCCGCTTACGTGGTGGCTGCGCACCGCCATTTTCGCCTTCTTCGGGCTTTTGGGGCCGCTCGCGCTGTGGATATGCTGGCTGATCGGCAGGGCGTGGAAAGGATTCTATCAGTTCGGACAGTTCGCCGCAGTGGGGACCTTGAACAGTTTCATCGATATCGGCGTCTTCAACCTGGAGACCTTTTTCTACGGGACGTCCATGATCGGGAACGCGCTCTTCGCGACCTTCAAGGCGATCTCATTCCTGTGCGGTACCACGAACAGTTTCCTCTGGAACAAATACTGGACGTTCGGCGCCCAGGAAAAGCCCCAGGCAAGCGAGGTGACGGCATTCTATACGGTCGCCATTATCGGATGGGCGATCAACGTAGGGGTGGCGACGCTCGTGAAGGCCTCAGGCGCCCAGGACTCAAAGGTCCTGGTGGACCTGGTGGCGCCGCTCTCAGGCATCGGCGCGTCCTTCCTCTGGGATTTCTTCGGTTATAAGTATCTGGTTTTCAGGAAGAAGGCGGCGCAATAGCCTTGCCGTTTTCCATGGATGTGGTATCATGCCAGTGAATGAGTGCGAGTATACCTCAACGATGATATCGACTGAGGCATATCCCACACGATTCTGTTTGGCTGAAAGCCCCCGCAAGGGGGCTTTCAGTTTGCTAAAGCTCCCGGGGTTTTCTATAATGGAGGCAAGTGGGGGAGCCGTCACGCAATCCCGTTAGCCCATTTAAAGGGCTGTAAGGAGAGCACTCGTTCAATACAAACAGAACCGGAGGTCACCACTTGCAGCCCTTTAAGCGGGGTAACGAACCAATCTGAGGTCCGTCATGGAATGACGGGTCCGTCTTCTGCCATGCCAAAATTCAAAGAGTACGTGCCACTGTCAAAATTCAGCCATTATAAGATCGGGGGCCCCGCCCGGTTCTTCTTTGAGGCGCACCGCGAGAAGGAAGTGGCCTGGGCCGTCGGCGAGGCGAAGCGGCTCAAGCTGCCGGTGTTCATTTTGGCGGGCGGCACGAACCTCCTTTTCTGCGATAGCGGCTTCGACGGCCTCGTGCTCCGTCCGGCCCTGACGGCGATCAAGGCGAAGCGTGGCGGCATCGTGGAGGTCGGTGCGGGCGTGCCCATGAGCGAGCTTCTGAAATTTGCCGTATCGCGGTCCCTCTCCGGACTTGAATGGGCGGGAGGCCTCCCCGGAACCGTCGGCGGCGCCGTGCGCGGCAATGCCGGCTGTTTCGGCGGCGAGACGAAGGATGTCATCGCCTCCGTCCGCAGTTTCGATACTAAAACCATGAAAGTGATCGAGCGGACCGCCAAGGCGTGCGCCTTCGGATACCGCGAGAGCATTTTCAAAAAGAAGCGCGGCACCGAGATCGTGCTTTCCGTGACTATGCAGCTTGCGAAAGGGGAGAAGAAGGCCATCGCGGCATCCATCAATGAGAAGATCGCCTACCGCAAAGCGCATCATCCGCTGGAATATCCGAACATCGGGAGCATCTTCAAGAACATTCCCCTTCATGCAATCCACAAAAAGGGGAGTCCTGCCTATAAGGCGGCGGTCATGACGGGCACCTTGTCGCTCCGCGGCTCGCGGTTTTCGGTAAAGTCGGATCCTTTTCCCGTGGTATTCGCCGCCAAATTCATCTCGGAGTCCGGATTGCGCGGCGTGAGCGCCGGCGGCGCCATGATTTCGCCCAAACATACGAACTTCATCGTCAACGTGCTCCGCGCGGGATCCCGCGACGTAAAGGACCTGATTGCCCTCGCCAAAGACGAAGTATCGAGGAAGTTCGGCGTTGCCCTGGAGGAGGAAGTCCAATTAGTCTAGGTTTTACGGGCAGGAAGTCTCTTTGGATGAGTTTCCTGAGGAGCTTTTGGTGTATAATAAGAGTATGAAGATCATCACCAAAAAGACGCTCGATGTCACGCCGGCGCTTGCAACCTACATAGAGCGCAAATTGCTTCCTCTCGAAAAATTCCTCTCGCGTTTTGAGGAGTCCGGAGAGCTTGAGCTGCGGCTTGAGGTCTCGCGCACCTCGATGCACCATCGGAAGGGCGACGAGGTTTTCATGGCTGCCGCCGCACTGCACCTGCCGAAGAAGAAGCTTCATGCCGAGACGACCGCCGCCGATATCCGTGCCGCCATCGACGGCGTGCGCGAGACGATGCAGGCGGAGATCGAACGCTATAAGGACCAATACCTTGAACGCCGCCGCGAGGAAAAAGGACGATAGGGCGCATCCTCCCACCATCATGTCGAAAGTCATCACCGAACTTTACGACAATTATAAGATCATGCCGCAGCTCGCCATGCATCAGCTGCGCGTTGCGGCGGTCGCCTATGCCATCGAGCAGGCGCTCTTTGAACCTTTGCATGAAGAGGAGCTGATCTCTGCCTGCCTCCTGCACGACATGGGGAACATTCTGAAGTTCGATTTCGCCGTATTCCCGGAATATCTGGAACCGCAGGGCCGTGCATACTGGGAAGAGGTGAGGGAGGCATGGAAGAAGCGCTATGGCACCGACGAACATGCCGCGACGCTCGCTATTGCCCGTGAAATAGGGGTTTCCGGGCGGACCATGGAGTATATCGATGCGGTGGGATTTTCGAAGGCCGCCGCGGCGGCGCGCGGCGATTCGTTTGAAAAGAAGATCGCGTGTTACGCCGATCAGAGGGTCGCGCCGCAGGGCGTCGTCTCTTTGGATGAGCGATTAGAAGAAGGATTTCGCCGCTACGCGGGCCGGGAGGATCGCAAGGAGGATGACGAGGCCATAGCGGCAAACGCCGCGGCGCTCAAAGAGATAGAACGGCAGATTTTTTCCCGCGCGAGCGATACTGCAGAGAGCATCACGCCGACGCTCTGCGAACATCATGTCGCTGCGCTCAAAAAATATCACGTCGTCTGATTCCGCGTCCGCATCCGCGAGGTGCGCCGCGCGAAAGTTATCCACAGAAATGCTCAAAAGGAAAAAATGATTCTGCTATACTGATAGTAAGGTAAATTTTTCACTCGGACTGGCCAAGCGTGTTGGTTGGTTGCGAGGAAAAAGATTGGAGTGGTCGCAACCCAATTACAAAATAAAAAAATACTATCATGGCAGCAAAGAAGAAAGCAGCGAAGAAGCCGGCGAAGAAAGCGGCGAAGAAGACCGCGAAGAAGCGGATCTAGTCCTGAAAAAGCCCCCGCCATCGGCGGGAGCTTTTTTGTTGCGCCTGATGTACAACTGGCGGAAAAAAAGATAGAATAGGCATCATGCTGGAAGGACTTAAAAAACTGCTCCAAAAGCGCTCTCTTGCGGGATTGGAGCAGAAAGTAAAGGAGATTAACGCCTTAGAGGCCGAGGTTGCCGCCCTTGAGGACCAGGGGATCCTGGCGCGGAGCCTTGCCCTGCGGGAGAAGGTAAAGGCGGGATCTTCGCTCGACGATATCGCCGTGGAAGCGTTTGCGCTCGTGCGCGAGGCGGCGAAGCGCACGCTCGGACAGCGTCCGTTCGATGTACAGCTCATCGGCGGACTTGTCCTGCACTCGGGGGCGATCGCGGAAATGATGACCGGAGAAGGCAAGACGCTTGCCGGTGTGGCGCCCGCATATCTGAATGCGCTCGCGGGCGAGGGCGTGCACGTGGTGACGGTGAACGAATACCTGTCAAGGCGCGACGCGGTATGGATGGGACAGGTATACCGCGCGCTTGGCCTTACGGTCGCCTGCATCACTCCGGCGGGAGCGTTCATCTATGACCCTGAGTGGAAGATTCCCGAGGATGCGGAGAAACTGGCGGAGAAGGAAGTGGATACCACGGGAAGTTTCTTGGTGCAGCAGGAGTTCCTCCGTCCCGTGCCGCGCCGCGAGGCGTATCGTGCCGACATCACCTATGGCACGAACCACGAGTTCGGTTTCGATTATTTGCGCGACAATCTTGCCGGCCAGCGGGAAGCCCAGGTTCAGCGCAGCCATCATTTCGCGATCATCGATGAAGTGGACAGCATTTTGATAGATGAAGCGCGGACGCCATTGATCATTGCGGCCCCGGACGCCCAATCCAGCGATTTTTACAAGACATTTGCGCGGGTAGCGGCACAGTTGCAGAAAGAAGAGGATTACGAGGTGGACGAGAAGCGGAAGACGGCAACACTCACGGATGCCGGCGTGGAAAAGGTGGAGAAGATGGTGGGCGTCCAGAATATCTATGCGCCGGAACACATCCGCCTGGTGCACTATCTTGAGGAAAGCGTGAAGGCGCATGCGCTCTTTCAGCGCGACCGCGATTACGTGGTGAAGAACGGCGAGGTCTATATTGTGGATGAGTTCACGGGGCGCCTGCTCGTCGGCCGGCGTTATCAGGCCGGTCTCCATCAGGCGATCGAAGCGAAGGAAGGCGTGACGGTCCAGCAGGAGTCGCGCACCTATGCGAAGATCTCCATCCAGAACTATTTCCGCATGTACAAGAAACTGGCCGGCATGACGGGCACCGCGCAGACATCGGCCGAGGAGTTCCATAAGGTGTATCACCTCGAGGTCGTGAGCATCCCGCCGAACCGCGCGCTTGCGCGGCGCGACATGAACGACCTCATCTATAAGAACTTCCCGGCGAAGCTGAATGCGATCGCGCGGGATGTCCGCGAGCGGCAGAAGAAAGGCCAGCCGGTCCTGCTGGGGACCACGTCGATCGCCAAAAACGAGATGATTTCTGCGGCCCTTTCGCAGGCGGGCATCCCGCACGAGGTGCTGAATGCGAAGAACAACGAGCGGGAAGGCGGCATCATCGCCCAGGCCGGGCGGCCGGGGGCGGTGACGGTGGCGACGAATATGGCGGGCCGCGGCGTGGACATTTTGCTCGGCGGCAACCCTCCGGATCCGGCTGAGGCGGAGAAGGTCCGGGCGCTCGGGGGCCTGCATGTGATCGGCACGGATCGCCATGAGGCGCGGCGCATCGACAACCAGCTGCGCGGCCGCGCGGGACGCCAAGGAGATCCCGGATCCACCCAGTTCTTCCTTTCCCTTGACGATGACCTGCTGCGCATCTTTGGCGGCGATCGCATCAAGGGGATCATGGAGCGGTTCAATCTTCCCGAAGACGAACCGATTGAGCTCGGCATGGTGACGAAGGCGGTCGCCCAGGCTCAGGAAAAAGTGGAAGGTTCCAACTTCGATCTCCGCAAACACCTCCTTGAATATGACGACGTGCTCAACAAGCAGCGCGCGGCGGTCTATCGGCGGCGGCAGGAGATCCTTGGGCTGTTTTACAAGGCCGATCTTGCCCAGGCGATCGCTGCGGCCGCGCTCGCGCATTTTAATGCGGCGTTCGCCCCATCCTTCGAGGAACATCCCGCAGAAGCCCGTCGTGAGGCTTCCAAGGCCATGAAGGAAGCGGCATTGGTCAAAGATGACGGCGCCATCGCCGCGGCGGCGGATCTGGACGATTATCGCAAAATAATAGAGGAAAGGAGCGCGGAAATCGCCGGGCACCCGTTTGCCAAGGGCCAGCTTCTGGGCATCCTTGATATGCTATGGATGACGAACCTCGAGGACCTTGAGGCGCTGTCCGAGTCGGTCGGGTTGCGCGCCTATGCCCAGCACGACCCGCTCGTGGAGTACCGGCAGGAGGCAAGCCGCCTTTTCCATGCCTTCTGGGGAAACTTCAATGCCTGGATCTTCAATAACATGTTCAAGCTTTCGGCGGTTGCGGCGGCGGCCCAGGCCCCCATATCCGTCAGCATGCCGCCCGGCGGAGCTGATGCCGTGGATGCCGACGGCCATAAGGTCGGGAGGAACGACCTCTGCCCGTGCGGCAGCGGCAAGAAATGGAAGAAGTGCGGGCTGTTGAACACGGAGGAGCATCAGAAGCACATGGCGAGCGGCGGGCCGAAGCACGAAGTGGTGGGAGGATAACGCCTTTGGAGCATCATCCCATGAAAGACCTGGAAACGATCATCAAGCACTATTTGAAAGCCCGGCGGTGGGACACGCTCCGTCCGTCGGATGTCGCGAAGTCCATCATGATAGAGGGTGCGGAACTGCTGGAGCTGTTTCAGTGGGAGAATCTGCCGTTGGAGGAGGTGAAGAAGGACAAGGAGAAGCTGGAGGCCATCAAAAAGGAGCTGGCAGACGTGCTGATCTATGCGCTCCAAATGGCAGTGCTCCTGGAGCTGGACAGCGAGAAGATCATCAGGAAAAAACTGGCGCACGCGAGAAAGAAATATCCTGCCAAGCTTTTGCGTGCCCACGCCGAAGCGGGCGCGGGATCCGGGCGCGATGCGGCATACTGGAAGATCAAAGCCGCCTATCGACGGAAGGGAAA
>DAIDLF010000004.1 GCA_027449645.1 Candidatus Parcubacteria bacterium | reverse complement strand
ATTCCCGGCGCAATCCGGGACAAAACAAAAACAACCTCGACAAGCGAGATTGTTTTTGTTTTTGGTCGGGCCGCCGGGAATCGAACCCGGTCTTTACGCACCCGAAGCGCACGTACTACCGGTATACTACAGCCCGAAGTTGAGGAGGAAATATAAAAATTTCATTTTTATATTTCCGACGAAACGGCAACTCCCCTATCTTACTCTGTTTGCGGAGAAAATCCAATCGCCAGAAAGGGAGGCCGGCGCGGGCGGGCGTCAGCGCCGTTTTTTCCGCTGGTACAGCCGTTTGGATTTCTGCGTCAGCGCAAACACGGAGAGGACCATGATATAGTCCGCGATGGCCTCGGCGGAAACCTGGTACTTTGCGCCAAGCACCATCTGCGCGGCAAAAAGGGCGACGATCACCCCGGTCCACAGCGCGACGAATATCTCGCCGGGGTGGCGCCCGTCATGGAACTCGTACCACCGGTCGAATTCCTTGGTGCCCACGTACAACCCCAGCACGCCGGTATAGATGATGCTGAGGGGTGCCGCCATGTAATCATACCGGTCCTGGAGGAAAAGATTGATGAGGAAAAAGATCATCAGGGCCACCGTCCAAAAATCGGTGATGTACCTCCAAATGCGTTCGTCTCGGAACACGGACATGAAGGACATGATAGCGTAAAAAATCAGGTATTGCCAGTCGTGCCGAACCCTCCGCGCGACCGGTCGGGCAGGGCGTCCACTTCTTCCCATGCAAATGCCGGCGCGGGAACGAACATCCCCTGCGCGATCCTGAATCCCCGCGCTATGGTCACCGGTTCCGCCGTGAAGTTGTAGCACGCGGCCTTTATCTCATCGTCATTCCCCGAAAAATCAGGATCAATGATGCCGATGCCGTTCGCCATCATGATGCCCTTCTTGTGGGTGCTGCTGCGTGCGGCAATGAGCAGGAAATGGCCCGGCGGCGTGGCGACGGCAATGTTCAAAGGCACGTAGGCGATCTCGCCCGGAGGGACGGTCACTGTTTCCCGCGCAAAAAGATCGAATGCCGCGGCGCCCGCCGTCTGGCGCGCCGGCAAAGGAAGCTCCCCGTCAAACCGCTTGATCTTGATAGGCATGTTCATGGTGGTAAATGCGGCAGCGGACTATCGGACCGCTATTGCACGTAATGCTTCTTTTTCGCCACGGCGTCCATCTCTTCCTCCGCCTCGCGCTTTTTCTCCTGCGCCTGCGCAAAGCGCGCGCGAAGCTCCCCATCGCTCAGGGCATTGAGCTCCATGGCGCGCTCCGTCAAATATGCTTTGACATTCTTTTCAGGATCATCCAGCACTTCCTCCAGCAGCGCATTCAGGATCCATCCGACGCGCGGCGAAGGCCCGATGCCGAGGAGCGGCATCAGCTCGTCGCCGCGGAGTTCGAGCATCTTCGGCGAAAGCGGATCGCGCTTCACCTTCTCTATCATAAAGAGCAGATGGCGCAGGCGGTACGGCATCGCCTTTTTCACGCCGCTGCCGATGCGGTCGGCCTCGCGGACCTTCAATAGGTCGTCGATATGTTCCGGCCCCACGCGCGCCACAAAACGGCGCACGCCCGCGGCGGAAATCACGCCCGTATCGTAATAGAACATATGCCGGCGCACGAGATGCGCCACCTGCTCCACGAAGTCGCGCGGATACCGGAGCCGATCCAGCGCCTGCAAGACCATTTTGGCGCCGATATATTCATGCTGGTAGAACGTGGCTTCCGGCCCGCTGCCGCCTTTGGATTTCGGCTTGCCGACATCGTGCAGGAGCGACGCCATGCGCACTGCCAGGGAATAGTTCTCCCGCGCGGTATAATCCAGGGCCCGCACATTGTGCTCGAAGACGGTGTAGATGTGATGCTTGTTCTGCGCCACGCCAATGCCTTCGCGCAGCTCCGGCATCACATAACGCAACAGGTCCAGCTCCTCAAGGAGAATGACGCCTTTCGCGGCGCGGGAGGTCATAAGGATCTTGGAGAACTCGTCGCGTACGCGCTCTTTGGCGATGGCGTCCAGCCCGCCCGCCAAAGCGACGATCGCCCGGCGCGTGGCGAACTCGATCTCAAAGTCCAACTGGACCGCAAAGCGTACCGCGCGCATCAGGCGAAGGGCATCCTCGGAGAAACGCTCTTCGGCGGCCCCTACCGTGCGGATGATCCCGGCGCGGAGGTCGCCTTCGCCCCCGTGCGGATCGATGAGCGCGCCATCCATGCTGAGCGCCATCGCATTCACCGTAAAATCGCGGCGCGAGAGGTCTTCCTCGATCGTCTTTGCAAACCGCACCTCGTCCGGATGCCGCAGGTCGGTGTATTTGCCCTCTATGCGATAGGTCGTCACCTCCACGATCCTGACCGCGACATCGGCGGCGCTCGCATCGGACGCATCGGCTACGCCCGGGATCTTCACCCCGACCGTGCCGAAATCGTTCTCATAGACCGTGTCGGCAAACACCGCCTGCACCTCCTCCGGCGTGGCATTGGTCGCCACATCCCAATCCTTCGGCACGCGCGAAAGCATCATGTCCCGCACGCAACCTCCCACGAGATACGCCTCAAAGCCGGCCGCCGCGAGCGTCGCGCAGACGCCGACCACCTCTACCGGAACCTCCGCTTTCGGCGGCAGGGGCTTGTTTGATGCCATTTCCGTGCTCTTTGCCATTGCTTTCATTGTATGCGATTCCCGGCGGGATGGAAAAGGAAACGGCTGTGTCGCATGGACACAGCCGCCGATAGTGCCGTTAAGGCATCGGTCAATAAGATTCTTTCTGATCAATGAGCGCGCCGATGCCGAAATGCTCGATGGTCACCCGCTTCCAAAGTTCGTACATCGGAATATGGGTATTGCAGGCAACCGTCTCCGGAGTATGGGGCCTCGCGTTGCAGGTCTTGCCCCGGAAAAGGTCGCTCAACTGAACCACGCCGCGAGAATCATCCGTGGGAGATACGAACGGGTTGCGGGGGTCGAAGAACATATCCTGGATGAGAGGATACTTCCTGATCAACCGATCCAACGCGAACGTCTTCACGAAATAGTTCATCACTGCCTCTGCGAACGGGGTGTTTCCCGCCAGGAGTTCGTGAAGGGCTTCGCAAAAACCATCCATCTTGTCCACCAGGGAAACCAGCTGGGCCTCCTTGGAGTCCTTGAGGATGGCACGATGGTAGAGATCCAGAAGAAGATATCCTTGCACCCTCCTTGGGCCGCGGCGCGGTGCATAGCACCGGGCCACTTCCTCGGCGGCAAGGATCTCCTTCTTTTGATGGTCCGAGAGTTGTTCGGCATTCATCATCAATTTGGCCTGGAGGGTCACATCCCCGAGGTCGGGGTAGTTCTCCGGGTCGTCATGATGATCAGCCAGGATCGGCACCATGGCGCCATCAAGGCCATGGATAAGTTCCCGGGCAAGATCGAAAATCTCGGGCCGTTGAACCAATGTTTTGACCCTTCCCACATGGAAAGCGTCAGTAGTGCGGTAATACATCACCTTCATGGGTGCATACCGCTTGATAGTATCCAGGTCCTGCAACCGGCTCGCCCACGTCAACCGCCGCTCCGGGACTACCGAGGAGGAGGACGGCTTGGTGACAAGATCAACCCGGGACATTTCCAGGATTCGGGCAGGTACCACTGCGAGTGAAGCTTTTGCGGCCATTTCTACTCCTCCTTGTTCCCTGTTTACGGATTCAACGGATTCAGTTGTGCGGTTCCGCTAATCCTTTTATATCACGCCCTCTTTCCCTTTATCATCCGCCGCTGGGGAAAACATGGGGATATGCCCCGCCATTGACTTCCTCCCGCATCAGGCGCTATAACCACATCAGAAGCAGGCTCCTTTGGAGGGGAGCGCACATGATCGAAGAGATCGAAACAGCCCGCAGGGCACTGGAGGCCCTGCAACGCAGATACCCGCATCACCACGGCGTTCGGACATTCGGGGACGCGGCGCTCGACGACCTTGATTGCATGGAAAAGTCGCTCGCTCCGAATCCGAAAGATCAACCGTGCCTCGCATTTCGCGCCGGAGACAACGAAGGGCAGGCCGAGCTCGCACCAGCGTAAACGGCACGGACCCATCAACCATCGAACCCCCAAACCACTACGGCTTGGGGGTTCAGTGCATAGCTACCGCACCGTGGCGCCGAACTCCTTTGCGGTCGCCTCCTCTATTTTTTTGTGGAGCACATCCACCTCGTCGTTCGTAAGAGTACGGTCGGAGGAACGATACGTGATCCGGTAAGCATAGCTCTTTTTATCCGCTCCGAACTTCCCGTCATTTTCATACTGGTCGATGAGCGACACCTCCTCCACGAGGTCGCCCGCAATGTCGCGCACGAGGTCAAAATAGTTGTTTGGGACGAAGGTCTTCGGCACCACAAATGAGATATCGCGGAGCGCCGGAGGGTATTTGCTGACCTCCGCAAACTTCTGCCCGAGATGCAGCTGCCGCTTCACGCGCAGGTCGTCGGACCAGAGGAGCCTGATGTCCGGGAGATCCATGCTCACGATGGCAAGCCGCTCAAGGCCGAAGCCGAATGCCCAGCCGGTATACTGTTCCGGGTCCACGCCGAGCTTCTGGAGCACGCTCCCCTTCACCACGCCGCACCCCACCGTCTCCACCCACCGGCCGCCGACCTCGACTTCCATCTCCAGGCTTGGATCGGTATACGGGAAGGTGTCCTTGTTCAGCCGATACTTCGCCTCGGGACCGAACACGGCGGCGGCAATATGCTTGAGCGCATCCTCAAGGTCCGCCTGGCCGATGGTCTTCATGGATTTGGGCGCAAGATACCAGCCGTCGATCTGATGGAACACGTTCATGTGCCGGCGATCGATCTCGTCCTTGCGATACACCTTGCCGAAACTGAAGCAGCCGACCGGCTTATGCTCCGCGATGCGCCGCTGCACCTCGGGTTCGTGCAGATAGTAATACCACATCACCGTGGTATGGGTGCGGAGGATATGCGTTTCGTCGACGTAATAGGTGTCGGATTTGCTCCGCGCAGGATGGTTCGCCGGGAAATCAAAAAGGTCAAAGCTGATGTCCGCCGGCACGATCTCCGGCGTGCGGATGGTGTCGAGGTCCTTGAAATAGCCGCTCGCGAGAATGCGCGCCACGATCTCGTGGATCGGGCTGCCCGGCGTACGCGAAAGGTCCGGCATGGCAAGATAGCGCCGGATCCGCGCCGCCTCGGCATCGGTGCGCTTCTCGAGTTCGGCACGCAAGCGGTCCTGCTCCTCGGTCGGAATAAGGTAGTCCATAGTATGATGATGATAACAAAAATGGCGGCGGCGAGGCAACTGGTATATTATGGACGCATGGCACACGAAGTGGAAACCAAGGTCCTCGAAATAGACATCGGCGCAATCAAAGAAAAGCTTTCCGCCTCGGGGGCGAAGGAGACGGCATCGACCATCCTCCGCGTGGATTGGTACCGCCCCCAAGGAATCAAAGAAGGCGAGGATCCGTGGTTCCTGCGCATCCGCACCGACGCCGAAGGGCGCCATGAGGTCACCTGGAAAGCGAAATCCGAGATCCTTGGGACGGCCCGCCGGCACAAGGAGATCAACTTTATGATCGATGAGCCGGAGAAGCTTGCGGACCTTTTTGCGGAGCTCGGCCTTGAGTTCTATGCCCACCAGGAGAAGAAGCGAACCTCCTACACTCTTGCACCGTGGCACTTTGAGATCGACGAATATCCGCATATGCCTCCTTTCCTTGAGATCGAGGGGACGAGCAACGAGCACGTGGAAGAGGCCATTGCTCTCCTCGGCCTCCAGGCCCATACCACATGGGCGCACGGCGAAAGGATCCTCATCCAGGAGCGCTACCACTTGGACTGGTACAATATGCGGTTCTGACAAAAAGGAATTGCCTGGGCATCCCATATGGGATGGCATTTTTGTGCCGACGGCAGGGATCGAACCTGCGACCTTGGCCTTATGAAAGCCCTGCTCTACCACTGAGCTACGTCGGCAAAAACAACATCACTATACGGCATTTCCCGTCATCCTTCAACTTCTTTTCCGGGCCCGTGCACGCCTTCAGGCCGGAAGGAATCCCCCGGCCTGGATGCTCCAAAGCTTCTTATAGATGCCTTCCTTGCGGAGCAGCTCGTCGTGCGTGCCCTGCGCCACCACGGCGCCGCCGTCCACGACGACAATGCGGTCCATGTTCATGATGGTGGAAAGCCGGTGCGCGATGACCGCCACGGTCTTCCCTTCCATGAGCACCTTGAGCGCGTCCTGGATAAGATGCTCCGACTCTGAATCCAGGCTTGAGGTCGCCTCGTCCAAAAGAAGGATGGGCGCGTTCTTGAGGATGGCGCGCGCGATGGCAATGCGCTGGCGCTCGCCGCCGGAAAGCTTGATGCCGCGCTCCCCCACAAAGGTCTCGTAGCCGTCTCTCAGCGCATTGATGAAATCGTCGCAGTGCGCAAGCGCCGCGGCGCGCTTCACTTCTTCATCCGTCGCATCGCGGCGGCCATAGCGGATATTCTCCATGAGCGAACGATGGAAGAGGACTGGTTCCTGCGGCACGAACGCGATCGCATCATGCAGGCTGTCCTGGGTGACGCCGGCGACATTCTGCCCATCGATCGCCACCTCCCCTTTGCTCACGTCATAGAGGCGCAGGATGAGCTTGGTGATGGTGGACTTCCCCGCGCCGGACGCGCCCACGAACGCCACTTTCTCTCCGGGCGCGATCGTAAGATCGAGATTGCGGAGCACCCGCTTCCCGTTCGGATAGGCGAAATCGACGCCGCGGAACGCGATCTCCCCGCGGGACACCGCGAGCGAGGCGGCAAGGGGCCGGTCGGCGATGGCGTGCGGCGTCTTCATGATGTCGATCATTTCCGAGGCGTCGGCGATGGCATCATAACAGCGGCGCATGATGCGGTTGATGCTCGAGAGCTGGTTGAAGATGCCGAGGAGATAGCTCTGCATCAGCACGAAGTCGCCCACGCTGAAGCTGCCCTTCTGCCACAGCCAGAACGCCACGAAAAAGAGCGCGATGTTGATGCTTACAATAAGCACGTCCTGCACGGCCCACACCGCCTCGTCGGCCCTCCACGAACGCATGGTCGCGCGGTGCCACGCGTTCACCATGCCGCCGAAGAGGCCCCGCTCGTACGCGACGCCGGAAAAGAGCGTGACGGCGGTCTGATTGCCGATGTCGTCCGCAAGGACGCCAACCAGCTTGCTGTCGGCTTCGGAGCGCTCCACGCGGAGCGGCTGTTTCACCCTTGCCACGAAGATCTGGAATCCCACGAACACCACGACCCATGCGCCGAGCACGAGCCCGAGCCAAAGGTTGCGCAAGGCGAGGATCCACACGGCGCCCACCACGAAGATCGCCATCGGGAAAAACTCCATCATGATGCTGTCCATGAGCGTCTCGAACGATCCGGCATACTTGCTCACCCGCCGCGTGAGCGTGCCGCCGAAATGCGAGCTGAAGAAATCGTGCGAATGCCCGAGCAGATAGGTGAAGGCGGAATCATAGAGGTCCACCATGGCCCGCGACTCGAAATTGATGATGCCGTACATCTGCATGCGCCGGAACACCCAGCCCACGGCAAAGATCGCGGCGATCCACAGGATGATCACGAACATGGCGTGTATGACGGCGGGCGTCGGACTTCCCTGCGCGAGGAAGTTGAAGAACTGCTTCAGGAAGAGCGGCTGGATCAGGTTGGCCGCCTGGATTCCCGCCGAACCCGCAACCATGAGCCAAAACAGGCCCTGGTGGCGCCGGGACTCATGGGCCAGCATCCGGAAAATGTCTCCGGACGTGGCATTCAGCTTCTTTTTTGCCGGCGCCGCAGCGGCTCCGGGCGTTTGTGGCTTTTCAGGGTTTCGGTTGCCCATATCGGAGAGAACGGATACCCCCTGGCGGGAGTTACAAGACCGTCACCCGTATGGTATCATATGAGCCATGTTCGACGAACTCAAAAAAATCCAGGAACTCAAGCGCCTGCAGGACTCCTTCAAGCAGGAACGCGAGACCGTGCAGAAGAAGGGCGTCTCAGTGACGGTAAACGGCACCATGGAGGTGGAGAAGATCGTGCTCAATCCGACAGCAAGCCAGAGCGAGAATGAGGAAGCCGTGCGCCAGTGCGTCAACGAGGCGAACAAGAATATCCAGAAGCGCATCGCCAAAGCGATGATGGGATCGGGAGCGGGCCTCTTTTAAAACTTTCGCGAATCGTATGCCCAATGCAGAAGCGCCTGCCGCTGGCCGGGACGGCATGAAAGATCGCCCGGACGGCAGTGGCTTTTTATTTGGGCGATATGCCGTGCCATGGCCTTCCACCGCTTGATCTGCCGGTCGTCCTCACCGGGTTCTCCATCAATGCCCGGCAAACGCCGGCCAAGATAATAACGGCAATACCACTGGAACCATCCGCGCGGATCATGCGCATTATTGATCCACCCTTTTTGCTCCCAGGCGGCAAGTGATTGGCTGGCATGTTTTCGAAAGTAATTCAACGAGTCATCACGGCGGTCGGGCGAAAGTTTTGCATGCGCAAACCAGCTTTTGGGAAATTCCTTCCTGCAATCGGTCATATACTTTCCCCCGAAAACCCCAAGGGCAAGCATTTCCTTTGGCGTCAATTGAGGCGTAAAGCCAGGCGCGAAGTTCCTCCCCGCGGGCTCGGTGAGCGCATAACGATATCCACGCTGCATTTTGTCATTCACGATAACGATTTTTGCTTTCATATGAGACTGGCCTAAAAACCTTTTCACCCAGGCATCAAGGGGAATCACCTTTTATCAGCTTAATGATAACTTAAATGAAAACCGATATCTCTCGGTCTTCAAAGGATCTGCCTTGGCTGTTGCGGGAGTAAGGAATCGGACGCCACTCGTTTCACTCACTCCCTGGAAACCTCTCGATTCCCCTACCCTCCCCGTCCGAGCCTTGCTCTACAAATAAAATTGGGATATCGCACAGGCCTTTTGTTTTTTCGCAACCACCGGTCCGCTGTGTGGTAAGAAAAAACAAAAGGCCTGTGCGATATCCCAATAGTGTTGCGGTTGTGGGACGAAGTTGGAACGCTCGTTGCGCTTCATTAAGCGTTATATCATCCCCATTTTTCTCATCAGCCGGTGGGCCTTTGCGAATGCAGCGTAGCCCTGCCATGAGGCGATGGCGTTCTCGAGAAACGGCTGGTCCAACCTCCCGCGCCGTACCATCGCCTCATAGCGCCGCTTCTTTTTCATGAACCGCTTCACGGTGGATTTGCGCAAAAACCGCTTGCCATCGCGGAGGACGTACCCCAGGAAGTCGATGCCGCGGTCGATCGGAAAAATCTCGGCCTTCTTCGGATGTAGGGCGAGTTTCAGCCGGTCGCGGAGGAATGCGGCGATCAGTTCCTTTATCTCGCGCAAACGCTTCTTGTCGGTGCCCAAAATCAGGAAATCATCCATATAGCGCATATAATAGCGCTCGTGCAGTTCCCGCTTCACGAAATGGTCCAGCTCGTTCAGGTAGATATTCGCGAAAAGCTGGCTCGTGAGGTTGCCGATCGGTATCCCGTGGGGGCTGCTCTCGATAATCTCGCGAAGCAGCCATAGCACGTTCTCATCGTCGATCCTCTTCCGCAGCAATCCGAACAATATCTCGCCGTCCACGTTGTCGAAATATTTTGAAATATCGCATTTCAAACAGTAAATTGGCCGCGCCGCGCGGCTACTCTCTCTCTCTCTCTCTCTCTCTCTCTCTCTCTCTCT
>DAIDLF010000003.1 GCA_027449645.1 Candidatus Parcubacteria bacterium | reverse complement strand
CGAGGGAATTGATGGCGGCCTGGAGCGTCTTCTTGTCCGCCCCGACCTGCTGAAGCTCTGCCTGATAGGTGGCGATCTGCTGGCTGAGGGCCGCAATCTGCGCATCGTTGGTGTCGATCTGCGCCTGCAGGGAGCTTGTGGAACTTGCCGTATTTGCGGTTTGGGCGCGGGCCGGAAGCAGGGCGGTTGTCCCCGAGATCGCCGCAAAAAGCCCCAAAATCGCTGAAATTCCCCCCAAAACGTGGATTTTCCTCATGTAGTTCTTATTATACCTCAAACACGCCGATGCCGAATATGATCCGGATATCGGCCTTACGGCTGGGTACTGGCGATCTCCAGCCGGTTTCTTCCGCTCTGCTTGATCTCGTAGAGGGTCTTATCCGCCCGCGTGAGGGCTTCGTCCAGGTCTTCCTGGATGCCCAGGTCGGTGATGCCGCCGCTGAAGGTGATATCAAGCTTCGGGGCTTCGGATCCCTCCTTCTCGAAACGGATAGTAATGCCCGCGCGCTCTGCCCCTTCCGGGGTGAATTTCTTCTGGACATCCTCGGCGGTGGCGCCGGGGAACAGCACGAGGAATTCCTCCCCGCCCCATCTTGCGATCTGGTCGCTTTCGCGGCACACGCCTTTGAGGCGCTGCGCGACGGCGCGGAGCACCAGGTCGCCCACCGGATGGCCGTATTCGTCGTTGATGTCTTTGAATTTGTCGATGTCCAGCATGAGCAGTGCGCCTGTTGCGCCCGTGTCCCGTATCTCGCGGAGCGTGCGCTCGAACCCGCGCCGGTTCAGGAGTTCGGTGAGCAGGGGATCGCGGTCCGCCTCCTTTTCTATTTCGGCGATGCGTTCGGCGAGGCGCCTTTTGGCTTCGGCGTCCTTGCGCCGGTCGCGCTCACCCTCCCAGAACAGCTGCTCGTTGACGCGTTGGTGAAATTCCATCACGAAAGCCTTCCGCTTGTCCTCGGCAAGCATCTCTTCGAGGACCCCCTCAAGGGTTGCCGGGCCGTCCTCCCGCGGATGGGATTCCAGATTTTTCATGGCGTTACCCGTATTATATCTGTATCTTGGAGAAAAGATAGCTCCCGATGGCGAGGAATGCCGACGTAACAAGCGCAAGCACGAGGAAATCCACGCCGAGTCCGAAGTGGCTCGATCCTACGAGGATTGCACGGAACGAGTCGATGCCGTAGGAAAGGGGGTCGATGAGGGTGAGTCCCGCGAGGATCGGCGGCAGGCCGGAGAGCGGGAAGAGGGCGCCCGAAAGGAAGAAGAGCGGCATGACGAGGAAATTCATGATGAGCTGGAAGCCCTGCATGTCCTCCAGTACCGAGGCGATGCCGGTGCCGAGCGCGGTGAAAAGGAGGGCGACGAGGAGCATGAAGACCAGGGCGAGCGGCGCGAGCCACCAGTCCGTGGGGCGGAATCCGAAGGCCATGGAGATGGCAAGCACGATGATGCCCTGGATGCTCGCGACCGTTGCGCCGCCCAGGGTCCTTCCGGTCATGATGGTGAGCCGGGAGACCGGAGCGACCAGCGTCTCTTTGAGGAAGCCGAACTGCCGGTCCCAGATGATCTGGATGCCCGAGAAGATCGCGGTGAAAATGATGCTCATGCCCACGATGCCCGGGACGAGAAATTGGAAATAGCTGCCGTCGCCTGCCGCGCGGAAGACGGAGCCGAGACCATAGCCCAGGGCAAGCATGAAGAGCAGGGGCTGGCCGAGCGATCCGATGATGCGCGACTTCGAGCGGAAGTAGCGTTTGAGCTCGCGGAGCCACATGATGTAGATGGTGTGCATGAGGGTGGATAGTGGATAAAGCGATGGCGATCAGCGTCTGCCGCCGTTCCGCACCCGCAGGTGCTCGCGCAGGCGGTCTGTCGCGCTCGACTCTTCCTCGCGGATCGCGCTTCCGGTGAGTTTGAGGAAGGCGTCCTCAAGCGACGCCGTGCCGGTCTGCGCCGTCAGGTCTGCGGCGCTTCCGGAGGCGATGATCGTGCCGTGATCGATGATGGCGATCTTCTGCGCGATGCGCGCCGCTTCCTCCATGTAGTGGGTAGTGAAAAAGACCGTGATGCCTTCCTTTTTGTTGAGCTCCTGCAGATAGCTCCACATATGGTTGCGCGTCTGCGGATCAAGGCCAAGCGTCGGTTCGTCGAGGAATATCACTTTGGGGTGATGGAGGAGCCCGCGCGCAATCTCAAGCCTGCGCTTCATGCCGCCGGAGAATTCCTTGACCAGGCTGTCGCGCCGGTCCCAAAGCTCCACAAATTTCATGAGCTCTTCGATGCGCGTCCGCCGGAGCTTTGCGGGAACGCCGTAGAGCACGCCGTGAAAATCCATATTTTCCCTGGCCGTAAGTTCATCATCCAGGCTTGGGTCCTGGAATACGATGCCGAACGAGCGCCGCACCTCTTCCGGGTCGCGCGCAGGATCGTGTCCTGCAAGCGTGATCGTGCCGCTCGTAGGGCGCAGGAGCGTGGTGAGCATCTTGATGGTGGTGGATTTTCCCGCGCCGTTCGGCCCCAGGAAGGCGAATATCTCGCCCTTCTCCACCGCAAAAGAAATGTCCCGCACGGCGGAAAAATCGCCGAATCGCTTCACCAGATGTTTGACTTCAATGATAGGTTCCATGGATCGCTTCTGCTCAATGATAGCAAAATCGGGCCATCGCGTCGATGCACCATTCCGGGGAGGAGATTCGTAGTATTAACATGCGCACAAGGATTTTCTGTGCGGTCGAAGCACATTCCTTGCGGCGGTAAAAACAACATCCCTTAACATATCAATGAATAGAAATGCGTATATTGCGGCAGCGGTAGCAGTAGCGGCGGGTTTTGTGGTGATGGCGGCGGCAGCGGTGCCGGCATTCGCTGCCGGCAATGCCGAGCACGGCAGATGGAACGGTCCTGAAGGCAGGGGGCAGGCCATGGGCGCACCGGTGGTGTTCGGTACGGTGACGGCAGTGAACGGGGCGACGCTTACGGTGACCGAGACCGCAAGGCCGGGAATATCGACCACCACGGCAGCGAAGGTCTATGCCGTAAATGCGGACAATGCAAAAATTTATAAAGGCGGAGCGACCTCCACGGTCTCCGTGGCGAGCATCGCGGTGGGCGATACGGTGATGGTGGAAGGGACGGTGAGCGGCACGACCGTCACTGCCACTGCCATCCATGACGGCGTGGGGCGGCCGATCTTTGCGCGCGACGCAAGTTCCACGGAAAGGGGAACGCCTCCCATCCAGGGCAACGGCCAGCCGGTGGTTGCGGGCGCGGTGACGGCGGTGAACGGTACGACCATCACGATCACCAATGCAAGCAATGTCACCTATACCATCGATGCCGCGAGCACCACGATCGTCAAAGACGGCACGAGCACCACGATCGGGAGCGTGGCATCGGGCGATAGCCTGGTGGTGCAGGGAGCCGTGAACGGCACTTCCGTAACCGCATCATCCATCATCGATCAGGGAACGAAGGCGAGCGCCGCTTCGGCGCCGCACGGGAATGGCTTCAGTTTCGGCGGCGTCTTTGGCGCCATCGGAGGCTTCTTCCGCCACGTTTTTGGGTTCTAGTCTTATCCGCCAAACCGGCGTTCCCTCTTTGAGAAATCTTTGAGGATCTCGAGGAGCTCCGCTTCGCCGAACGCCGGCCAGAGCGTTTCCGTAAAGGCGAACTGGCTGTTCGCGGTCTGCCACATCATGAATCCTGCCGACCAGTGCGGTTCGCCGCCGGTCCTGATCACAAGGTCTACGGGCGGGAGCGCTCCCGTGGCGAGCGCGGCCCGGAGTTCGGCATCGCGCGCCGGGACCTCCGGGCGTTTTTGCAGGGTCCGGATGGCGTCCAGCATCTCGCGCTGGCCATCGTAGCCGAAAAGGACCGTCAGGTGGTGCGCCTCGCCGTGCGCCGTCTGCGCCGTGAGCGCATCAATGCGCGCCGCAAGCTTCTTGCGGTCGGAAAGGATGGTGCGCCAGCGGCCGATGAATTTCACCTGGATCCCGCGCCGCGCAAAATCGCCCCGGGCGATCTCATGGTCGATCCACTGTTCAAGATAGGAGAGGAGATAGGCTATTTCCCGCTTGGCACGCTTGGTAAGATTATCTTCCGATGCGGCCCAGAGGGTGAGGTAGGGAATGCCGCGGCCGAACACCGCATCCGCGATTTCGGTGAAGCTCGCGATCCCTTTCTCGTGCCCTTTCCAGGGAAGCAGGCTCCGGCGCCTCGCCCAGCGGCGGTTGCCGTCGGGGATGACCGCGATATGGCTCGGAAGATGCATGGTTTCCATTGTAGCACCCGGCGGCGGAAAAATCCTTGCGCATTCGCGCGGATCACCGGATGAGCATGGCGTCGCCGAAGGAATAGAAGCGGAATTTTTCGCGGATGGCGATGGCATAGAGCTCCACCAAGGTCCGCGGCGCCTGCCGGTATGCGAGGAATGCCTGGACGAGCATCATGAGCGAGGTTTCGGGGAGATGGAAATTCGTGATCATGGCGTCCACGATGCGGAACTGGTACGGAGGGCGGATGAAGATCTGCGTGGCATCCGCGATGGGTCCGCACCAGCGGGTGTCCATAATTTTTTCCGCTTCGGATTCGAGCGTGCGTACCACCGTGGTGCCGACCGCCACGACCGGCGCGCGTTCGCCCTGCTTGCATTTCCGTATGGCCTGCGCCGATGCCTCCGGCACCCGAAGGAGCTCCGTATGGAGCGTGCCCTGCGCAATATTCTCCTCGCGGAGCGGGGCGAAGGTGCCCAGTCCGACATCCAGCGTCACCGATGTCCGGCGCATGCCCTGCGCCTCAAGCCTGCGGAGCAGGCGGTTCGTGAAGTGGAGCGATGCGGTAGGCGCCGCGACGGAGGCTGGGTGCCCGCCGTCATTCCGGCTGCCGTCCGTCGCCGCGAATACTGTTTGATATTTTTTTCGGAGCTCGGATTCTTTGAGTCCGGCGCCTTTGATATATTTCGGGATGGGCGTCACGCCGTGCCGTTGGAGTGCCGCAAAGAGCCTGCCAGCGGGGAAGTGCGGCTGGAGAAAGAAAAGATTGGCATCCTGCGCGACGACGGTGAATCGCGCGTCGTGGCCGAGGCGGAGCTCCGCGCCCACGCGGATCCTCCGGTCGGCGATGGCCGGCACGGGCCCCGATCCCTTCCATTCATTCACGAGGAACAGGATTTCCACCTTGCCGCCTGTGGCCTCTTTGGTGAGCATGGCCCGCGCCGGGATCACGCGCGTGTCGTTCATCACGAGGAGCGCGCGGTCCGGGAGGTGGCGCCCGAGGTTCGCGAAGCGGTCCAGGGCGATCGTATCCGTAGCGGGGTCATAGACGAAAAGGCGCGAGGCGTCGCGCGGACTCGCCGGCTGCCGGGCGATGAGGGATTCAGGAAGATGGTAGTGATAAGAGAATGCCATGGATAAGAGTATAGGATGAGCGGCAGTTTTCTTTCAACCGCCGTCCGCAGAATTATGGTACAATGAGTTTCCTATGGACCGCGACGAAGCTCTGCCGAAGCGATGGCGAAGGGATATTGCCCTTGTGGGAATCTCCCGCATCGCGCGGAGCATCGCGGCGGGAATGATCAATATCGCCTTCCCTTATTACATCCTCGTCACCCTGCATTACGGCGCATCCGTCATCGGTCTCATCTATGTGGCGGCGACGCTTGCCACGGCGCTCTTGAGTTTTGCGTTCGGCATTGCGACCGATATCTGGGGCAAGCGGTGGACGCTCATCATCACGAGCGCATTGCTTCCGATGAGCGCGCTCCTTGTCTATGCTTCGGGAAATATTTGGGTCATTGTGGCGGCGGCGATGCTCGGCGGCTATTCCGCCACGGGATCGCTTGCGGGCGGCGGCGTCGGCGGTGCCGTCCAGCCGGTGCAGAACGCAGTGCTGACAGATCTCACTCCCAAGGAGGAGCGGACCTCATATTTCTCGTACTTCACTTTCCTCTCCGCCGCAGCCGCTGCCGGAGGCGCCCTGCTTGCGAAACTCTTTGGCACGACGGAGCTGTTCCTTATCGCGGGCATCATTGCCGCGGCGGGCATTCCTGGCCTGTGGTTCGTGCAGGTGAAGGAACAGAGAGGGGAGATCCGAAGATTGAAAACTAAGGTCACCATCGGGAAGTTCAGCCTGACCGGCATGCTGAACGGCTTTGCGCAGGGGCTCGTCGTCCCGTTTCTCATCCCGTTCTTCCTTTTGGTGTATCACATCCCCAAAGCGCAGATGGCGGAATATGCCTTTTTGAGCGGCCTCATCGGCGCGTGCTCCCTGCTGTTTGCGCCGTTGCTCGAAAAACATTTCGGGTTCCTGAAAAGCATGCTCGTCACCCGCGGGATTGGGACGATCCTTTTTATCCTGTTCCCATTCGTGCCGTACCTCCCGTTCGCCGTGCTGGTCTATCTGATAGGACCCGCGTTGCGGGTTGTCGCAATGCCGATCCAGCAGGCGGAGCTCACAAGGCGGGTTGACGATGACGAGCTGGGCCGGGCGCTCGGCGTGAATCAGGTGGCAAGGCTTGCGGCGTCTTCCGCCGGAACCGGCCTGAGCGGCTATCTCTTCGATGCCGCGCGGTTCGAGGTCCCGTTCCTTGGGTATGGGCTTGTGATGGCGGCAAATCTCTATCTTTATGTGCGCTTTTTCGGCGCAAAAAGAAACCCTCCGGCTTAGGAGGATTTTTCCCCGCCGGAGGGCGTTTCCGTGAACTGCTTTTCTGTGGCGAACCGCAGGGCGCCGCCGCTGTCCAAACGGTAGGAAAGCGTGACTTTGCCTCCTTCGCGGTTTTTGAATACCGCTTTTGAGATCCCATTGAGGACTGCTTTTTTGCTGACACAGCTCACGATACCCTCTTCTTTTTCCCGGATGAGGCGCTTGATCTCAAAATCCAGCTTATGGTTGAGCTCTGCCAGGGAAACGGGAACGTGATGGCCGTTGGGTTTATGCATGAGTCAGGCTTGAGCCTGTAGGGGAGGGTCCGATCGATGATGCGCGTGCGCGAGCAACTGTCCTGATACATGAAGGATATCATATCTTTGGGGAATAATCCAGGGATGATGCGCCTTGCCGCAATAAAAAAACAGGGGACATGCCCCTGTTTTTGCTTCCGTCTGGCGCTAGGAACGCTTCTTGGTTTTCTTTGCGGCAAGCATCGCCTTTTTGATCTCCAGGCGCTTCTTGGTTTTTTTGGGGCTGCTCTTCTGGCTCTTGATCCAATCGCCTCTTTTTGCCATGGGATTATAAGTTTGGTTGATTTAGCCTTTTGAGTATACCACAAAAACGGACAAAAGGAGAAGGGCTCCCTGGAGGATCACCCGAACAGGTGCCGGGCGAGCGCCTCTCCTCCCGTAGGGCTCACCGAGGAATAGGGGATCACGGGAATGCCGTGCGCGAACTGCGTAATGGTTCCCAGGCACGCCCCGTAATCCTCCTTTTTTATTTTATCGACCTTATTGGCGACGATGACGATGTGTTTTTGGTATTCCTCAAGGAGCGCCAACATCTCAAGGTCGTTTTTCGAGGGGCCGACCTGCGCATCCAACACCAGCACGGCTTTTTTCTGTTCGTGCCCCGAATCGAAGAGATACCACCAATTCAGTTTTTGGATGCTTTCGCGGACCTTCTCCGGCACTTTCGCGAACCCGTAGCCGGGCAGGTCGAGCAGGTAAAAGGCGTGATTGATGGAGTAGATGTTGATCTCCTGGGTGAGGCCGGGAACATGGCTCGTGCGCGCGAGCTTTTGCTGTCCGGTGAGCGAGTTGATGATGCTGGATTTGCCGACGTTCGATCGGCCGATGAGCGCAACCTGCGGAGTGCCATCCGACAGAAGCTCGTCGGTGCCCTTTATGCCCCGCATGAAGCTTGCGGAAGAAATCAGCATTCCCTTACGCACCCTCTTCCAGGATTTTCAGCATCGTGTCGATCTTGGCGTTCATCGCGGCGATTTGGCGCGTGAGGTCGGCGATGCTCTTCCCTTCGCCCGACGGCGCTACGCCGGCCGAGGCATGCCGCTTGAGCGCGGGAAACGCGCTGCGCGGCGCGTCAAAGCAATTTTTGCAGTAGACAGGATTCTTCCCATCGGGACGGAAGGGGACCTGGCAGGCCTTGCCGCAGTTGCTGCACACGGCATCGAATTTCTGCACCGCTCCCTGGTATCCGCCGCCTGCCCCCGCTCGGGGCCGCCGGGACGCCGATGCCCCTTTGCTGAATTTAGGATTGAACTTGGGGCGGCCCTCAGGGCGGCTGCCGTACGGCTTTTTGAACTTATTCATAATGATGAACGTATTTGGTTAATGTGCGACTCACCCAAAGAGTAGCCTTTCTTGGGGGTAAAGGCAATGAAGGATAACATGACCCGCACATCTGAGATGTCTTCTCGCGACAGGAGATGCACGCGCATCCTCTATGATATAATAGCTACATGCATTTTGGCCGTTCCTCACCCCGCTCCGCCTTCACCCTCATCGAGCTTCTCGTCGTGATCGCCATCATCGCGATCCTTGCGGTCGTGGTGGTCCTCACCCTGAATCCCGCAGAGCTGCTCAGGCAATCAAGGGATGCCAACCGGGTCTCCGACATGGCCA
>DAIDLF010000002.1 GCA_027449645.1 Candidatus Parcubacteria bacterium | reverse complement strand
GCTCCCTCCCCGTGGACCCCGTGAACCAGACCTCAAGCAACCTCTACTACACGTATCAGACGAACGGGACAAGCTATGAGGTCTCCGCCTTCATGGAATCCCAGAAGTATGCGAAATCTATGGGCACCGCAGGAGGTATCGACCCCGCGCTTTATGAAGTGGGATCCGGCATTTCATCCCTTCCTCCAGACCTTGGAAGGGGACTTATCGGCTACTGGCCGCTCAACGAGGGAACGGGAACCATCGCCACCGATATCAGCGGACTTGGAGAAAGCGCTCCCTGGGGCGGTTCGGCATCGGGGACAAACGGCTACTATAGCCCTGGATATCCTTGGAATTGGGGAGGAAACTTCGATGGATCTACCAACGTAGTGACCACTACTGCGCCTGCCGTCAATACCGCCGCCGGGGCGGCGAACACCATTGCATTCTGGATGTATCCCAAGGCATACGGTAAAGTCGTGCTCAGCCTTGGCACCTTTGATTATTTCCTTAACACTTCCGCCTGTTCCGGAATCAATAACAACGGCAGTGTGTATGGCGGATCTGCGCCCGCCCTCAACCAATGGGTTTATGTGACCCTGGTGCTCTATAACGGCTCATACGGCACAAACGGTTCAATGGTCTATTATAACGGCGTGCCGCTTTCCATCACCTGTTCCGGCAATGGAGCTTCTACGGCAAATTCCACCTTCTATATTGGAAAGTACTATTCGGGAGGCTTCAACTTTTCAGGGATCCTTGATGACGTCCGCCTCTATAACCGCGCCCTTTCCGCCGGGGAAATTCAGGAGCTCTATAATGCCGAAAAGTAGCCAAGGGCGGCCATTCCCGTGCGGATATCCACATTGTGCATGGAGGGGAAAGTATGCTAGCATAGACCTTGTGAGTAAGAAGAAAAACCGTTTTCCGGTGTGAGGCCGGAAAGCGGTTTTTTCGTGGTTCGACGGGCTGCCCCGCTGGGCTTTTTTGACTCTTTTTCAAAACTCCCTTACACTGGGGGAGAAGAAGAGAAGTGGAACCCCTTATGGTCCTGTGGCCAAGGGGCGTTTCGGTAATCTTCGGCACTCATCATCCTTATTCTCACCCCATCCTATCCTTAGTTATGGACCATTTCGAGCTTATTTCCGAGAACCAGCCCGCGGGGGACCAGCCAAAGGCGATTACCTCGCTTGTTTCCGGTTTGCGCGAAGGCATGCGCAACCAGACCCTGCTTGGCGTCACCGGCTCCGGCAAGACGTTCACGGCGGCCAACGTGATCGCCGCGGTGAACAAGCCGACGCTCGTGATCGCGCACAACAAGACGCTTGCGGCCCAGCTGTGCAACGAGTTTCGCGAGCTCTTCCCGAACAATTCAGTGAACTATTTCGTGTCGTACTACGATTACTATCAGCCTGAGGCCTATATGCCTTCAAGCGACACCTACATTGACAAGGAGGCGCTCATCAACGACGAGATCGACAAGCTCCGCCACGCGGCGACGACCGCGCTCCTCACGCGCCCGGACGTGATCGTGGTGGCGTCCGTATCGTGCATCTACGGCCTGGGTGCGCCGGATGTCTATGCGCAGAACATCTTCCATTTCAAAGTGGGCGACCGCGTGGAACGCAAGGATTTTGCGCGCAAGCTCGTGGAGTTGCAGTTTTCGCGTACGAATGCGGACCTCAAGCGCGGCACCTACCGCCTGCGCGGCGAACATTGGGAGATCATGCCCGCCGACCGGGAGATCATTTATGACTTGGAGGTACGCGATGGCGTGATCCGCACCATTTATGAAGTGGATCCGGTGGTCGGATTCCGGCCGGGCAAAACGCCGGCGATCCCGGATATTGTCTTTGCGCCGGCGAAGCATTTCATCACCGAGGCGTCTGAGCGCGAACGGGCGATCAAGGACATTCAGGCGGAACTTGCGGTCCAGCTGAAGCATTTTGAGCAGGAGCGGAAATTCCTGGAGGCGGAGCGGTTGGAGCGGCGCACCAAGTTCGACATCGCGATGATGCGCGAGGTGGGGTATTGCCACGGCATCGAGAACTATTCGCGCCATCTTTCCGGACGGCGCGCCGGCGAGGCCCCGGATACGCTCCTGGATTATTTCCCCCATGCCGCCGACGGCTCCCCGGATTTCCTCACCATCATCGACGAATCGCATATGACCATTCCCCAGCTTGCGGGCATGTTCCACGGCGACGAGGCGCGCAAGAAGACCCTCATTGAATACGGGTTCCGCCTGCCTTCGGCGGCGGACAACCGGCCGCTCCGCTTCGAGGAATTCACGGCGCGCATCGGGGCTGCCATTTTCACCTCGGCCACGCCGGGCCAGTACGAGGCGGAGCATAGCGGGAAAGTGGTGGAGCAGATCATCCGTCCGACCGGGCTCGTGGATCCCAAAGTGACGATTTTGCCGGCGCGCGGCCAGGTGGAAGACCTGATTCCGCGCATCGAGGAGCGGGTGGCGCGCAAAGAGCGCGTGCTCGTGACGACGCTTACCAAGAAGATGGCGGAGGATCTCTCGGCTTATCTGGAGGAGCGGAAGATAAAAGTGAACTATCTCCACAGCGACGTGAAGACGATGGACCGCATCAAGATCCTCACCGACCTTCGCAAAGGGAAGATCGAGGTGCTCGTCGGCGTGAACCTCCTGCGCGAGGGGCTCGACCTGCCGGAGGTGTCGCTCGTGGCGATCCTCGACGCCGACAAGGAAGGATTCCTCCGGAGCGAGGTATCGCTCATTCAGACCATCGGCCGCGCGGCGCGCAACGCCGACGGCGAGGTGTTGATGTATGCGGATGTCATCACCGGCTCCATTGAGCGCGCCGTCCGGGAGACGGCCCGCCGCCGCGCCCTGCAGATGGCCTATAACGAGGAGCATGGCATCACGCCGCGCACGATCATCAAAAAGATCTCGGACATCCTGCCGGACATCGACGATATCCTGAAGCTTGAGACCGCGCCCATACCGCGCTCCAAGACGGCACTCGCGAAGCTGATCGCCGAAAAGGAACGCGAGATGCGCGCCGCGGCGAAGGAGCTGAACTTCGAGCTGGCCGGGATCCTGCGCGATGAGATCCGCGAGCTGAACAAGAAGGCGGCGGCAGTGGAGGAGGTGATGCAGGGAGCAAAGGCGATAAAGGCATCAAAGGCGCCAAATGCATCAAAGGCGCGGCCTCGGGAAAAACAATAATATCTACGGAACCATGAATCTCCTTTTTGGCTATATCAAGAAACACAAGAAAGCGCTCGCGCTGACGCTTGTCTTCGCCGCGGTGAACATCACGTTTTCGCTCGTCGATCCGCAGGTGTTCCGGATCGTCATCGACGACTATGTCTCGAAGATCGGTTCGATCTCCACCGGAAACTTCCTGCGCGGCGTGGGGCTTTTGCTTCTCGCATCGGTGACCGCCGCGCTCATTTCGCGCATTGCGAAGAACTTCCAGCAGTACTATGAGAACGTGGTCGCCCAGCGCGTCGGCACGGAGATGTATGCGCACAGCGTGGCGCACTCGTTCTCCCTGCCGTACGCGGCATTCGAGGACCAGCGGTCGGGCGAGCTCCTGCAGAAACTGCAGAAGGCGCGGATTGACGCGCAGCAGCTCATCCTCAGCTTCGTCGATATCATCTTCGTCTCGATGGTCGGCATCGTGCTCGTGATCGCCTATGCATTCTACGTGCATTGGATCATCGGCCTGCTGTATTTCCTCGTGATCCCGACCCTCGGCGCGGCGCTCTTTTTCCTGGGGCGAAAGATCAAGTCCATCCAGAAACATATCGTGGTGGAGTCCGCGAACCTTGCGGGGTCCACGACGGAGACGATCCGCAACGTGGAGCTCGTGAAGAGCCTTGGCCTCGAAGCGCAGGAGACGAAGCGCCTCAATGACGTAAACGACAAGGTGCTCGCGCTCGAGCTCTCCAAGCTCACGCTCATCCGCAAGCTGAGCTTCACGCAGGGGACCATCGTGAACGCGATGCGCTCCCTCATATTGTTCGCGATGTTGTGGCTGATCCTTCTCGGCGATATTTCACTCGGCCAATTCCTGACGCTGTGGTTCTATTCCTTTTACATTTTCAACCCGCTCGGCGATATCGGCACGGTGGCGTCGCAATACCAGGAGGCGAAGGGCAGCATGGAAAAGCTCGAGGAGATCCTTGCCATCCCTTCCGAAGCCAAGCCCGAGCATCCGGTCACGGTGGATTCCCTGAAGACCGTGGAGTTTAAGGATGTCGGGTTCGGGTACCAGGAAGGGGCCATTCCGGCGCTCCAAAAGATGAACCTCACGATCCGGAGCGGCGAGACCGTCGCCTTTGCGGGATATTCGGGATCGGGCAAGACGACGCTCATCAAGCTGTTGGTCGGCTTGTACAAGCCGACGGCGGGCGCGATATTCTTGAACGGCGTGGACGGCGGCACCGTGGATTACGATGCCTTGCGCCGCAGGATCGGCTACGTGTCCCAGGACACCCAGCTTTTCGCGGGGACCCTGCGCGACAATCTCCTCTTCGTAAAACCTGATGCCACGGACGAAGATTGCTGGAATGCGCTCAAACATGCCTCGGTGACGGCAATTGCGGAGCGCGGCGGCCCCGATGGCGCCGCCGGACAGGGATTGGATACCAAGATCGGCGAGGGCGGCATCAAGATCTCGGGCGGCGAGCGGCAGCGCCTTGCCATCGCCCGCGCGCTGTTGCGCGACCCGGAATTGATCATCTTTGACGAAGCGACGTCGAGCCTGGATTCCATTACGGAAAAATCCATCACCGAGACGATCCATGCGATCGCCCGGTCGCGGCCCAACCTGATCACGGTGATGGTGGCGCACCGGCTGTCTACGCTTGCGCGCGCCGACCGCATCTATGTGATGCGCAAGGGGAACGTGGTGGAGCAAGGAAACCATGCGGAACTTTTGAAGCATACGGACGGACTCTATGCGGCACTATGGAAGGAGCAGAGCGGGAATGGGGAGGAGTCGCCGCTCAACACTAATACATACTGAAACATCCATGGCACACGACAAGATCATCATCAAAGGGGCCCGTGAACACAATCTCAAGAACGTCAATTTGGAGATCCCTCGTGACAAAATGGTCGTCTTTACCGGCCTGTCCGGCAGCGGCAAATCGTCGCTTGCGTTCGATACCATCTTCGCCGAAGGCCAGCGCCGCTATATTGAATCGCTGTCCGCCTATGCGCGGCAGTTCTTGGGCCGGCTGGACAAGCCGGACGTGGACGACATCGAGGGTCTCTCGCCGGCGATTTCCATCGACCAGAAGTCGCATTCGGCCAACCCGCGCTCCACGGTGGCGACAATCACGGAAATCTACGATTATCTCCGGGTGCTCTTCGCGCGCGGCGGCACCCCGCATTGCCCGACCTGCGGCCGTGAGATAAAGAAGATGACGAATGAGGAAATCGTGGACATCGCGATCCAGATCTCGCGCGAGAACAAGGACAAAAAGAACGTGGTTATCCTCGCGCCGGTGGTGCGCGGCCGCAAAGGGGAGTATTACCAGATGCTCTATGATTTCCTGAATGCCGGATTCAGCGAGGTGCGTGTGGATGGCAAATACCACTCCTTGCGCGAGCGCCTGGAGCTCGCACGGCACAAGACGCACGATATCGATCTCGTGGTAGACCGCCTGCCTGCCGGCATGGATTTCGTGAAGGACAAGGACAACCGCCTGCGCCTTGCGGAGGCGATCGAGTCGGCGCTCAAGTACGGCAATGCGGTCGTCACGATCATCACCGACAAGGAGGTCTCCCTCTCGGCGAAGTTCACCTGCCCGCACGACGGCTTCTCCTTCCCGGAGATCGAACCGCGCCTTTTCTCGTTCAACAGCCCCTACGGCGCTTGCCCCGAATGCCACGGCCTCGGCACGAAGGACCTGTGGTCCGACGAGATCTGCCCGGTGTGCGAAGGCAAACGCCTGCGCCCCGAGGCGCTGAACGTGCTCGTGAGCGGGAAGAACATCAATTCCGTGGTGGAGCTTTCCATCGAGGATGCGCACCGGTTCTTCTCGTCGCTCACGTTCAAGAACGCGTCCATGAATGAGGTCGCCGAGGCGCCGCTCCGCGAGATCTCGAGCCGCCTGAAGTTCATGATGGACGTCGGTTTGGAATATCTCACTCTGGACCGCAAGGCGGGGACGCTTTCCGGCGGCGAGGCCCAGCGCATCCGGCTGGCGTCGCAGATCGGGTCGCGCCTGGTGGGCACGCTCTATATCCTCGACGAGCCGACCATTGGCCTGCACCAGCGCGACAATGACAAGCTTATCAAGACCCTGCAGGACCTGCGCGACCTCGGCAATACGATCATTGTGGTGGAGCACGACGAAGACACCATCCGCGCGTCGGATTACCTGGTGGACATCGGCCCCGGCGCCGGCGTGCACGGCGGCACGGTGGTGGCGCAGGGCCCCATCCCGGAGATATTGAAAGACACCAAGCAGCATGATTCCCTCACGCTCCAGTACCTGCGCGGCAAGAAGTTCATCGAGGTGCCGGACGAACGGCGCAAGGTGGATGCCAAGCAGGAATACCTGAAAATCCGCGGCGCGCACATGAACAACCTGAAGGACATCGATGTGGACGTCCCGCTCCGGCGCTTCACCTGCGTGACGGGCGTATCGGGGAGCGGCAAGTCGTCGCTCGTGTACGACGTCCTGCACCGTGCGGTGTCAGACAAGCTGAACCGCACCGGTGCGAAGCCCGTAGGCTACCAGTCCATCATGGGGCTGGAGTACCTCAATCGGGTGATCAATATCGATCAGTCGGCCATAGGCCGCACGCCGCGTTCCAACCCGGCCACGTATGTCGGCGCATGGACGCATATCCGCGACCTTTTCGCCGCCACCGAGGATGCGCGCGTGCGCGGCTACAAGCCGGGCCGGTTCAGCTTCAACGTGCCGGGCGGGCGGTGCGAGAACTGCGAAGGCCACGGCACCATTGCGATCGAGATGCACTTCCTGCCGACGGTGTACGTGTCGTGCGACATCTGCAAGGGCAAGCGGTTCGACCGCGAGACGCTGGAGGTGGAGTACAAAGGCAAGAACATCTACGACGTCCTTCAGATGACCGTGGAGGAGGCGGTGAAATTCTTCGATGACATTCCGTGGCTGCGCGAGAAGCTTTCCATCGTGGAGGAGGTGGGTTTGGGCTATCTGGAGATCGGCCAGTCCGCGACGACGCTCTCCGGCGGCGAGGCCCAGCGCATCAAGCTCTCCGCGGAGCTCGGCAAGCGCGACACGCGCAAGACGCTCTACCTGCTCGATGAGCCCACCACCGGGCTCCACTTTGCGGACATCGATCAGCTCCTGAAGGTGCTTCAGCGCCTGGTGGACCGCGGCAATACGGTCGTCGTCATCGAGCACAACCTGGATGTCATCAAGACCGCCGATTGGGTGATCGATCTCGGGCCTGAAGGCGGCGCCCGCGGCGGCACGGTGATCGCGGCCGGCACCCCGGAGGAGATCGCCCGCAAGAAGGGGAGCGCTACGGGGGAATATCTGCGCAAGGTATTGTAAGGAGGCGCCGCGGTGCTATACTGAAGCCATGCCGCACATCATCGACAACAGGGTCTGGCACAACGGCGAGAAGATCGGATGGATCGACGATCATCATATCCGCGACGAGGCGAACGACAAGCTGGGGTATTTCGAGAACGGCTACATCTACAACGAGTCCGGCTACAAGGTGGCATATATCCACGAGAACGAGCTGTGCTACGAGAACGGCCGGCCGGCCTCAGACCTGGAGCATGTCAACGAGGAGATCCAGGGCAGCGTTCCCATCCTTGCCAAGTGTGCCGTGAAGGTCCTGTTGGACCTTTGACGGTCAGCGCGTGCCCCGGCAATGGAATCTTCGTCCCGCACCTGCCAATACTGCACCCGTCCGTTCGCGATCGAACCGGACGATTTTGCGTTCTATGAGAAGATGAAGGTCCCGCCGCCGACCTTCTGCCCCGAATGCCGGCTCAAGCGGCGCTTCGTATGGCGAAATGAGCGGCGGCTGTATCGCCGCCGCGACGACGCCGGAGGCGGCGATATGTTCGCCGGGTTTGCGCCGGATGTGCCCTTCCCGGTATATGAGCGGGACCACTGGTGGTCCGACCGCTTCGACGGGCTGGAGTACGGCCGTGACTACGATTTTTCCCAACCATTTTTTGCACAATTCCGGGACCTCATGCATGCCGTGCCCTGGCCAAGCCGGAGCGTGATCCGGAACGTCAATTCGGATTATGTGGACCAGTGCGGCGACGTCAAGAACGGCTATCTGTGCTTCAATTGCGATATCTGCGAGAACATCGCCTATGTCATACGCGGGGTGCATGTGCGCGAATCGTACGATGCGCTCCAGGTCTCCAATTGCGAACTCGTATACGAGGGGGTACTGCTCGACAAATGCTTCCGCACCTTCTATTCATCGGACTGCGAGAGCTGTACGGATGTGTGGTTCTCCCGCGATTGCGTGGGCTGCAACAACTGTTTCGGGTGCGTCGGCCTCCGCAAAAAAAGCTATTGCATCTGGAACCAGCAGTACACGAAAGAGGAGTATGAACGGAAGCTCGCGGAGTTCCGCCTTGATTCGCGGACGGGGCTTGCGGCACTTCGCGGACAGGCCGCGCGCTTTTGGGAATCCTTTCCCGTCAGGTATTATCACGGCATCCGCAATGTGGGATCGAGCGGCGACATGCTGAATGACACGAAGAATACCCGCCAGTGCTGGTGGGTGGGCAACGCCGAGGATGTCCATTACTCGCAGGGATTGTATTTGAAGGCAACCGATTCGTATGACCACAGCATCTGGGGCAACGGATCGAGCCGGGTGTATGAGTCGCTCACCTGCGGGGAGCAGGTCGCGGACCTCAAGTTCTGCTTTGATTGCTGGCCCTCCTGCAGGAGCCTTGAATATTGCGTCACGTGCCATTCCTGCTCGGATTGCTTCGGATGCGTGGGGCTCCAGAAGCGGCAATATTGCCTCTTCAACAAGCAGTATTCCCAAGAGGATTACTTCGCGCTCCGGGCGCAGATCGTGGCGCATATGGATGCCATGCCGTATCTTGCCCGGCACGAGGGAGGCGGCCGCGGAATCACGTACCGCTACGGAGAATTTTTCCCCGCGGAGTTCTCGCCCTTTGCCTATAATGAAAGCATGCTTCTGGATTCATTCCCGATGACGAAGGAGCAGGCGATTGCCGAGGGCTATCGGTGGCGGGATCCGGACGTGAAGGAATTCCAGATCACCTGCGCCTCTTCCGCGCTGCCCGACCGCATCGGTGATGCTTCAGACGGCCTTGCGAAAGAGATCATCCAATGCGGGGCGTGCTCGCGCGCCTATCGCATCGTTCCCTCCGAATTGGCATTCCTGCAAAAAAACGGCATTGCCTTGCCGGAGCAATGCCCGGATTGCCGTCATGCCCTGCGCTTCGCGCAGGTGAATCCTCCGGTCTTCGCTCTGCGTGCATGCCAATGCGCGGGTGTGGCCGCCGAGAAAGGGGATTATCGGAATGCCGTCCGGCATTCCCACGGGGAGGACCATTGCCCCAACCGTTTCGCCACGGCGTATCCTGAAGATTCGCCCAATGCGATCTATTGCGAATCATGCTATAACGCAGAGATACTATAAGCGCGATGAAGACGAATATCCCTTATAAATCCCTTCCCGAAACGCCCGGCGTCTACCTCATGAAGGACGCCGCCGGCAAGGTGCTTTATGTGGGCAAGGCGGCGAATCTGCGCCGCCGCGTGTCGAGCTATTTCGAACGTCCGCACGACGTGCGCATAGAGAGGCTGGTCACGAAGATCCGGCACATCGACCATGAGGATACCGATACGGCGCTTGAGGCCCTCATTCTGGAGGCGGAACTCATCAAGAAGCTGTCGCCGCCGTTCAATGTGCGAGAAAAGGACGACAAGAGTTTCCTCTATGTCGAGGTCACGCGGGAGAAGTTTCCGCGCGTCCTGCTCGTGCGCGGCAAGGATGCCGAACGCGGGCACCGCTACGGGCCGTTCACGTCGTCATCCGCCGTGCGCGAGGCACTCAAAATTTTGCGGCGCATTTTCCCGTGGAATACGCATCCGGCCGACGCAATCGGCACCTTTAAGCGGCCGTGTTTCGATTACCAGGTGGGGCTTTGCCCCGGGACCTGCATCGGCGCGGTGACGCGCGAGGAATATGCCCTGACCATGGACCGGCTCAAGCTTTTCTTTGAGGGCAAAAAGAAGAGGGTGTTGCGCGCGTTCGAGGCAGAGATGCGTGCGGCGGCGAAAAAGCTGGATTTCGAGAAGGCGGAAAAATTGCGCCGCCAGATCTTTGCGCTGCAGCACATCCAGGACACGGCGTTTATTTCCGAGTCGGAGGTGCTGCTGCCTGCGGCAAAGGCCCCGGCGGCCGCAGCGGGCGCAGCGGGCGGCATCTATCGCATCGAGGGCTACGACATTTCCAATATTTCCGGCACGGCGGCAGTGGGGTCCATGGTGGTATTCGAGCACGGCGCGGCAAACAAAGATGAGTATCGCAAGTTCAAAATAAAGAGCGTGTTCGAGCCGAACGACGTCGGCATGCTCACCGAGGTGCTCACGCGGCGGTTCGCGCCCGCGCATCGGGAAGGGCCTGGCGCCTGGCGCATGCCTGACCTTATCCTGATCGACGGCGGCCTTGCGCAGGCGAATGCCGCAAAGAAGGTCTTGCTCCGCGCCGGGTTGCGCATCCCGATCCTCGGCATCGCCAAAGGGCCGGAGCGCAAGCGCAACGACATCATCGGCGCGATCCCGAAGGGCGTCACCAAGGAGACGCTGGTGCGCGTACGCGACGAGGCGCACCGCTTTGCGATCGGGTATCATAAATCCGTACGGGCGCGCGAATTCCTAAACATGAAAAAGCCATGAAAAAAACATTGACAAAAAAGAAGGAAGGGATTTCCCTGTCCGGCGGCGCATTCGCCGCGGCGTTGCTTGGCGCCGGTGCGGTCGGCGTCTTGCCTACCGACACCATCTACGGCATCGTGGGTTCGGCGCTCAATAAGGAAACCGTGGAGCGGATCTATCGGCTCCGCCGCCGCAACAGGAAAAAGCCGATGATCATCCTTGTCGGCTCATTGGGAGACCTCAAAAAATTCGGCGTGGCGCTTGGCCCCAAGGAGCGTGCGCTTGCGCGCCGGGTGTGGCCGGGGAAGGTGAGCGTGATCCTGCCGTGCTGGTCGGCGCGGTTTGCTTACCTGCATCGGGGCACAAAGAGCCTTGCCTTCCGTATGCCGGAGCCTGCGTGGCTCCGTGCCGTGCTTAAAAAGACAGGACCGCTCGTCGCGCCGAGCGCGAACAGAGAAGGGGAGCCTCCGGCAAAGACCATTAATGAGGCAAAAAAATATTTTGGCGCGCACGTGGAGTTCTATGCCGATGCCGGCCGCCTGGTTTCTGCGCCGTCCACGCTCGTCGCATTGAAGGGCGGCGAGGTGACGGTTTTGCGCGAAGCCGCCGTGAAGTTATAGCGGCCCCCACCGGCTTCTGGTATAATCATGGCATTATGCTATCCGACGAAATCAAATCATTCTTCCGCGGCGATGTGGCGACGGACGACGCCACGCTTGCGCATTACAGCCGCGACTACTCGGTATTCAAAGTGCGTCCGCAGGTGGTGGTGTTCCCGAAAGACGTGGATGACCTGAAGGCGCTTGTGAAATTCGTGGCGGCCAAAAAGGCGGCCGGCGAGGATATTTCGCTCACGGGACGTTCAGCGGGAACGGATATGACGGGCGGACCGCTCAGCCAGGGGATCATCGTATCCTTCACGAAATATTTCAACCACATTGTGGAGATCAACGATGCCGCGATGGAGGCCCGCGTACAGCCTGGCGTCTACTTCCGCGACTTTGAGAAGGAGCTCACGGCGCACCACCTGCTTTATCCGGCATTCCCCGCGTCCAAGGACCTTTGCGCCTTGGGCGGCATGGTGAACAACAATTCCGGCGGCGAGAAGACGCTTGCGTACGGGAAGACGGAAGATTATGTGAAGGCGGTGAACCTTGTCATGAGCGACGGGGAACTCCATACGCTATGGCCCCTTTCCGGCGAGGCGCTCCAGGCGAAGCTCAAGGAGCCGGGCTTTGAAGGCGATCTGTATCGCAACCTGTATGCGCTCATCGACGGCCATTACGACGAGATCAAGGCCGCCAAGCCGGACGTCTCCAAGAACTCTGCCGGCTACTATCTTTGGAACGTATGGGACCGCAGCACGGGCGTATTCGATATCACGAAGATGATCGTCGGGTCGCAGGGGACGTTCGGCCTGCTCGCCGAGGCCAAACTGAAGCTCGTGCCGATCAAGGAGCATTCGCGCCTGCTTGTGGTATTTTTGAAAGACCTTTCATGGGCTGCCGATCTGGTGGAGCTCGTATTGCCCTTCAAACCGGAGAGCATCGAGTCATACGACGACAAGACCATGCAGGTGGCCGTGAAGCTCTGGCGGCAGGTGCTCGGATCCATGAAGGGCAACGTGATCACGCTCGGATGGCAGTTCCTGCCGGAAGTGTTCATGGTGCTCCGCGGCGGCATGCCGAAGATGATCATGCTCGTGGAACTCACCGGAAACGATGAACAGGAGCTTCAGAGCGAACTTATGAAGCTTGGCGATGCCGTCAAGGATTTCGCAAAGACGCATGCCGGCATCCAGGCGCTCGAGCTGAAGCGCGAAAAGGACGAGCAGAAATACTGGACGATCCGCCGCGAGAGCTTTGCGCTCCTGCACGGCAACATGCGCGGCAAGGACACCGCCCCGTTCATCGACGATTTCATCGTGAAGCCGGAGTACATGGCCGAGGTCCTGCCGAAGGTGAATGCCATTTTGGACAAGTACAAAAAGGACCTCATCTATACCATTGCCGGCCATCCGGGCAACGGCAATTTCCATATCATTCCTCTGATGAATCTGAAGGACCCGCGCGTGCGGGCGCTCATTCCCGTCATTTCCGAGGAGGTCTACAAAGTTGTTCTGCAGTATCACGGGTCCATCACGGCCGAGCACAACGATGGGCTGATCCGTACGCCGTATCTTGAGGAGATGTACGGCCCGAAGATCACGGAGCTTTTTGCGGAGGCCAAAAAGATCTTTGATCCGCTGGATATCTTCAATCCTGGCAAAAAGGTGGGCGGGAGCATGCAGTACAGTGAGGACCATATCGCGGCGACCGAATAGCGGTTCTTTGCAGACATATCATACCGGCATGGCCGAAGAAGAAGGGGCAAAAAAGGTCATTTTGAACATTTACGGCCGCGTGCAGGGCGTCGGATTCCGGTATGCGGCGCAGAAAAAGGCCGCGAAGTTCGGCGTGGCGTGCGCGCCGTGCAATGAGCCGGACGGTTCGGTATTCATAGAGGCGGAAGGCGCCCCGGAAGCGCTGGAGCGATTCATCAAGTGGTGCCATCGCGGGCCGTGGAGCGCGAAGGTGACGCGCGTGGAGGTGCGCCGGCTTTAACTTTTCTTTATCCTCGTTTTGGTAAGGTAAGGGGCATGGACCTGGATCTGTGTGCCGCCGGAACGGCGTTGCTCTCTTTTGCCGCGGGGTTCGCCGTCGTGGTGCTGCCGCGGAGTCATGCCTCTGCCGAAGGGGAAAGGAAAGGGGATGCCGAAGCGTTGGACCGCGAGATCGAGGCGCGCGTCGCCGAGCGGACGGAGGAGATGAGGGCCATGTATGAGGCGCAGACCAAGTTCCTCGCGGATATCTCCCATGCGCTTCAGACGCCCATGGCGATCCTTCGGGGCAATGTGGAGATCCTTGAGCGATGCGCTCCGGCACGCGCGAGAGGGGTGACGCGGATCATCGCGGCGACGCTGAACAGCATGGCGCGCCTCGTGGCAAGCATTCTGGAAAGCGCCCGATGGCAATTTGCCCAAGACAAGCTGTGCATGGCAGATATCGCCGTGGAAGCCTTGTTGCAGGAGGTCTACGACGATTGTTCCGTGCTTGCGGAAAACAAGGGCATCCGCCTGGTTTCTTCCTGCGGCGCAGGAATGACGATCGTCGGCGACAAAGAAAAACTCAAAGAGGTGCTCTTCAATCTGATCAGCAACGCCCTCAAGCATACGGATCCCGGGGGCACGGTCGCACTCACTGGCAGGGAGGACGACGGCGTCGCCGAGATTGCCGTGACGGACACCGGCTGCGGCATCCCTGAAGACCGTCTTCAGGACATCTTTGAGCGCTTCTACCGCATCGATGGTGCGGGCGTCGTCGGCACCGGGATAGGGCTCCATATCTGCCGGCAGATCGTGGAGGCGCATGGCGGCAACATCGCCGCGGAGAGCGAGGTCGGCAAGGGAAGCCGTTTTGCGGTGCGCATCCCGCGCAAAAGTCTGGTATAATAAACCTATGGCATCCATCACTATGGCCCCAAAAAAAATCTACCTACAGGCGGCATCCGGGGACCTTACCTTTGATGAAGGCGAAGGCCAGGCCCGCCGCTATGTCCTGAAGCTCCGCGATCTTCCCGCAGACGAAAAGCCCCGCGAAAAGATGGTCAAGTACGGTTCGGCGGCGCTCTCGCTTGCCGAGCTCTTCGCGGTCATCCTGAACGTCGGCACGAAAAAAGAGGAGGTGCTCGCCATGTCCCGGCGCCTGCTCCGCGAGTATGGCGATAGCGCGATCATCCACCAGAAAGACCCGAACAAAGTGAAGGAGATGCTCGGCATCCCGCTCGGCAAGGCATGCCAGATCGTGGCATGCTTCGAGCTCGGCCGGCGGCTCTTCAAAACGCCCGACGGCAGGAAGCCGGTCACGCTCCGCACGGCGAGCCAGGTGTATGCGTATCTTTCCGACATGCGCGACCTGCCGAAGGAGCACCTGCGCGGACTCTATCTTGATGCCCATTACCAGCTCATCCACGATGAGATCATTTCCATCGGGAGCATGACATCCAACATCATCCATCCGCGCGAAGTGTTCCGTCCCGCCATCGAGCACTCGGCATCGGCGGTCATCCTTGCGCACAACCATCCTTCCGGCGTAGTGAAACCGAGCGAGCCGGACATCGCCATTACGGCGCAGATCGTGGAGGCGGGGAAGATCATGGGCATCAGCGTGCTCGACCACGTGATCATTGCGAAGACGAAGTTCGCGAGCGTTCCGGTGGATTACGCCTAGCGGCGCGCGCAGCCTATGGCGAACGCGGTGCGCAACAAATTGGTGGTGCTGCACGGGTGGGGGCACGACAAGGCGTTGTGGGAGGATTTTGCGCACCGGTTTCCCGAGGGCGACGTGCGGGTGTTGGACTTGCCGGGGTTCGGCGAGGAGCCGCTCGTGGACGGCGAGTGGGGCATCCCGGAATATGCCGCATGGGTGAAGGAGAGATTGGCGTCGATCGCCGCAAAGGAGGGAGATGGCAATGGCGGCATCGTTTTGCTTGGCCATTCTTTTGGCGGCCGGATCGCGGCGTTCGTGGCAAGCGAACGGCCCGCGTGGCTCCGCGCACTCGTGCTTTATGCCGCGCCCTGCCTCTATCGTCCCACGGCATCCGTGCGCGCGAAGATCGCGGCGGCAAAAGCGCTGAAACGACTCGGCTTTGCCCGCCCTGAAGCCGGGCGCTATGCCGCGAACGCGGAACTGCGGGAGGCCGACGCAAAGGGCATGGGGAAGATCTTCCGGAAGACGATCGTCTTTGATGAGACCGAAGCCCTGCGGCGGATCGCCGTGCCGACGCTGCTTATATGGGGCGGCAGGGACACCTATCCCACGCCTGCCATGGGCCGCGAGATGCATGCGTTGATTTCCGGCAGCACGCTCCGCATAATGGAGCAGTCGGGACATAACGCCCATCTCGAGAACCCCATCCTTTTTTATGGCATCATCAGGCAATTTCTCCATGCGCTTTAAGCGGATCCTCCATGCGCTGTTTCCGTTCGCCGATTTCTTCTATATCCTCCAGCAGGAGGAATATTCCGGCACGCGCTTTTTGAAATGGTTGCCGCGCTTTTTCCTGCGCCGCAATATCCAGGTGCGAGACACCCTGAAGTATACCAAGCGGGTGAAAAGCTCCCTGGCGTTCGTGGTTGCCCTATGGCTTGCTTCGCTCTTTGCCGCGTCCGCCGCCGTGGCGTTCGCTCCGTTTTCGGTGGTGCTCATTGCGGCAGGGTGGCTCCTGGCCATTCCGATCTTTGTGCTCGCAGGAAACTGGATCCTTGCCCCTTATTATGGTTTCTTGAAAATGCGCGTCATCCGGCGCGCGGCGGCCACAATCGCGCGGCATGGGGAAATGAAGATCGTCGCCGTGGCGGGGAGCTTCGGCAAGACCACTACCAAACAATTCATCTATCAGCTTGCGCAGTATACCTATGCGGCGCAGGTGATTCCCGGCAACATCAACACGCCGCTTGGCATCGCGATGTGGGTGAACGCCTATCTGAAGCCGGGGACCCAGCTGCTGATCGTGGAGATGGATGCCTATCGCCGCGGCGAGATCGCCCGGAGCGCATCGATCGTGCCGCCGGACCTTGCGATCGTCACCAATGTGGGCGATCAGCACCTTGAACGGTTTGGGAACCGGGAAAAGCTTGCCGCGGCGCTCGGGGAGGTATTCGCCGGGGCGAAGCCCGGCGCCAAGCTTTTATGTACTGCGGAAACGGCGGCGGCGCTCGGTTACCGTGCCGTTGGATCCGGCGACGCGGTCTCCCTCGGCACGGCCGGCCTGACCATCGTTTCGGGCGGCGGCCTGGATATCCTCGACGCGCCGACGAAGCAGCATTTTTCCGCGTCGAACCTCATCAACCTGGCGTTTGCAGTGAAAGCCGCCCAGCTGCTGCAGGTCCCGCGCGACTTCATTGTAGATACGTGTGCAAAGATGGAATTGCCGGAACGGCGCCAGAAGGAGGACGAATGGCACGGCTATTCGGCCATCGATGATTCCTATAACATCAGTCTGACGACGGCTCGCGCGGGCGTGGAGGCGGCCGCGGCGCTTGCGAAACGCGAGGGCAAAAAACTGCTCGTGGTCACCGCGGGCATTCCGGAGCTTGGCCCGCGCGAAAAGGATGGGAACGAGAAACTGGGCGAGCTGATTGCGTCTCGTGCCGACCACGCGGCGATCTTAAAGAGCATGTTTGCTGGCGATGTCGCGAAAGGTGTTCGCCGATATGATAAAGCCGTGACGCGGAACGGGAAGAGTTTTAGCATGTTCCCGGATCTCAATGCCTTTTTTGCACAGGCGCCCGGGCGATTTCCGCCGGGGCAATGGGTGGTATTGGTACAGCCGGAGCTGACCGACCTTTATTATTGATATTGAATTTACCCAGGCTCAAATCCTGCTATGGTATAATTTCCCTATGCCCCGCAGGACCTCATCCCGCTCCGCCTTCACCCTCATCGAGCTTCTCGTCGTGATCGCCATCATCGCCATTTTGGCCGTGGTTGTGGTATTGACGCTGAATCCCGCAGAGCTTCTTCGCCAATCCCGCGATGCGAACCGGGTCTCGGATATGGCGACCCTCAATTCCGCGATAAACCTCTATGCCACCGATCAGTCTGCGGCACCCACGTTCTCCCTGGGCACCGCGACCACGAGCTATCTTTCCGTTTACGATCCTTCCGCTACGAGCACCGCGGGCGACCAGTGCCAAGGCATTGGCATGCCGAACGCCGCTTGGAGCTACCATTGTGCGGCTTCTTCCACCTACCGCACCGCGACCTCGACTGGTTGGATCCCTATCAACCTTTCCAGCATCTCTTCGGGTTCCCCTCTGAGCAATCTCCCCGTGGACCCCGTGAACCAGACCTCAAGCAACCTCTATTACGCATACGCCACGAACGGCTCACAGTATGAAGTTTCTGCCTTCATGGAATCCCAGAAATATGCAAAACAAGGGGTCGGAGGCTCGGATCCCGCCCTTATCGAAGCAGGGTCGGGGGTTTCCACGCTTGCGGATGTGGGCAGGGGCCTGGTGGGTTATTGGCCCCTCAACGAAGGCAGCGGAAGCACGGCGGTAGATTTGAGCGGAAACGGGAATACGGGCACATGGAATGGGGCATCGGCGTATGCCCCAGGGAAAGTGGGGACTTATGCAGCGCAGACGAGCGGGGGAACAAATTATATTCGCACCAACCCCCTTGCCAATTTCAGCACGGGTTCCGGAGATTTCTCGGTGGCGTTATGGTTTTATAATACCTCATCTTCATATGTTTCAGGAGGCGAGCTTGGTCTTTTTTCAGATGATATTTATCCAACCAACGGATTCCGTTTCGGCTTTAACACTGCAGGATATTTAGCGCTCCGCAGTTCTGAGGATGGAGGGACGATGAATTTTGGCTATCCTGGTCCATTCAGCGTAAACACCTGGTATCAGGCGGTGGCGGTGTACAGCTCATCAACGCAGACGGGGTATCTCTATCTGAATGGCTCCCTTGTGGCAAGCGGGTCGGGTCGCGTGGTGACCCCTACCGGAAATTCCTATATCGGGATGATGGGGGGCTATCCGTCATGGGTTGGATACCTTGATGATGTCCGCGTGTACAACCGCGCCCTGTCCGCGGCGGAGATCCAGGAGCTTTACAACGCAGAGAAATAATTTCTTGGCGCGGGCTTCGGCGTATACTGGAAAAAACCCGGCGCGTCCTTTACTATTCATTCCATGACCCTCAACGACATCCGCGGGAAATATCTGGCGTTCTATAAGGCGCACGGGCACGCGATCGTACCGTCGTCGCTCCTGGTGCCGGAGAACGATCCGACCACGCTCTTCACTGGCAGCGGCATGCAGCCGATGGTGCCATACCTGCTGGGTGCCGCGCATCCGGAGGGCACGCGCATCGCGGACTCGCAGAAATCGTTTCGCAGCGTGGACATCGAGGAGGTGGGCGACAACCGCCACACCACGTTCTTCGAGATGCTCGGCAACTGGTCACTCGGCGATTACTTCAAGGCCGAGCAGCTGCCGTGGATCTTCTCGTTTTTGACGGACGAGCTGGGGTTGGATCCGGCGCGGCTCTACGTGACGGCGTTCATCGGCGACGAGAAGAACAACCTGCCGCGCGACATGGAGTCGGCGGAGATCTGGCAAAAGCTTTTCAGGGAGAAGGGGATCGATGCGGGCATTGCGGCGCTTGGTTCGGAGGCGCAGGGCTATGAGCGCGGCATGCGCGACGGCGAGCGCATTTTCTATTACGACGCCAAGAAGAACTGGTGGAGCCGGGCGGGCGTGCCGGAGCACATGCCGGCGGGAGAGCCGGGCGGCCCGGACAGCGAAATGTTCTATGACTTCGGTGTCACGGACGCCGCGGGAGCGCCGCGGCATGACGCCAAGTTCGGCGCGCACTGCCATCCGAACTGCGACTGCGGCCGCTTTTTGGAGATCGGCAACAGCGTGTTCATGCAGTATCTCAAGAAACCGGACGGTTCATTCGGCTTGTTGCCCAAACAGAATGTTGACTTCGGCGGCGGCTTGGAGCGCATCGCGATGGCGCTTGCCGGCGTGCCGGACATCATCGCCGTATGCCATTGGCCGATACTGGAACAGCTGGAAAAGATTTCGGGGAAAAAATATGAGAGCGCCACGCCCGCGGACCTCGCGGCATTCCGCATCGTCGCCGACCATGTGAAGGCGGCCGTATTTCTCATCGGCGACGGGGTGGTGCCGTCCAATAGCGAGCGCGGCTATTTCGTTCGGCGCCTGCTCCGCCGCGCGGTGCGCTACGCCGACCAGCTCGGCATGCACGAGGCGAAACTTTCCACGCTTGTCGGCCCCGCCGTGGAGCCGTACCGCGACGCCTATCCGGAAACGTATGCCGCGCGCGAGACGATCGAGCAGGAGATCAACAAAGAGGAGGAGAAGTTCAGGAAGACGCTGAGGGACGGGATGCGCGAGTTCGAAAAGCTGTGTGAAAGCGATGCGGTGAAAGCGGACCGCATGCTTCCCGGGGCCGCGGTCTTTGACCTGTATCAGTCATATGGATTTCCCATTGAGCTTACGCGCGAGCTTGCCGCCGAGCGCCAACTTGCCATCAATGAGGAAGATTTTAAAAAGCGGATGGAGGAACATCAGGACAAGTCCCGTACTGCGGCGGCAGGCGTGTTCAAGGGCGGCCTCGCGGACGCCTCCGAGCAGACGACGAAATTGCATACCGCCCACCACCTGCTGTTAAAGGCGCTGCAGGTCGTGCTTGGTCCGACGGTCAAACAGCGGGGAAGCAACATCACGAGCGAGCGCCTGCGTCTGGACTTCCTCTACGACAAGAAGATGACCGAGGAGGAGAAGCGCGAAGCGGAGCGCATAGTGAATGAAAAGATCGCGGAAGACCTTCCCGTGATCCGGAGCGAACTTGCGCGCGAGGAGGCGGAAAAGCTGGGCGCGGAGCACGAGTTCGGGCAGAAATATCCGGACCGCGTGTCGGTCTATTCCATCGGGCCGAAGGGCGCCACGCCGGAAGATCCGCAGTTCGATAAGGCATTTTCCATAGAGTTCTGCGGCGGTCCGCATGTGGCCCATACGGGGGACATCGGGCATTTCACTCTGGCAAAAGAAGAGGCTTCCTCCGCGGGCGTGCGCCGCATCCGGGGCGTTTTGGCCAAGGGGCAATAGTGGTACAATAGAGGGGTGAAGGCACTATTCCGTCCTCGCGAGAGATTCCTCGTTCTCGAGCTTGCCGCATCCGGCGTGAGCGGTCTTTTTTTGAGTGTGGATGAGGAGCGGAACATCGTGATCGAGCGGCTTTTGGAACACCTTGATCTCAGGAAGTTTTTCAGCTCCCCGGTGCGCCGCATTGCCCAGCAGTCGTGGGAAGGGGAATATTTTTTCAAAGACCACCGCAAAGTGATCGCGGTCGCCGATGCGGATCTTGCGACGACGATCCCGGTGCCGCTGACCCTGGAACGGGACCCCGGCGCGGCGGACGAGCAGATCTTCCTTTCCGAGCTGGAAAACATGATCGCGCAGGCCATGGGGAAAGTATTCAACCAGTGCCGCGCCGAGGCCGCGGAGCGCATCCATGTGGATGAGCTTGATACCGTGCTTGTGGGCGCCAAGGCAAAGCATTTCAAGGTGGGCAGGAATTCGGTAGTGAGTCCGGTCGGGTTCACGGGAAAGAGCATCTCGCTCCTGCTCGAAATGACGTTCACCGGAAGGGGGACCTTTGAGGGGTTGCAGCAATTTTTCAATGCCCCGGAGGAGTTCTTTTTTGCCGAGGCGCCGCAATCGCGCCTGCTCTCGCTCAGCCGGGCGCGCAAGGCGCCCATCAATCTGATTGCGCCGTCGGGCGACGGTTCGTCGCTTTTTGTGCTGGAAAAGGCGAAGGATGAATATCCGGTGCTGTACCGCGAGCGGTTCGCCTGGAGTTTCGCGCCGCTCTTCAGGCGGATTGCCGCCGCGATGGGCGTTTCGGAGCCGGCGGCGCGCGGTCTTTATGATCTCTATACGCGCGGCGGCATGTCCGAGACAGCTTCCCGCGTCTTCAAAAAGCTCATCCAGCCCGTGACCGACGAATTGTTTGCGCAGGTGGAGAAGGGGAAGCTCAAGGGATTTGTCTATGTAGAATCGCCGCATGCGCTGCCGTTTTCGCTGCCGCATAAGGCTGACGGCGTCGTCTTTGAGGCTCTTCCGCTTGATGAGATCCTGCACGACCTCGGCTTCGCAGAGCTCAAAGGACGCTCCCTTCCGCCCTATCAGCTTTCCCACTATCTCCTCCCGTTCATTGAGGCATATTTCGACAAGACCAGGTCCGATATCAACCAGAAGCTCCGCCGCCGCTTGCACTGGCTTACCCAGTGACGGTGTGCATAATGCCGGCGGAACCCCCTGTGCTATACTAATAACCATGAAGAAGATCATTATTGATAAGGCTGACGGTGTTGCTGAGGTCATTGATGCGGTCCTCAATGAGCCCGACCCCGAGATCACCTTGGTGATCCCCAATAATTCGGCGCTCGGAAAATCCCTGCGGAATTTCCATCTTCTCAAGCGCGAAACGGAAGCGGCGGGAAAGTCGGTGGCCATAGAATCGGTGGACGAGACGATACTTGCCTTTGCCAAGGAAAGCCGCATCGAGGCAAGCCATCCTTTGTGGCGCGGCGTCCGGGGAGGCGCGGGTGCGGCAGGGGTGTCCGATATCGTT
>DAIDLF010000001.1 GCA_027449645.1 Candidatus Parcubacteria bacterium | reverse complement strand
CGCGACAGCACGAACGATCCTTTCACCAAGGAGCGCGCACAAGCCTATATAGACCACCTGGATGATCTGGACGCCATCCAGGCCGCCGCCGCGCAGTACAAGCAGGAATTCGGGGCCTATCCCACGTCCACGGCGGCGCTCGTCACGAAGGGCATTTTGTCCTCCATCCCGCAGGATCCGTTTGGATTCACTTTCATCATCAACCCGGATGGCACTTCCGGCGTCAATCTTACCAAGTTGCCTTCGTATATCTTGACCGAGCCGGCGCAATAGGCGTCAATATGGTCGTCGTTTGCACATGCGCTCGCGCCGCAAAACGCATAGCTTTTTCGCGCAGGAGGTTTTCCCCAGTTGCGTTTTTCGCGCCGGCGCGCACAATGAAAAATGATGTCCATGCTCCGCTTTCTGCGCGCGAACTTCATCGCTATCGGGACGGCGATCATCATCCTTGCGGTCGCACTGTTTCTCGTGTGGCCCGTGCTCTTTGGGGCGCCCGCTCCGGCGGGAGGGCATCGCGGCACGATCACTACGGTAATTCCCATCCATCAGGAAAGCCCTGCCGGGGTGCATCTCCTTGTGGAAGCCGGCACCAGCACGTTGATGGATGATGTAGTAACGGACCTTGCCCCGGGCGAGAGCGCACTTACTTTGCTCAAAGAGCAGGCGGGCAAGGACGGCGTCCGGTTCGTGGCAAAGGCATATCCTGGGATGGGGGACCTCGTGGAGACGATCGGGTCCTTTACGAATGGCACGGGAGGGAATTACTGGCAGTATACGGTGAACGGGGCTTATGTGCAGGTGGGGGCGGACGGGTATGCGCCGAAGCCGGGGGATACCATTGCGTGGACATTCACTCAATCGTTGCAACCATGAAAACATCATCATTGACGCCCTGGCTCGTATATGCAGGCCTTTTTGCCGCCGCCGCGGCTGCGCGGCTTCTCCCTCATCCCGCAGATTTCACGCCGGTGGGCGCAGTCATGCTTTTCGGCGGATTTTATTTTTCACAGTTCTCGCGCCGGTTCGGCTGGTTGGCATTCCTGCCGGTGCTTGTGGCGAGCGACGCCATGCTGGGATTTTATGATTGGCGGTTGATGTTTGCGGTATACGGCAGCTTTCTCCTTATGGCGCTGTGGGGCGCCGGACTTCGCGGCAATTATTCTTTCCGCAGGGCGATGCTGCGGGTAATTGCCGGGTCCGCCACGTTTTTCGTGGCCACGAACTTCGCCGTATGGGCGCTTTCCTCCTGGTATCCGCACACGCTCTCCGGCCTTGTGGCATGCTATGCGCTCGCCCTGCCGTTCTTCCGCGCGTCGCTTTCCGGCGACCTCCTGTTCGGCGCGGCGATATTCGGCGCGTATTCCTTGGCGCACTATGGTATACTGAGGAAAACCAGCATCCGCCTTACCCATGCATATCACCTTCTTTGAAACCGCTGCGGAGGATCAGGACGAGATCACGAAGGCCCTCGCAGGCCATACGCTTCAATTTCATAACGAAACGCTCACCAAAGCTACCGCAGGCCTCGCTGCGGACGCCGACATCGTCTCTACCTTCATCAACTCGGAGCTTTCCTCCGAGGTCATCGGCATGCTTGGCGCGACGAAATATATTACGACCCGCTCCACGGGATTTGACCACATCGATCTCGCCGCCGCGAAGACAAAAGGCATCACAGTTTCCAATGTTCCCGGCTACGGTTCGCGCACCGTGGCGGAGTACACTTTTGGGCTGATGCTATGCCTTTCCCGGAAACTGTTTGCCGCCAATGCCCGCCTGCGCAACGAGAAGAGCTTTTCCCTGGACGGCCTCGTGGGGTTCGACCTCGCCGGGAAGACGCTCGGGGTGCTCGGCACGGGCAGGATCGGCAAGAACGTGATCACCGCCGCCAAGGCTTTCGGGATGAACGTGCTGGCGTATGACGCCTATCACGACGACGCCTTTGCGGCGCAGATGGGCTTCCCTTATGTGGATCTCCCGGCATTGCTTGCGCAATCCGATGTGCTCACCTTCCATCTGCCCTATAACCAAGGGACGCACCACGTCCTCAATATGGGCAATGTCGGCCTCATCAAGAAGGGGGCATACCTCGTGAATACTGCCCGGGGCGAGCTGATCGAGACGAAGGCCTTGCTTGCGGCGCTTCGCGACGGCACGCTGGCTGGCGCAGGGCTCGATGTCCTTGAAGCGGAGCGGAGCGCCAAGAATGGGGAGGCGTCCGAGGCGGTTGCCGACGATCTGGCGCTCATCGCCATGCCGCAGGTCATTGCCACCCCCCATGTGGCATTCTATTCAGAGGGCGCCGTGGAACAGATCAGTCAGACGACCATCCAGAATATCACCGCGTTCATTGCCGGAACGCCGCAGAACGTCGTGGATTAGGAGGGAAATGCCGCGCATCGCCATTCAAAACCTTGCCGAGCTGGCTCGCACGCCCGCGCGCGCCGCGGCGCTCAAGATTGCGGAAGCGGGATTGCAGGCCATCAATACCGAACAGGCGGTGCGGTCATCGGTGTCGCTCGGCAACGGCGGTGCCACGCTCAAGGTGAAAGATCTGGAGCTGGATCTCGCACCATTCAAGGCCATCCATGTCGTGGGATTCGGCAAAGCCTCGTGCGAGGCTGCCGGTGCCCTCGTAGAGGTCCTGCAGGGCAGGATAACGGACGGAGTGGTCATTGACGTGAAGGACATCAAATGCGAGCCGGTATCCGCATTCGTCGGCACGCACCCTGAACCTTCCGAGCAGAACCTTGCCGCGACGGAACATATCGTGAATTTGGCAAAAGGGATTGCCGTGGACGACCTGGTCCTTGTGATTGTGTCCGGAGGCGGCTCGTCGCTTCTCTGCTGGCCCGCATCGGAGTGCGCCCAGGGAAAGAAGCTGTATGACGATTTTCTCCGCACGGGCGCCGGCATCGAGGAGTTGAATACCGTACGCAAGCACCTTTCCGCCCTCAAGGGCGGCGGGCTTGCAAAGCTGCTTTATCCCGCTACGGTCGTGGGACTCGTGTTCTGCGACGTGCCCGGCGACCATCTTGAAGCAGTGGCATCGGGGCCGACCTTCAAGGACGAGAGTACCGTGGCCGATGCCCAGGCCATCCTCGACAAATATCACATGGAGGGATTTGCCTTGACGGAGACGCCGAAAGACGACCGGTTTTTCGAGAAGGTCCATAATGTGCTCCTTGTCTCGAACGGGCAGGCCCTCCGTGCCATGGCGGAAGAGGCGGAGCGGCAGGGCTACCAGGCGAGCGTCGTTTCTGAGGAGATCTATGCCGGACCGGAGGTCGCGATCCCTTTGCTGAAAGCCGCCGCAGGGGAGTCCGTGCGTGCGGCGCTCGGCGGCGGGGAGGTGCGGCTTGTGGTCTCCACGAATCAGCCAGGACTTGGCGGCCGGTGTTCGCATCTCGCGCTTTCGGCGCTTCCGCTTCTCGGCCCGCACGACGTTTTTCTGGCGCTTGCTTCTGACGGCGTGGACAATTCCGACAGCGCCGGGGCCATCGTGGACGCTTCCACCAAGGCATCCGCCGCGGCACAGGGCCTTGATGCCGGATCCTACGGCAGGCGCTTCGATTCCTATAGCTTCCTCAAGAAGACGGACGATCTGCTGTTCACCGGCCCGACGGGAGCGAATGTCTCCGATCTCATGCTGTGGCTTTCTCCATGATGTTCCGTGGTATGATACGGGAAGAAGGCCGCACTAGTAAAAAATAACCATTTTTCATAATCATTATGGCATCGCAATCAGCAGAGAAGGGGAAATTCATCCTGAAATTCAAAGAGGTCAGCATTGAGGACGTCGGGGAGGTCGGCGGCAAGAATGCGTCGCTCGGCGAAATGATCCAATATCTGGAACCTGAAGGCGTGCCCGTCCCAAACGGGTTCGTGGTCACGGCAAGCGCCTACCGGTATTTTTTGGAGGAAACAGGGCTGAGGGAGGTCATCAAGAAGACCCTGACGGGGCTTAGCACCAAGAATCTTCCGGATCTCGCCAGGCGGTGCGCCTCGGTGCGCAACGCGATCAAGGCGACGGAGTTCCCGAAGGATCTCAAAGAGGCGATCGTGGAAGGCTATCATGACCTTGAAAAGCGCTACGGCAAGAATGCCGATTGCGCCGTGCGGTCGTCGGCAACCGCCGAAGACCTTCCGGGGGCGTCGTTTGCAGGAGAGCATGACACCTATCTCAATATCCGCGGCGCGGAA